>CAZYEY010000029.1:0-3878 GCA_964646585.1 uncultured Thiobacillus sp. | reverse complement strand
GGTCGATGACGTGGTCCAGGGCGGCCTTGTCGAGTCGCTCGGCCGCGCGTTTCATGCAGTAGTCCAGTTTGCCCCGGGCGGTGAGGTGGGGAAACAGGCTGGCCTCCTGGAACACGGATCCCAGGGGGCGCTCATGGTTGGGCAGGCAGCTGCTGCCGTGCTGCCCGACCTCGCGCTTCAACACCAGACCGCGCTCCGGCGCGTGTGCCCAGCCGGACCTCAGTGGCAACACGGGGGCTGTTCGCGGGGCGGTAGGGGCCCACCGGGGTGCACCACACGGGCAGGTGGGCGGCAACATTCCCGGCGAGACCCGGGTGCTGTCCATCGCCATCTACGACCACGCCGAGGCCATGGATTACGCCAGCGCCCACATCCTCGCCGGCGGCCTCCTGGTGGCCTCGTTCCTGTTGCTGTTCACGGTCTATTTCCTCAACCGTCGCTATCACGTGGTGCACGTATGACGATGAACAACGAAACCATCCAGGCCCGCTTCAAGCTCGCCTACCCCGAGTTCACCCTGGACGTGGACCTGGAACTGCCCGGCCGGGGCGTGACCGCCCTGTTCGGCCACTCCGGCTCCGGCAAGACCACCCTGCTGCGCCTGATCGCCGGCTTGGCCCACGCGCCGGAAGGCCGTCTGGTCATGAAGGGCGAGGTCTGGCAGGACGGCCGCACCTGCCTGCCCACCCATAAGCGCCCCCTGGGCTACGTGTTCCAGGAGGCCAGCCTGTTTCCCCACCTCACCGCCCGGGGCAACCTGGACTACGGCATGAAACGCGCGGCCGAGCGACTCGACAAGGCCGCCCTGGACCACGTCATCGACCTGCTGGGCATCGGCAGCCTGCTGGATCGCCGGCCCCATCAGCTCTCCGGCGGCGAACGCCAGCGGGTGGGCATCGCCCGGGCCCTGGCCCTGAAGCCACGTCTGCTGCTCATGGACGAACCCCTCTCGGCCCTGGACCTGAAGCGCAAGCAGGAAATCCTGCCTTACCTGGAACGCATGCGCGACGAACTGGACATCCCCGTGCTCTACGTCAGCCACTCGCCGGACGAAGTGGCGCGGCTGGCCGACCACATCGTCGCCCTGGAGGCGGGCAAGGTGGTGGCGCAAGGCCCCCTCAAGGACGTGCTGGCCGATGTGAAGATGCCCATCCGCCTGGGCGAGGACGCGGGTGTGGTGCTGGAAGGCCGGCTTGCAGAACGGGACGCGCAGTGGCATCTCGCCCGGGTCGAATTCCCCGGCGGCAGCCTGTGGGTACGCGACGTAGGCCATGCGGTGGGCGACCGGCTGCGCCTGCGGGTGCTGGCCCGGGACGTGAGCCTGTCCCACGCCGAGCATACCGACACCAGCATCCTCAACCATCTGCCGGTGCGCATCGAGGCCCTGGGCGAGGACGCCCACCCAGCCCTGATGCTGGCCCGGCTGGCGGTGAACGGCCAGTCCCTGCTGGCCCGCATGACCCGGCGCACCGCCGAGGCCATGCAACTGGCACCCGGCATGGCAGCCTGGGCCCAGATCAAGGTGGCGGCGGTGGTGGGCTGAGCCGCACGCCGGTCCGGAACGCCACCCCACTGGCCGGCTTTGGGCCGAGGACGCACCCTATGGCGGCCCGCCCCCGAGTGGCGGGAGATGGGTGAGCGAATGCAAGCGGTTAGACTTGCCGACATTTCCACTGTCGACATGTCGCCGCGATGAAAAGCAAGTCTCCTCCCCGCGCCACCCTCACCGCCCGCCCGCGCTTGCGGGTGCTGTTGGGCGAAGGCACCGCCATCGGCCCCGGCAAGGCCGCGTTGCTGGAAGCGATCATCCACAACGGCTCCATCTCGGCGGCGGCCCGGGCCAATGGCATGTCCTACCGCCGGGCCTGGAATCTGGTGGATGCCATGAACAAGCGCTTCGTGGCGCCCCTGGTGGACTCCAGCGCGGGCGGCGCCCACGGCGGCGGCGCCCGGCTGACCGATCTGGGCCGCGAAGTCCTGGCTGCCTATCAGGACATGGAAGTCAAGGCCGCCCGCGCAGTGGCGCGGGAATTCAAGGCCTTCGAACGCTATCTGGCCCCCCTCGAGACCCCACGCCCGGGTGACCGGGGCGACGAGACCTAGCCGCTGTCTCCGCGGTTGCAACAGGGCAGAAAACCACGCCCCCGGGCCTTGACGTCCGTCAATCCCATGCCGGTCGAGATGCACTATGATGCATAACGGACACTTTATATTGCATCAGTAAAAAAGGCGAAGAACTGCTTTTTTTTGCGATTCGATATGTATTGATATGCATAGCGTGTTGGGGAAACAGGACATCATGGTGGGCTCATTCCAGGCTTGCGCCCTGGTGCGCGGCGCCAACGACGTGGCCTCGGCGGTGGCCTTGCGGCTCACCGAAGCCGGTTACGCCGTGCTGCTCTCCGAAGGCCCGGCGCCTGCCGTCACCCGGCGGGGTCAATCCTTCGCCGATGCCGCCTTCGATGGGGTGGCCTGTCTGGAGGGCGCGGTCTGCCGTCAGGTGGAGGATGTGGCCGACTGGCTGCGGAGCGGCGCCCATGACCTCGCCTACAGTTCGCAGCCCCTGGAAGTGCTGCTCACCGCCCTGGAACCCGAGATGCTGGTGGATGCCCGCATGAAAAAGCGCGCCGTGCCGGAGGACCAGCGTGGTCTCGCCCCCCTGGTGATCGGCCTCGGCCCCAACTTCGTCGCCGGCGGCAACTGCCACCGGGCGGTGGAGACCGGCTGGGGTGACTACCTGGGCCAGGTCATCGAGCAAGGCCCGACCCGCGCCTTCGCCGGCGAGCCCAAACCCATCGGCGGCTGGGGCCGCGAGCGCTATGTCTACGCGCCGGTGGCGGGCGTGTTCCGTACCACTTTCGCTATCGGCGACGCGGTCAGGGAAGGCCAGGTCGTCGCCCATATCGGCGACACCCCGCTCGCCGCCCCCAAGAGCGGGCGGCTGCGCGGCCTCGTCCGGGACGGCGTGAGCCTCGCGGCGGGCAGCAAGTGTATCGAAGTGGTACCCGAAGGGGCCCGTTTTTCCGGTCTGGCCGAGCGCCCGGCGCGCATCGCCCAGGGTGTGTTCGAGGCCATCACGGAATACAGATGTCTGCGCCCGGGCAAGCTGACGGCTGCCCCCATGCCCGCTCGACCCCTCTAGCCCCTTCACCTATAACCTCAAGGAGTTCAACATGAAAAAATCCCTCACCACCCTGGCCGGCCTGGCGCTGGCCTTTGGCCTGAATCTCGCCCAGGCCGCCGACTCTCTGCTCATCTTCGCGGGTGCGGCCACCGTGCCGCCCACCACCGATGCCGCCAAGGCTTTCGAGAAGAAGACCGGCGTGAAGGTGGACGTGGTGTTCGGCGGCTCGGGCTTCGTGTTGTCGCAAATGAAACTGGGCAAGCAGGGCGACCTCTACTTCCCCGGCTCCTCCGACTACATGGAAGTCGCCAAGCGGGACGGCGACGTGCTGCCCAATACGGAAAAAATCATCGTCTACGTGGTGCCTGCCATCAACGTGCAGAAGGGCAACCCCCACAACATCAAGGGCCTGAAGGATCTGCTGAAGCCGGGCCTGCGGGTGGCCATCGCCAACCCCGAGGGGGTGTGCGTGGGCGCCTATGCGGTGGAGATCTTCGAGAACGAGTTGACCCGCGCCGAGCGCGAACAGCTCAAGCAGAACATCACGAACTACACCGGCTCCTGCGAGCAAACCGCCACGGCGATTTCGCTGAAACTGGCCGACGCGGTGGTGGGCTGGCGCGTGTTCCAGTACTGGGACCCGGAACGCATCGAGACCATTCCGCTGCCGAAAGAAATGATCCCGCGCATCGGTTACATCCCGATCGCCATCAGCAAGTTCAGCAAGAATCCGAAGCTTGCCCAGCGGTTCATC
>CAZYEY010000028.1:0-6397 GCA_964646585.1 uncultured Thiobacillus sp. | reverse complement strand
CAGATCCGCTTCTGGAAGTGGCTGGGGTTCCAGCTCCTCACCCCGGAACAGCGCCGCATCGCCTTCGATCAAGGCACCGAGCGCCCCTTCACCGGCTCCCATCTGGACGAGAAACGGCCTGGCTGGTTCGTGGATCCCATCACCGGCGCCCGCCTTTTCCGCAGCGATACCAAGTTCGACAGCGGCACCGGCTGGCCCAGCTTCTTCAACCCGGCAGAAGGCGCGGTGACGCTGCATCCGGACAACAGTCACGGCATGCGTCGGGTGGAGGTGAGGAGCGCCAGTTCCGGCATCCACTTGGGCCACGTCTTCGACGACGGCCCACCTCCCACCGGCAAGCGCTACTGCATCAATGGCAACGTGTTGAAGTTCGTGCCGGACGGGGACAAATGACCGGTTAGCGCTTGCGCAATTCCGCGATCAGACCACGGGCGGCATCCTCCACCATGTCCAGGACCTGTTCGAAGCCCTGGCGGCCGCCGTAGTAGGGATCGGGCACTTCCTGATTGGTGTAGCGCTCGCTGAAGGACAGAAAAAGTCGCACTTTGTGACGGTGCTCCGGCGGGCACGACCGCAGCAGGCCCGCCAGGTTCTCCCTGTCCATGGCCAGGATGTAGTCGAAATCCGAGAAATCCACCGATGCGACCTGGCGGGCACGAAGTTGGGAGAGGTCGTAACCACGCCCCAGGGCTGCTGCCTGGGCGCGCTCATCCGGCGCCTTGCCCACGTGGTAATCGTGGGTTCCGGCAGAGTCGATGCGCAGATGTTCTTCCAGGCCAGCGGCCCGGGCATACTGGCGGAAGACCCCCTCCGCCGTTGGGGATCGACAAATATTCCCCATGCAAACAAATAGTAACGATGTTTTCTTCATGTCATACCTGATTTATTGGGTTGGCCGTGCCTGCTGCCTCAGGGCAGCAGCAACCGGAACACCGCGCCATTTTCGTTGGAGAGGCGCAGTTCCCCGATTCTGCCCTGATTCTCATGGGCCTCGGCGATGAGCAGGGCGAACATCAGGCCCAGGCCGGTCCCATGGGAGGAAAAGACGCTCTTTCCGGAGCCGCAGGCCAGGATATGGTCGGGATAGCCCGGCGAGTCGTCGCGAACCGCGAAGGCCAGGCAGCCATCCAGCATGTCCGCTTCGATGCGGATGTTGGTGCGGGCATGGGTGAGGGAATTGTGTATGGCATTGGTCATGGCCATTCCCACCAGGGTGCGGTCGAAGAACCACAGGTCCGGCACTTCATCGCCCACCAGGGTCTCCACCCGGAGGCGATCCCGGGCCAGGGAACGGGCGGTATCCCCCAGTTCCCGCAGCATGTCCACGGGGGAATAGGCGTCTACTGCCGGGTGCAGTTCCGAGTTGGTGGCCTTGTAGACCAACAAGGCTTGTTGCAGCCGCTCGCTGCTGCGCTGGCAGAGCAGGCGGGCATCGTCCAGGCGGCCATCATGCTCCGCTTCGCCGCGCAGGGGGATGGCGTCCAGGTTGATGGTGAGCAGGCCCAGATTGTTCTTGAGTTCGTGCATGAGCGCCGCATACATGGTGGAGGTATCGAATTTCATCAGGCGGTTCTCCTGCGAATGCCAAAGCGGGCTTCCACCTCCTTGATCTGATTGCGCAGGCCGGTGATGCGGGCATGTCCGGGAACCTGCTTTTCCACTTCGCCCAGCAGACGGACGGCCTCGTCCAATAGCTCGTGGTCCATGCCGGACTGCTCCAGGTGTCTCAGGATGACCCAGATGCCATTCATCAGGATGCGCGGGTTGAAGGGCGCTTCGATGCAGGCCCGGCGCATGCGATCCAAGGCGCCCTGGAAGTCGCCCTCGTGGGCCAGCATGACGCCTTCGTTGTTGAGTTTGCGCACATCCGCAGTGGCCGCCGCCAAAACCTGATTGCCGACGTGGCCACGACCCGATTCCTCATAGAGCTTCCTGGCCTTGGCCAGCAGGGTTTCGCTGTCATGGGCATTGCGCGCCACCTCGCCAACGATGGCGTCCGCCTCCTCGTGGCGGCCCAGGACCATGCATGAGCCTGCCAGGTCCAACATGATCCTCTCGTCCACCCGGGTGCCCTCCCCGCGCAGACGGGCGGCCTCCTCCAGGGCCTTGGCGGCCTCTTCGTTCCGGCCGGACCGGGCATAGGCCACCCCTTGCACTACAGCGGAGACCATCTGGCCCTCCGGACTCGCCTGGAGGATGTGCTTGCCACGCTTCAGCGTGTCCAGGGCGGCATTCACATCGCCCTGCTCGATTTGCACCCGGCACAGGTTGCCGAAGTCGGTGGGGGAGACAAAGACGGAATGCCGGCCCTTTTCCAGTACCGTGGAGAAGGCGGCCCGGGCAGTGTCCAGGTCGCCATTGTCATGGGCCACTGCTCCGAGTTTCTGCTGTCGGCGCACGGTCTTGCCGGAGATCGCCACGCCCTGCTGCAGGGCGGCCTGGGCGCCGGCGCCATCCTTCCTGGCCAGACGCACATCAGCCAGGAGGTCGTAGGCAGACAGCATTTCCGGAGCCTTTTCGAGCACGTCGTGGAGGATCGCCTCCGCCTCCTCATCCCTTTTCTGCGAATGCAGGGCCTTGGCCAAGCCAAGCCGGGCCCAAGGGATGGCGCGCATCTGGATGATTTGCTGATAAAGGACTTCCGCTTCCTGGAATCGCCCCATGGCATTGAGGATTTCGCCCTTGAACCGCAAGGCGTCCATCGCATATTTGGGATGGCTCTTGAGCACCTCGTCACAGGCGGCGATGGCTGCCTCCAATTCATGGGCCTCGTAGTGCCGGTACACCCTGGAGAAGGCCAGTTTCCTCAAGAAGATGTTTTCCAGCCGGTTGCGCATGAGCTCGGCGCTGAAGGGCTTGATCATGTAGTCGTCCGGCGCCAGCTCGGCGGTGGCCACCACCTTCTCGTAGACGGACTCGGCGGTGACCATGACAAAAGCCGTATCCAGGCTGATGAGGCCCCGGTGACGCAATTCCTCCAGCAGTTGCTGGCCATCCCTGCCCTCGCCCAGGTTGAAGTCGCAAAGGATGATGTCGTAGCAACTGTTGCCCACCTTGAAGACCACCTCAGCGGCATTGCTGGCCAGATCGATCCTGGTGATGCCGAAGTTGGACAGCGTCATCTTCAGGGCGCTGCGCATGCCCGGATAGTCGTCCACCACCAGGGCGCGGAGCATTTCGTAGTTGATGGATTGTTCATGACCCTTGATCGCGCTCAGCGACATGCGCTCATCTCCCTTTCTGCAAGTGCTGAATTGCCAAGGGGGTTATCGGCATGTTCCATCAATCCTGTAGTTGGACGGCCGGATGCCTCACTCCACGCCGAAAGCTTGCTTTCTCAGGGCATGCATCTCGTCACGCAACTGGGCTGCCTTCTCGAACTCCAGGGCCTTGGCGGCGGCCAACATCTCCTTCTCCAGGCGCTTGATCTCCCGTGCCAGGTCCTTCTCCCCCAAGGCCTCGTACCGGGCCCTGCCCTGGGCCGCCTGAATCTCCTTCTGGGCGTTCTCCGCGTCGTAGACCCCGTCGATGATGTCCTTGATGCGTTTCTTCACCCCCGCCGGGACGATGCCGTGCACGGCGTTGAAGTGCTTCTGCTTACTGCGGCGCCGCTCGGTTTCGTCCAGAGCCCGGCGCATGGAATCGGTGATGGTGTCGGCGTAGAGGATGGCCGTGCCGTTCAGGTGGCGGGCGGCCCGGCCGATGGTCTGGATCAGCGAGCGCTCCGAGCGCAGGAAGCCCTCCTTGTCCGCATCCAAAATTGCAACCAGGGAAACCTCAGGAATATCAAGGCCTTCACGCAACAAGTTAATGCCAATCAGCACATCGAACACCCCCAGGCGCAGGTCCCGGATGATCTCCACCCGCTCCACGGTGTCGATGTCCGAGTGCAGGTAGCGAACCTTGATGCCGTGGTCGGCCAGGTATTCCGTGAGCTGCTCGGCCATGCGTTTGGTCAGGGTGGTGACCATGACCCGCTCGTCGCGCGCGGCGCGCAGGGTGATTTCGGACATCAGATCGTCCACCTGGGTGGCCACGGGCCGAATGATGATCTGTGGGTCCACCAAGCCAGTTGGCCTCACCACCTGCTCCACCACTTTCTGCTGATGCTTGATCTCATAGGGTCCCGGGGTAGCGGAAACGAACACGGTCTGGCGCATGACCTTCTCGAATTCATCGAAGCGCAAGGGCCGGTTGTCCAAGGCGCTGGGCAGGCGGAAGCCGTAGTCCACCAGATTCTCCTTGCGGGCCCGGTCACCCTTGAACATGCCCCCCACCTGGGGCACGGTGACGTGGGACTCGTCGATGAACATCACCGCATTGGGCGGCAGATAGTCGATGAGAGTGGGCGGCGGTTCCCCTGGATTGCGCCCGGATAGGTGCCGGGAGTAGTTCTCGATGCCTTTGCAGAACCCCAGCTCCGCCAGCATCTCCAGGTCGAAGCGGGTGCGCTGCTCCAGGCGCTGGGCCTCCACCAGCTTGCCGTGGGACTGGAAATACTCCAGGCGCTGGGCCAATTCGATCTTGATGTTCTCCACCGCGTTGAGCACCACATCCCGGGGCGTGACGTAGTGGCTGGAGGGATAGACCGTGTAACGGGTGGCCTTGTGCAGCACCTGGCCGGTGAGGGGATCGAAGATGGCCAGGCTTTCCACCTCGTCGTCGAACAGGGACACCCGCACCGCGGCTTCCGCGCTTTCCGCCGGGAAGATGTCGATGACGTCGCCTTTCACCCGGAACACCCCCCGGCGGAATTCCATTTCGTTGCGGGTGTACTGCATCTCGGTGAGCCGGCGCAGGATGGCCCGCTGGTCCAGGCGCTCCCCCACCCGCAGGTGCAGGATCATGCCGTGGTAATCGACCGGGTCGCCGATGCCGTAGATGGCCGACACGGTGGCGACGATGACGCAGTCCTCCCGCTCCAGCAGGGCCTTGGTGGCGGACAGGCGCATCTGCTCGATGTGCTCGTTGATGCTGGAATCCTTCTCGATGAAGAGATCCCGGGACGGCACGTAGGCTTCCGGCTGGTAGTAGTCGTAGTAGGAAACGAAATACTCCACCGCGTTGTCCGGGAAGAATTCCCGGAACTCGGCGTACAACTGGGCAGCCAGGGTCTTGTTGGGGGCCATGACGAAGGCCGGCCGGCCCAGGCGGGCGATGACATTGGCCATGGTGTAGGTCTTGCCCGAGCCCGTCACCCCCAGCAGGGTCTGGAAACGCAGGCCGTCCTCCACTCCTTCCACCAGTTGCGCGATTGCTTCGGGCTGATCTCCAGCCGGGGGAAATGGTTGATGCAGTGCAAAAGGACTATGGGGGAAGGTGACAGCCAAGTTAAAATTCCGCGCGCGAAAAACCCGACCATTTTAGTCTTCCGGCGCCCCGTCGCGCGCCGTATCCCGAAAAAGGCTTTCCCTTGGAACTCTCCCGCCGCGTGCAGAACATCAAGCCCTCCCCTACCCTTGCCGTCGCCGCCAAGGCTGCGAAAATGAAGGCCGAAGGAAAGGACATCATCGGCCTGGGCGTGGGCGAGCCGGATTTCGACACCCCCCAGCACATCAAGGACGCGGCCATCGCCGCCATCCACGCCGGCTTCACCAAGTACACCGCCGTAGGCGGCACACCCAGCCTGAAACAGGCGGTCATCGGCAAATTCCAGCGGGAAAACGGCCTCAGCTACGCCGCCAACCAGATCCTGGTCTCCTGCGGCGGCAAACAAAGCTTCTACAACCTGGCCCAGGCCTTCATCAACCCGGGCGACGAAGTCATCATCCCCGCCCCCTTCTGGGTCTCCTACCCGGACATGGTGATCCTGGCCGACGGTGTGCCGGTCATCGTCGAGGCCGGCATCGATCAGGGATTCAAGATCACCCCGGCGCAACTGGAAGCAGCCATCACCCCCCGCACCAGGATGCTGGTCATCAACAGCCCATCCAACCCCAGCGGTGCCGTCTACAGCAAGGATGAACTGGCCGCCCTGGGCGAGGTGCTGCGCCGCCATCCCCAGGTGCTCATCGCCAGCGACGACATGTACGAGCACATCCTCATGGCGGACGGCCCCTACAGCAACATCCTCAATGCCTGCCCGGACCTCTACGACCGCACTATGGTCCTCAATGGCGTCTCCAAAGCCTATGCCATGACCGGTTGGCGCATCGGCTACGCAGCAGGCCCGGCCCGGATCATCGCCGCCATGGACAACATCCAGTCCCAGAGCACCTCCAACCCCACTTCCATCTCCCAGGTGGCGGCCGAGGCAGCGTTGAACGGTGACCAATCCTGCATCCAGCCCATGCTGGCGGCCTTCCGGGAGCGTCACCGTTTCGTGGTGGATGGTCTCAATGCCATCCCTGGCGTGCAATGCGTGGACAGCGGCGGCGCCTTCTATGCCTTCCCGGAC
>CAZYEY010000027.1:0-8089 GCA_964646585.1 uncultured Thiobacillus sp. | reverse complement strand
CACCTTGAGGGCGGCGCGCTGGGCGGGCGACAGGGTGAACATCTTGTCGCCGGCGGCCACGGGAAGGGACAGGGCGAGCAGCAAGGAAGCGGTCAGTGTCAGCGGCCGGGGCATCGGCGACTCCGAAAAGTGGGCGGGGTTCAGGGACAGGCAACGGGACAGCGTTCCGGAGAACGCCGTCCCGCCATTTCAAGTAGGAGATTCAGCGGTTGCGGCCGCCACCGGGGCCCATGCCGCCGCCCATGGCGGGTGGCGTGTCCGGCAGGGTCTTGCCCTGGGCTTTGGCGCGCTCCTGCATGGCCTTGTGGTGTTCCAGGCGGATCTGCTCGCGCTCCTCGAGGGTCTTGGCCGCGCGCATCCTGGCACGGAATTCCGCGCGTTCCTGGGCGGTCATCAACTGGCTGCCGTAGATGGCCTCCTTGTTCGGGGCGGGAGCCGGGTCGGCGGTGAAGCCGGGAACGGCGCCCAGGCCCAGCGCCAGCATGACGGCCGTCATCATCAGTTTGGTGGATTTCATGGCGTGCTCCTTTCGGATGGGTTCATCGAATCCGGCCGCCCGGCCGGAAGACAGGTCGATCAACCTCGATTTGATTGAAGCAGGCGGGTGTAACCAGCCGGCAACAGGAAGCGCGCCCTTTTGTAAGCAGGTTTGGCACGCCCCCGACTTGTTACAGGAATTTACAAACTGGTGGGCGACCGAGCGCTGTCCGGAAAATAATCAGAGCACCGAAAGGGATATGGAATGAAACAGGACCATCTGCTGGTGGTGGACGACGATGCGGAGTTGCGCAACCTGCTGCGGGACTACCTGGGGCAGGCGGGCTACCGGGTCACCGCCGTGGCCGACGGCCGCCAGATGCGGCAGGCCATGGATACCGCCCCCTTCGACCTGATCATCCTGGACATCATGCTGCCCGGGGAGGACGGGCTCTCCTTGTGCCGGCGGCTGCGGGCCGGCAGCCGCATTCCCATCCTCATGCTCACCGCCCGGGGCGACGAGGTGGACCGCATCGTCGGCCTGGAGATGGGCGCCGACGACTATCTCTCCAAACCTTTCAATCCCCGGGAACTGCTGGCCCGGGTGAAGAGCATCCTGCGCCGGGCCAGCAGCCTGCCGGAAAATCTGGCGGACGAAGACGTGCGCCGCTTCCGCTTCGCCGACTGGACCCTGGACACCCGCACCCGCCAGTTGAGTTCCCCCATGGGCGTGGTGGTGGACCTGTCCGGCGCCGAATACAAGCTCCTGCGCATGCTGTTGGAACATCCCAACCGGGTGCTGTCCCGGGACCAGATGCTGGAGTTCACCCAGGGCCGGGAAGCCAATGCCTTCGACCGGGCCGTGGATGTTCAGGTGGGCCGTTTGCGCCGCAAGCTGGGGGACGACCCCCGGGAGCCCCGCCTGATCAAAACCGTGCGCAACGAGGGCTACGTGCTCTCGGTGCCGGTGGAGCGGACATGAGAACTCCTGGAGGCAGGCTGGATTCCATCTACCTGCGGGTGGCCGGGGTGCTGCTCATCGGCCTGCTGGCCGCCCAGTGGATCTCGGAGCAGCTCTATCAGGAAGAACGGGAGCGGCTGCTCTCCCACCTCATTGCCGGGCCCCTGGTGCAGCGTCTCATCACCGTCGCCGACAAACTGGATGGAACCCCCGCCTCCGAGCGGGCCGAACTGCTGCGCGTGGTGAATTCACCCCGCGTCGTCTTCAGCCTGGAGGATAGGCCCGTGGAGAGCAGCTCGTCCGGCGCCCTGGGCAAGTTGCAAGCCCACCTGCGCGAAGACATGGGCGCCCGCCGCCGGGTCGCCGTGGCGGGCGGCCCCGAGGAAAGCGAGGGTGGCGTGCCCATCCTCACCCGCATCTCCTTCCTGCTGGCCGATGGCCAGGTGGTGGTGGCCACCCACCGCTATCCCGGCGACGAAGGCGTGGTGCCCAGCCGCCACCTGCCTCTGCTCACCGGGTATTTCGTCGCCATCGCCTTCCTCGCCCTGCTGGCCATGCGCTGGGCGGTGCAGCCCCTGCGCCGGCTGGCCAGGGCGGCCGATGCCCTGGGCCGGGATCTGGGCGGCCCGCCGCTTGCGGAAACCGGGCCCCTGGAGGTGCGCCAGGCGGCCCACGCCTTCAACACCATGCAAAGCCGCCTGGCCAGCTACCTGGAAGACCGCCTGCGCATCCTGGCCGCTGTCTCCCATGACCTGAAGACTCCCATCACCCGGTTGAAGCTGCGCGCCGAGATGCTGCCGGACCAGGTCCAGCGGGAAAAATTCCTGCGCGATCTGGACGACATGGAAACCCTGATCGGCGCCACCCTGGATTTCCTCCGGGGCGAAGCCCGGAAGGAAGCCAGTGCCCAGCTGGACGTGAACGCCCTGCTCTCCACCCTGCGGGACGACATGGCAGCCCTGGGGGCCCCGGTGGACGTAAGCGGTGAAGCCCTGCAGCCCCTTCGGGCCCGCCCGCAAGCCCTGAAACGCTGCCTCGCGAACCTGCTTGAAAACGCCGTGCGCTATGGCGGCGGCGCCCACATCCGGGTGGAGGATGGCCCCCATGAACTGGTCATTCTCATCGAGGATGACGGCCCTGGCATCCCAGAGGAAAAGCAGGAACAGATGTTCGAACCCTTCCGCCGGGGCGAGGATTCACGCAACCGGGATACCGGCGGCGTCGGCCTGGGCCTGGCCATCGCCCGCAACCTGGCCCGGGCCCACGGCGGCGAGGTCACCCTGGCGAACCGGCCGGAAGGCGGCCTGCGGGTGCGCGTGACTTTGCCCAGGGGGGAGTGAAAATCCATTCAGCGAAGACCATGCCCCTGCCAGAGATGTGGTCGATCCACCCAGCCGGGGCTTCAATGCGTAAAATTAGCGGATTCTGATATTCCTCCGCGCCATGAACATCCTCACCCACTACCAACGCATCGGCGGCGACGAAAAGGTCCGGCAACTGGTGGACCGCTTCTACGACCACATGGACGAACTGCCCGAGGTCTGGGGCATCCGCAAGCTCCATGCCGAAAGTCTGGACAATTCCCGCGAGAAGCTGTTCGACTTCCTGTCCGGCTGGATGGGCGGCCCCCAGCGCTACAAGCAGAAGCACGGCGAACCCTTCCTGCGCCGCCGCCACCTGCCCTTCCCCATCGGCGACGCCGAGCGGGACCAGTGGATGCATTGCATGAAGCTGGCCCTGGACGAAGTCGTCGAGGATGACAAACTACGGGCCGAGCTGTATCAGGCCTTCCTCAAGGTGGCCGACCACATGCGCAACCAGGCCCCCATGCACGGCTTCCAAAATCATCCACATCCCTGAGAGGAACACCCATGTACGCCCATACCGTCGAACTCCCCCTGGCCATCGACCAAGCCATCGAGAAATTCAAGGCTGCCCTGGCAGAAGCCAGGATGGGCGTGGTCTCCGAAGTGGATGTCCAGGCCATCCTGAAGGCCAAGATCAACCATGAAATCCCCCCCTACCGGCTGCTGGGCGTATGCGCCCCGGGCATCGCCAAGCGGGTGTTGGAGGCCGACATGGATGCGGGCGCCCTGCTGCCCTGCGGCTGCTGCGCCTATGAGGTGAGCCCGGGCCGCACCCGCTTCGCCCTGCAGGACCCGGCCACCGTCGCCGGCCTGGCGGGCCATGCCGACATCGGCGCCGCCATGGCCGACGCCCAATCCCATCTGGCCGGGGTTCTGGCTAAACTGCGGGGCTGATCGCCCAGATCGCCAAGGAAGGAGGAGAAACCACCATGCGCAACCTCATGCTCACCCTGTTGCTCGGCCTGTTCGCCTGCAACGTCCAGGCCGTGGACCCGGCCACCCTGCCCAAGATCAAGGTCAGCAAGCTCGGGCTCTACCTGGAAGCCAAGGACGTGCCGGACTTCCTGAAGAAGCACGCCCCCAAGGTGCTGTTCGTGGATGTGCGCACCCTCGAGGAACTGCTCTTCGTCGGCGTGCCCGAGGGCATCGACGGCCACGCCTCCTTCGGCATCATGCACTACGACAAGTGGGACAAAGAGAAGAACACCTTCGTCCGCAATCCCAACCCGGATTTCCTTTCCCAGTTCGAGATCTGGGCCCTGGACAAGGGCATCGAGAAAACCGATCCCATCGTCCTCATCTGCCGCTCCGGCGATCGCAGCGCCATGTCCGCCGATCTCCTGGCCCGGCATGGCTACACCAACGTCTGGTCGGTGGTGGATGGCTTCGAGGGCGACCTGGCGAAAGATGGCCCCAACAAGGGCAAGCGGGCCGTGAACGGCTGGAAGAACGCCGGCCTGCCCTGGAGCTACAACGTGGACCGGAACAAGGTCACGATGGGTAAGTGAGCCGCCACAACCAAAGGAGACGAAATCGATGAAGACCGCACTGAGCCTTTCCCTGATGACCCTGGCCCTGGCCGGTTGCGCCCATGGCCCCTCCCCCTCCCCAGAAAAGGTGGCGGGCCTCAACGAGGACGCCCGTAAGGCCGCGGGCGGCGTGATCCAGACCCTGGGCGGCGAACTCAAGACCGCCATGAGCGCCAGCGGCCCTGCCGGCGCCATCGGCGTGTGTAAGGTCAAGGCGCCCCAGATCGCCGCCGAGGCGGCTGAGCGGACAGGCATGAAGATCAAGCGCGTGAGCCTCAAGAACCGCAATCCCAAGGGCGTGCCCGACGCCTGGGAAACCCAGGCCATCGCCGAGCTGGACAGGCGTCTGGCCGCCGGCGAAAAGCCCGAGACCCTGGACATGCACGCGGTGGTGGGCGACGGCGACGGCAAGGAGTTCCGCTACGCCAAGGCCCTGGTCACCCAGCCCCTCTGCCTCAACTGCCACGGCGATCCGGAGAAGATGCCGCCGGACGTGAAGGCCACCCTCGCCACCGAGTACCCCAACGACAAGGCCGTGGGGTACTCCGCCGGCATGCTGCGGGGCATCCTGTCCATCCGCAAGCCGCTGTAACCCTGCAGGGGAAGGCGCCGTCCTTCCCCATTCCTCAACGATCCACGGTTCCCCATGTCCGAAGCCCCCGCCTCCCGTCTGCAAAACCTTCCCATCGCCTGGTTCGCCATGATCATGGGCCTGGGCGGCCTCACCATCGCCTGGCGCAAGGCGGAGGAACTACTGGCCCTGCCCTTCGCCCCCAGCCCCTGGATGCTGGCCCTCACCACCCTGCTGTTCCTGGCGCTGGCGGG
This sequence comes from uncultured Thiobacillus sp., assembly GCA_964646585.1. GTDB lineage: Bacteria > Pseudomonadota > Gammaproteobacteria > Burkholderiales > Thiobacillaceae > PFJX01. Next base: position 2,930 of record CAZYEY010000027.1, on the reverse strand, counting down.
CTTCTACACGGCGAAGATCATCAAGCACCGGCCGGCGGCCCTGAAGGAATGGAGCCACCCCGTCCGCATCAATTTCGTGCCCACGGTGAGCATCGCCCTCATCCTGCTCTCCATCGCCTGGCTGCCCCTGTCGGCGCCCTACTCCAAGCTGCTGTGGCTGACGGGCACGGGGCTGCATCTGGTCCTCACCCTCTACGTCATCACCCAGTGGATGCACCACAGCAAATTCGAGATCGTCCACCTCAACCCGGCCTGGTTCATTCCCGTGGTGGGCAACATCCTGGTGCCCATCGCCGGCGTGGCCCACGCCCCGGCGGAAGTCTCCTGGTTCTTCTTCAGCGTCGGCCTGGTGTTCTGGCCCCCACTGCTCACCATCATCCTGTACCGGGTCATCTTCCACGGCAGCCTGCCGGAACGGCTCATGCCCACCCTGTTCATCCTCATCGCCCCGCCGGCGGTGGGCTTCCTCTCCTACCTCAAGCTCACCGGTGGCGAGGTGGATGCCTTCGCCCACGTGCTCTATCACACCGCCCTGTTTTTCACCCTGCTCTTGTTCGCCCAGCTGCGCTGGTTCACCCGCCTGAAGTTCTTCCTCTCCTGGTGGGCCTATTCCTTCCCCCTGGCCGCCATCACCGTCGCCACCCTGGCCATGTTCGAGCACACCGGCGGCGTGATCTTCCTGCGCCTGGCCGGCATCCTGCTGGGCATCGCCACCGTGGTCATCGTCGGCCTGCTGGTACGCACCGCCATGGCCGTGGGCCGGCGGGAAATCTGCGTGGAAGAATGAGCGCCACATGAGCCGGCTCTGATTGGCCCGGAGCCGGGCCGCGCCCAACTGCCCCTGCGGGGCGCAGAAAATACCAGGGGCGCCCCGGTCTGTTTCCAGTTGGCGACGGGCCTGCCCCGTCCGGTTTTGCCGGACCGCGACAAACTCCCGTCACATTCGCCGGTTATAACATCCGGGTCATTCACTACGACGGGCCGGGCCGCGTGGCGGGAGGGCTTCGTCCGGATCGCCCACCGGCATGGAAATCCCATCTCGCAGTTCCGACCACGAGGACCGGGAGCGGCTGCTCAACATTCTGGAAAGCGCCACCAAGGTGGTCCGAGCCAGCCAGTTCTTCGCCTGGATCCAGGGGCCGCTGTACACGCTGCTCCCCCATGAAATTCTCATCTGTGGCATGGCGGACGGCTCGGACCAGGAACTGCGGCTGCGCTACTTCACAGCCACCCGCTACTTCAGGGACGAACATTTCGAAGCCGCCTGCAATCCCCGCAACGGCCTCATCGCCCAGGTGTTGCGACACTGGAAGGTCACCCGTCAGCCCTGCCTGGTGCCCGCGCCGCCCAATGCGCCGCCTTGCAACCCCCAATGGGAGGCCCTGTTGCAACGTCTGGAATTGCGCAACATGGCCGCCCACGGCCAGCTGTCGCCCCAAGGGGGTCTGAACGCCTGGTTCGGTTTCTTCCGGGTCGAAGGCCCGGATCATCGCACCGCAGAAATGCTGGATCTGCTGCTGCCCTGCCTCACCGCCACCTACGCCCGGGTGCTCTGCCACGAATCCGGCGCCGCCGACCCGGGCAAGGCCATCGGCGGGCTGCTCTCCCGGCGGGAAACCCAGGTGCTGGAACTGGTGCGCGATGGCTGCTCCAACCTGGAAATCGCCCAACGCCTGGCCATCTCCGCCATGACCGCGAAAAACCACGTCCAGAACATCCGCGCGAAGCTCAAGGTCCGTACCCGGGGCCAGGCCGTGGCCGAGGCTCTGCGCCAGGGCATCATCCGGCCCAAGGGCGACGCGGCTTGAGGGCCCTCCTCCCGGCCACGGCTGTCGGGATTTTTTACAACCCTGAGCCGAACAGCTCATTTTTGGCCCTGTTTTATTTCAATTCCTTGTCATCCCCCCCGCCTATCGTGGCAGGGCTGGGATCGCGCCAAGCCCCGTGAAATAAGCCGAAAGGCTCAATTTCCAGCTCTGACTCCGCCGCTTTGGCTGTAACACGGCGTCCCCAGAATGCGGCGGCGCGTCGATGGCCGGGAAGGATCCATCCGGACCGGGATGCGCAGGGAGAACCACTTTTTTCTTTTAGCTAAAGGAAAGGAAACACCATGAAACTGAAACTCTTCGCCGCCACCCTGGCCGTCCTGGCCGCCGGCAGCGCCCAGGCCGCCATGCAGGGGGCCGCCTCCGGCAACGGCGAGCTGCTGCTCAATCTGCGCTACTACGTGGGCAACAACGACACCGGCGCCGACGACATGTCCGCCCTATTCGACCTGGGCGTGGACATGAACACCTTCATCGCCAACATCAAGACCCCCGGCTTCACCATGAGCTGGGACCTGACGGCCGCCAACTACGGCAGCGCCTGGGCCGACATCCTGGCCTTCGCCGGCGCCGGCAAGGGCAACATCGAGTACAACGTCATCGCCCTGGACAACACCAACAAGGTGGAGGCGGGCGGCTCGCGTTATCTGACCACGGCCAACGTCACCAGCTTCCCGTCCCTGACCAACGGCAACCTGAACGGCTTCGACAACATGGACCTCCTGGTGTCCAAGAACCAGAACCGGGGCACCCATGGCAGCCAGGAAAACGGCGCCAGCACCGCTATCTCCGGCGGCGCGCCCGACACCTACTTCGGCACCGTCAACGGACTGACCGATGGCGACACCTGGACCAACAAGACCACCCAGGACACCACCCAGAAGCTCGCCGTGGCCCAGAACTTCTGGTTCCTGACCACCTCCTCCACCAGCGGCACCGCCCAGGCCACCAAGACCGCCTTCGGCTTCGACCTCAACAAGAACGGCAAGCTGGAGGCCGACGAATTCGGCAAGTGGTCCTTCCAGTTCGATAACGACGGCAACCCCACCGGCATGCTGACCTACGCCAACCCGGTGCCGGAACCCGAAACCTATGCCCTGATGC
>CAZYEY010000026.1:0-3927 GCA_964646585.1 uncultured Thiobacillus sp. | reverse complement strand
ATGATCTTCTGACTACACACGTTAGTTTCGTAGACTGCTTCGCTCTGTTTTTTTTTTTCAAGCAGAAGCCGGCATACGATATCTAGTACGGTCTCGTGGGCTCGGAGATGTGTCTAATAGACAGGTTGTAAGTGGGGTCATTACCAACCCCAAGCCAACCACCCGCTGCCAATGCCCATAGGGTATGTGCGTTGGAAGACAACACCCCAAGTACGTAAGCATCATCGGAGGCGACACAAACCACTTTGCTTTCAGCCACGATACTCGAAGGCAAAAACTGGAAAACTCGGTGCTTTGCCGTCCTGGTCGTAGCGATATACCTGGAAAGACCGGCAAGAGCCGCGCGCAGCTCCTTGCGCGGCTCGCCAAACACCCACCAGTTGTCCCGGTAGCTGGCGCGGTTGTTGTGGTCCCGCTCCGGCTTCACCCGCTCCAGCAGCCATTGGTAGAGGGCCGGGTAACGGCTGCGCACCTCCCCGGCGGTCAGGCCGTAGAGGTCGATGACCATCCCCCCCCGGGGTCTGTCGGTCAAATCCTTGCCATTGCGGTAGGGGCGGATGACGGCGGCCTCCCCGCCCAGGCGCGCGGCCTCCTCCGGGGTGACGATGAAGCCGGCGCCGTGCAGCTTGACACCCATGTGGCACAAGCTTTCATTGGCCCGCAGGCCCCGGGCCCCCGCCACGTCCGCGCCGATGGACAGGTCCGCGTGGATGACGCCGGCCCGCTCGGCCAGTTCCACCGCCACGGCCTCGCCGTCCGCGCCCCCTTCCCGGAGCACGCTTTGCAGCCGGCCCGCGCCCAGCCCCGGTACTGCCACGGTCATGGCGATGCGCACGGCAGCGCCGGAGGCGGATTCCACCCAGGGGTGGTCGGGAATGGCGTAGGCCAGGTGGAGGTCTTGCAGGTGCGCCTCCAGCACCCGGCGGTTGAAGGTCTGGCGGATGCTGTTGGTGGTGATGAAGCCGAAGCGCTTGAGGCCCCCGCCCCGCAGCAGTTGGGCGGCCTGGTGCCACCAGTACATGACGAAGTCGGCGGATTCCGGCATGGCAGGCCAGGCGCCGCGCAGGCCCTCGGTGTAGCCGTCGCCCAGGGCCTGGCGCATGGACGAGGCGCCGATGAAGGGCGGGTTGCCCACCACGTAGTCGGCCGCCGGCCATTCTGCCGGGCGGGGGTTGAGGTAGCGCTCCAGGGGCAGCCGGGCGGCCTCGTCCGGCACGGGCTCGCCGGTGACCGGATGCGCCTTGGTGGTGCGGCCGTCCCAGCGGGTGACCGGCACGCCCCGTTCGTCCGTGACGTATTCCACCCGGTCGTAGGCGAGCACGGCGTCCCGGCATTCGATGTTGCGGAAGTCCTTGAGGATGGGGCTGGGGGGCAATGCCCGTCCCCGGGTGCGGTAGTGCCATTGCAGGTGGCCGATCCACAGCACCAGCTCGGCGATGGCGGCGGCCCGGGGGTTGAGCTCCAGGCCCAGGAACTGGTGGGGGTCCACGGCAAGGCCCTCGGTTTCCAGGCGGTTCTGGCCTTGTTGCAGGGCCTCGATCTGGTTGAGCACCTCGCCTTCCAGGCGCTTCATGTGCTCCATGGTCACATAGAGGAAGTTGCCGGAGCCGCAGGCCGGGTCCAGCACCCGGGTCTGGGTGAGGCGGTGATGGTAGGCGTGGAGCTCGGCCAGGGCCTGGTCGATCTTGCCTTCGTTGGCCAGGAGCAGGGCGGCGGCCTGGCTGTTGGCCCATTCCGCCCGCAGGGGCTCGATGACCGTGGGCAGCACCAGGCGCTCCACGTAGGCCCGGGGGGTGTAGTGGGCGCCCAGGCTGTGGCGCTCGGCCGGGTCCAGGGCCCGTTCCAGCAGGGTGCCGAAGATGGCGGGTTCCACCTCGCTCCAGTCGGCTTGCGCGGCCTCCAGCATGAGTTCGATCTGGTCCCGCGCCAGGGGGATCACGGCGGGCGCCTTGAACAGCTTGCCGTTGAAGCGGGGCAGTTGGGCGCGGATGGCCACGGAGAATTCGCCGCCGTCCATGGCGCGCCACAGTTCCCCGACCAGGGGCACGAACTGGGCGGGGGCCTGCCGCAGGCTCTTCAAGAGGCCGGTAAAGGCGCCCTCCCCGTCCTGCCTGGGCAACAGGCCCACGTCTTCGGCGAACATGCAGAACAGGCAGCGGGAAAGGAAGGCGGCCACCTCCTCGGGGGCGTGCCGGCCCTCCAGGGACTGGGCCACCCGGGCCAGGCGCGTGGCGATGTCGCGGGTGGCCCGGGCGGCGCGGCGGCCGGGGTCCAGGGAGAGGGGGTCCAGCCAGACGGCCCGCAGACGGTCGCGCAGGGCGTCGTCCGCCAGGTCTTGCAGGCGGATGCGGTGGCTGCGGGGGTCGGGGAAAGGCGTGTAGGTGGCGCCGCTGCGGGAGAACTCGGCATAGAGCTCGATGACCCGGCCCACGTCCACGACGATGAGGAAGGGCGGCCGCCCCTCCGCCGCCGGCAGGGCCCGGGCGTAGCTTTCCGCCTGGGCGCGGGCGCGCATGAGGCCGTCGTCGAAACCCCGGGTCTGGGGGCCGGCCCTGAGCTTCTTGGCCTCCAGCACGAAGGCGCCGCGCCGGTAGCAGTCGATGCGCCCTTCGGACGCGCCGCCGTCGCCGTGGCGGAAGACGACCCGGCGCTCGAACACATAGGCGTTGTCGGCGGTGTCGGCCCGGGCCGGGTCGGGCACGGGCACGTCCAGCAGCTCGCACAGCTCCCGGGTGAAGCTCTGGGCGTTGGCCAGCTCGGAGCCGGAGGCAGGGGCCCAGCGGGCGATGAAGGTTTCGGGGGTCATGAATGAGGCAAGCTCACTGCTTGCGATAGGGCTGGACCAATTGTTCCGCGCTCAGCATGGGGTAATGCTTGTGATTGAGGGTGGCCAGCGGCAGGCCGTGGCTTTGCGCGGTGGCCGCGATCAAGGCGTCATTCAGGCCAACACCATGGCTTTTGCCATAGTCACGCCGCAAAAGCCCGCCTTGTTGGGCAATACCGACATCCAAAAGCAGAATTCGAAAGGTAGCGAGCATGGCGTCCAGGGCCTGCCGTTCTCCACCTTCCCGCACGCCGACATGCAGCTCCGCCACCGTCACCACCGATACCGCTGCCTTCTGGGGCAGGTTGGCGATGAATTCACGGGCCTCGGGGCGGCCACGCAGAAAGTCGATCAATACATCCGTATCAAGCAGCATCGTGCCAGTCGCTGAAACGCTCCTCGCCACGCAGGGCATCCAGGTCCGGACCAGGGTGGTCGGACCAGATGCCGAAGGCCGCCAGGCGCTGTTCCCGCCAAGTGGCCTGGTTAGCGGACTGGAGGTATTGGTCCACCGCCGCGCGAATGACCGCGCTGACGGTAGCGCCCTGGGCCTGGGCAAGCCGTTGCAGGCCGGCTTGTTCCTGTTCGGTGAGATAGATCTGGGTGCGTTGCATGGGGCGTCACGATGTATGTTTATTTAATGCGATGTATATTGAAGACAGGCAGAGGCCCCGTCAACCTGGTGATCGACGCCGCGCGGAATTCGCCCTGCATCCTGAAAATTGCCCGGCTCCCGCCCTCAATCGTCGTCCGCCAGGGACGAGCCGATCCAGCTGCCCAGGGCGATGGCGCCCACCCAGCCCCAGAAGCCCAGGCCCTGGCGGCGGGTGCGCCGCTCGCCGGGCGGCATTCGCCGGATCCGTTGCCTGGACCAGTCGGCCAGGGCGTCCACTTCCGGGCCCGTCGTCAGGGTGATGGTCAGCGGCAGGGTGACTTCCCCTTCCGTGGGCAGGCCCCGCCGGGCCAGCTCGCCCAGGGGATCTTCCAGGATGCGCAGGAGGGCCTCCAGTCCGGCGTACAACTCGTTGAGCGTGCGCCGGTAGGCGGCCGCCAGCCAGTCGCGGGCATCCCGTTCATCGGGGGCGGGGTGCAGGCATTCCACC
>CAZYEY010000025.1:0-27382 GCA_964646585.1 uncultured Thiobacillus sp. | reverse complement strand
ATACGGGGTGTCCGGGGGCAGGGTCAGGTGTGTTTAAGGGACGGTGTAGTGGCCGGGCGGGCCGCGGAATGGGCCGGGGGGGACGGGGATGATGCAGGTCTGGCCGTCCTTCATGCCTTCCAGCTGCTTCTTGAGGGCCAGGGTCTGGGGGCCGGCCTTCCAGGCGTGGGGATGGGTGGTGTTGGCGAGTTCCTCGCTGTAGCCGGCCACGCCGCCATAGTTGAAGTCGATGCCGGGAGACATGACCATGGCGTCGTAGTCGAGGGTCTTGCCGCTCTTGAGCTTGACGGCCTTCTTGACCGGATCGACGCCGGTCACCTCGTCCATCATGACATTGACGCCGCGCTTGGCGAGGCCGTCGTAACCCACCTGCAGGGTGGAGATGTCGCGCTCGCCGGAAAGCACTTCGTTGGACAGGGGGCAGGAGGTGTAGACCGGATTCTTCTCGATCAGGGTGACCTCGATGGCCGGGTCCAGTTTTTTCAGGTATTTCGCGGCGGTGGCGCCGCCGTAGCCGCCGCCGATCACCACCACGCGCGACTTGGCGCCGGCGGAGCGGGTGGCCGGGGTGGTGGTGCAGGCGGACAGGGGAATCAGCACCGAAGAGGCGGTGAAGGTCTTGATGAAGTCGCGGCGGGTGATGTGGCTCATGTCGGGTCTCCGGTTACTTGGGCTGCGCGGCGTAATATTCGGCGGCGGGCTTGAGGTCGTCCGCGCCCATCTTCTGGACATTCCTGCGCATCTTGGCGTGCGGCATCTTCACCGCGTCTTCCCGGTACTTCATGAACTCCATTTCCAGGTACTTGGCCCATTGGCCGTTGAGGTGGGGCGTGTCCTTGTCGTCCGGCTCGCCGCCGGTGGCCCCGTGACAGGTTTCGCAGCGTTCCGTCGCCTGCTTGCCCTTGGCGAGAACCGTGGCATCGGCCTTCTGCACCACCGGGGTCCAGGGCATCTGAGCGAAATGCCTGGCCAGATTGGCGATCTGTTCGTCGCTGTACCCCTTGACCAGGCGGCCCATGGTGGCCGAGTAACGCTCGCCGGTCTTCCATTGCAGCATCATGTTCTTGAGATAGGGCTCGGACAGGCCGGCGATGGAGGGCATGGAGGGACCGACCGACACGCCGTCCATGCCATGGCAGTTGTTGCAGGTATCGGCCAGACGACCGACGTCGCCGGCGTGGGTCGAAGAGCCGGCCAACGTCAGGCCGGCGGCTATCAACAAAGGAATCCAGGTCTTCATTGCTGTTGTCTCCTATCCAAATCTTGTTGGTCCGGTCCGCGCTGGCATGAATCTACCGGCAGGGCCTGCACGATAAGCACAAAGCGGCGCCTTCCCCGCCCGCGCATGACATTCCGTTGATCGCGCTCAATGTGTCCGAGTCATTCACTCGGGTAATGGGCCTTCCGGCGGGCAATTCATCTGGTTGATATGCAGCAGCTTCTGGCTGTCCAGGACCCGGATCATGCGGCCTCGCACCTCGATGGCCCCTTCTTTGCTGAGAAGCTGGAACATGCGCGACAAGGTCTCCTGGGTCAGGTTCAGCTTTGCGGCGATATCACGCTTGGTGGTGGGCAGGAGGATGTCGTAGCAGCCCATGCCGGTTCCGGGGCGGTGCTGAAGCAGGTAGCAACTCACCCGTTGCAGGCTGGATCGGGGTGTGCAGCTCTCCATGTCCCGCATCAGGTCCATCACCCGCTGGGACAGGTCCGTCATCAGGCATTGCGCGAGCATCGGCTCCTGGCGTGCCTGTCCGATCAGAATGTGCCGGTCCAGCAGAAGCAGATGGCTGTCGCTGTTGGCGACGGCGTTGGCGGCGTGGGGCATTCCCAACCACAGCGAGGCGATGCCGAAGCTTTCGCCATGATTCACCAGGGCCACGACTTTCTCGGTCTTGTTGGCCAGGGAGAGATAAATTTTCACCTGGCCACTGACCACCACGTAAAGGACATCGGCGGGGTCGCCCTTGGTGAATACCACCTCTGAGCGCCGCACGGTGATCTGGCGCGAGCCGGCCGACAGCTTGCGCAAGGTGGCGGCATGCAGATCGCGGAAATAGCCCAGGCGCCCGAGGATGGCGCTGATTTGGGCGGAGGAGAGGGGCATGTCGTTCATTACGGCGATCGGTGCGTGGTTGTAACCTTGACAACGCAACCGCCATGCCAATGCAGAAATTGCGCCGAATCGAGTCCGACCGCCGGTCGTTCGATTTTGACCGATGTCAATTCCGACGCCGCTTGCGGAGGGGGCGCGACAACCGGGAATGCCCGCGAGCGACACGATTTGCCCGGGTTGCGCGAGTAACCCCGGGGTTACTCGTCGCGGAAAGTCGGAAAATTAGCGTTACCCGAGGGTAACGTCGTCCTCACCCTTCTCCGCGCCGGGACGAACGATTTCAAGCCGGCGCATCTTGTCCCACATGGCCTTGCGAGTGATGCCCAGGTGTCCGGCCGTGTCCGTGATACGCCATGCGTTCAGTTCCAGCATGTGGGTGAGATAGGCGCGCTCACACTTGGCCAGATAATCCGTCAGGCGTTCAGGCGTGGAGTCGTCGGGCGCGCGGGCCAGTTCCGGCGCCAGTTCGCCGAACAGGGTTTCCGGGCTGATCAGGCTATTGGGGCCCATGATGCAGGCACGCTCCATCGTGTGTTTGAGCTCGCGGATATTGCCAGGCCAGGGATAGTCGATCAGGGTGCGTTCCGCCATCGGGTCGAGCCTGCGGGGCGGCAAACCCTTGGCCTGGCAAAGTTCGATGGCGAAGCGCGCCGCCAGCCAGAGGATGTCTTCCCTGCGCTCCCGCAGCGCGGGGACGTGCAATTGCATGACATGGACGCGGTAATACAGGTCTTCGCGAAACTCGCCCTTCCGTACCATGTCCGTCAGATCGCGATGGGTGGCGCAGACCAGTTTGATGGCGACCGGAATGGGCTTTTCCCCGCCCACCCGCACCACCTTGCGTTCCTGGATCGCACGCAGCAGCTTGACCTGCATGGCCAGAGGCATGTCGCCGATCTCATCCAGGAACAGGGTGCCGCCGCTGGCCTGCTCGAATACGCCCGGCTTGTCGCGGATCGCCCCGGTGAAGGCGCCCTTCACGTGGCCGAAGAGCTCGGACTCCAGAAGCGTCTCCTGGATGGCGCCGCAGTTCACCGCCACGAAAGGCTTCCTGCCTTCGGGATCGCCATGACGATGCAGGGCGCGCGCTACCCATTCCTTGCCGACGCCGGATTCCCCGGTGATGAGCACGGTATCGGCGTGTTGCGCCAGGCGCGGCAGGGCCGCCTCGACCCGGCGCATGGCGGCGGAAATACCCAGGACACCCGGCTCGCCGAGCGGCACACGCGCCCGCTCGGCGAGCTCCCGGACCTTGGTCAGAAGAACCGGGATGTCCAGGGGTTTGGTGAGGTAGTCCTCGGCCCCCAGTTTGAGCAGGCGCACCGCCTGGTCGATGGCGCCATGGGCGGTGACGAACAGGAAGGGCGGCAGCGCCATGCCTTCGCCGCGCAAGCGCTCATACAAGGCTTCGCCGCTCATGTCCGGCAAGCGGATGTCGCTCACCGCCACGGCGAAGCGCCGGCTGGCCAGCGCCTTGATGGCTTCCGCGCCGGTCTGGAACCAGTCGCAGGAATAGCCTTCGAGCTCCAGGCGTTCGGAGAGCGCCTCGCCCATGATGGCGTCGTCCTCGATGAGGCAGATGCGTTGCTTCATGTTCCCATTCCTTCCATAGGCAGCCAGATCTCGAACCGCACCTCGCCATCTTCACAGGTCGCGTCGATGCGGCCGCCCAATTGCCTGACGATCTGATACGTCACCCATAGCCCCAGGCCGTGGCCGCCTTCGCGGCCGCTGACGAATGGCTCGAACAGGTGTTCCAGGCGGTCCGGCGGAATGGGCGCCGCCTGGTTGCTGACCCGCAGGCTCAGCCCGCCATCCCGCGCTTCCAGCACGACATCGATGCGTCCTCCCTCGGATGTCGCCTGGACGGCGTTGAGCAGGAGATTGATGAGGACCTGGCGGCACGCGGCGGCGGGGGGCCGCGCATCCTTCGGCAGGCCGGTGCGCCAGTTCAGTCGCTGGGACTTCTTGAGAACCTGGGGATGGATAAGCGTATGCACGTCATCCAGATCCTGCTCGGTGAGCGGCCGGCTCTGATCGCGCGCCTGGACCAGCAAGGCCGCCACGATTTCCTGGATCTGCTTCAGGCCCCGTTCCAGCATGCCCATGGTTTTCATCGCATGCTCGGGCAGCGCGCCGCGTTCCCGCAGGGTGTCCAGTGCCATCAGCATGCCGCCAAGGGGATTGTTGACCTCGTGGGCGATGCCTGAAGCGAGGCGGCCGATGGCGGTCAGACGCTCGGTTTGCAGGAGTTCCCGCTCCAGCATGGTTTTTTCCCGCATTTCCACCAGCATGGCGTCGTAGGCCAGGAATAACTGGCCCAGTTCGTCCTGGTAAGGATAGCTGTCCCGGATCGGATCCTCCTGGCCACCATGCACCGCGCGCCCCATGCGCCGGGCCAGATTCACCAGGGGTCGGGCCATGCGCTGGCCCCAATACCAGTTGAGGGGAAGCAGCACCGCCAGCACCAACGCGCCGATCAGCGCGCCGTAGAGGGCGTGGCCACGGAAGCGGGGGAGAAACACGTCCTTGGAATAAGCCAGCACCAGGGTACCGGCCTGGGCGCTTTCCTCGCGGATGGGGAATGCGAAGAACACCCTTCGGATCCCGCCGGGATCATGGGAGATGGACTCCCCCGGGATGGGCCGATCGAGGACGCGGGCGAGTTCCGCGTAGCCGGGGCCGAGGGTCTCCAGACTGGCCAGCATGGGCAACTCCGCCGGCGCGGAGGAAACCATGATCTGGCCCACCGGGCCCACCACGAAGATGAGTTCCGGCTGGATCGGGTTGCCCGGCTTCCTGCCATGAAAGGCCGCGTTGACCTGCTCGAAGGCGCGCCAGACATCGTCATGCAGCAGGGGCGAAAACAGGGTCTTGGTGAGAATGCCGCCGAGCCCTTCGGCGCTGATGCGCACGTCTTCCTTCAGGTCTTCATAGGCCTTGAACATCATGGCCGCCGAGACGGCCAGCACCGAGATCAAGATCAGCGCGCCGCCCCAGAGGGGAATCTTGTAGCGAAAACTGAGGTTGAAGAACCGCATTTTCAGGTTCGCGGACAGGCCGGTCGCCGGGAGACTGGCATCAATGCTCGCCCAAGGCCCGCATCATATCCGCGACACCATCGTAGAGATGCGCATCTCCCTTTATGAAACTGTCCAGATTGATCCGTTTCAGCAATGCCGCGCCTTCCGCATCCTGGTGCATGGTGAGCAGGAGGTTCTGCACGCGGGCGAACAGTTCGGGGTCGATCTCGCGGTGCGCGACGAACGGAGGAAAACCATAGTCCGGCGAGATCTGAACGATGCGGGTGCGACGTGTCAGTTCCGGGCTGATCCGGTCCAGGGTCTCCCAGATGTAGCTGTCCACAGCGCCGCCCTGGGCGATCCCCAGCGCCACCGCCTCCACCACCTTTTTGTGGGACCATGTGAAAAAAGCCTTGCGGAAGAAGGTCTGCGGATCCTCGCCCATCTGCTGGATGGCGAAACGCGGATACAGATAACCCGTATTGGAAAGGGGATCCGCATAGGCGAATACCGCGTTCTTCAGATCCTTCAGGCTGTCCACGTACAGGCCGCGGTTTCCCGAGGGCACGATGATGTAGGAACGGTACAGCGGCTTGCCCTTATAGAGTGGCACCGCCATCAGTCGCACCAGGTCCTTCAGATGCAGAAAGGGGTAGTCGCACACCCAGGCGAATTCCATCTGTTTCAGGCGGAGCAGGTCCATGGTTTCCCGGTAACTGTCCCGCTGGACGATCTCCACCTTCAGGCCGAGGCGCTTCTCCATGTATAGGCGCCAATCGGCCAGCAAGGCATGCTGGTCATGCACGAAGGCGGGGGTGAAGCCGATGCGGATGGCCTGGCGGTCATTGCCGGCGACAACCGGAGCCGCGAGCGCGCCCAGCGCGGCGGATGCCAATCCGGCCAGGAAACGGCGGCGGCCCGGGTTACCCGTGGGTAACGGAATGGGTGCGTCAATGTGGTTCATGGAATGGGATCGTTACTACAAAGTAACGTTCGGACCTTATCAGTATTTTTCCGAGGGTGGAACCGGGGACCGGTCATGCGTCATGCCTTGATCGCCTTGGGTGGATGCGTCGGCGTGTCCAGGCTCGGCACGGCCAACGCCTTGATAGAAGGCCGTGATCGCGACGTTCTGGCGCCAGCGGGGCTATCCGCCGGTCATGCTCATGAAGCGAACCAGTTTTTCCGGCTGTCTTTGAAAATCGTGTCGCTCGGGTTTGAGGGACAACGCCTGGTGGATGGCGACGATCAGATCGTCGTCCGGGGCGCCGCTGCGCAGTAATCCGCGGAAATCCATGCGCTCGTCCTGGCCCAGGCAGAGATGCAACTGGCCGTCCACGGTCAGGCGCACCCGGTTGCAGGTCTCGCAGAAATGTTGCGACAGGGGCGTGATGAAGCCCACGGTGAAACCACCGTCCAACGTGCCCAGATAGCGCGCGGGGCCACCGCCGGGCATCACCTTGTCGATCAGGCCGAAGCGCCGTTGCAGTTGCCGCTTGATGGGTTGCAGGTCCACGTATCCCATCTTGCGGGCGGTGTCGCCCATGGGCATCAGTTCGATCAGGCGCAGCACGTAACCGCGTTCCAGGCAGAAATCCACCATGGCATCCACTTCGTCGGCGTTGTCGCGCATCACCACCATGTTGACCTTGATGGGCGCGAAACCGGCGGCGTCGGCCGCTTTCAATCCTGCCAACACCTCGTCCAGGACGGGCCGGCCGTTGATTTTCGCGATGGTCTCGGCGCGCAGGGAATCCAGGCTGACATTGAGCCGGGTCACCCCCGCCGCCTTGAGGTCCCCGGCCATTCTGGCCAGTTGGGTGGCGTTGGTGGACAGGGATAGATCCTCCACGCCGGGCAGGGCGGCGATGCGCCGGGCCAGTTCGGTGACGTCGCGGCGCAGCAAGGGTTCGCCGCCGGTGAGGCGGATACGCCGGGTGCCCAGCCGGGCGAAGACGCCCAGCAGGCGCTCGATCTCATCGAAGCTGAGCCAGTGCCCCGGTTCCTCGAAGCCCTTGAAGCCTTCCGGGATGCAATAGGCGCAACGCAGGTCGCAACGGTCCGTGACGGAAAGCCGCAGGTATTCGATGGAACGTCCGAACTGGTCGGTCAGCATGATGTCTCGGTAAAGGGTTGCACCGCGGTACGTCAATCTACTCCGGCGCGGCGGGGATGGCATGACGCGCATCCCGAGGTTTTGATCTCAATCAAGCATCAGCGTGGCCAGTTTTACGAGTGAGAACACCGGCCATTTCCACATCAACAGGAAAAAGGGCCGGCCAAAAGGCCGGCCCAAGACACCAGGCCTGGAGAGATCAGGCCCTGTACTGCCGCGACTTGAAGCTCACCGTGGACTTGTAGGTGCCGCTCGTCACCTTGCGGATGTTGGCCCAGGTGTGCTTGTAGTCGGGCACCACGTTGCGGTCCACGGCCTCGGTGGTGACGTCACCCTGGATGCCGTTGAAGTGGCCGAACTGCATGAACACCTGGTTGCGCTTGGCCTCCGGGGTGACATAGGCCATGGCGTAGGTGGCGCCGTAGTCGTTGAACAGTTCCACGATGTCGCCGCTGGCCACCCCCAGTTCCCGGGCGTCGTCCGGGTTGATCTCCACCGGGGCCATGGGCCAGCGCTCCCGCATCACGGGGTTGTGGTAGTCGTGGTACATGGACTGCCACGCCTCGTTGACGCGGCCGCTGTTGACCCAGAAGCGGTACTTGTCCTTCTGGCCCTGCACCGGCTTGAACAGTCCCTTCCAGGGCGAGGCCTTGAAGTGGGCCAGGCCGTCGTCGGTGCCGAACCTGTCGGTGTAGAGCACCTCGGTGCCGATGAGCCTGCCGTTCTTCACCTCCTTGATGGGCAGCTGCACGCCGTTGTTGCCCGCCGCCTTGAGCAGGGCGTAGGTGGCGAGGTTTCCAGTATCGCCGCCCTGGCTGTGGATCTCGCCGCCCACGTCCTTGGCGCCCATGAGGCGGAAGCCGTCGTTGAAGGCGTCCTCCTCGGTCTTCCAGTCGAAACCCTTGAAGCGGGCCGCCATCTTGGCGTTGCCTTCCTTCTCGTACAGGGCCTTCAGGGTGTTGGCGATGTCGGCAGCGATGAGGCAGTCCGGCTTGGCGGAACCGGGCGGATCCATGAAGCGCTCGGTGAGCCGCAGGCGGCGCTCGCCGTTCATGGAGGTGAGGTTCATCTCCCCGGGGTGCGCCGCCGGCAGCATCAGGTGGGCCGCATCTTCCATGACATGGGGGTAGAGGTTGATGGTGGTGACGAACAGGCCGCCCTGGTTGGCGATGGCGTCGTAGATGGCGTCCACCACCTGGGCCGTGGTGCCGCCCCGGGCCTTCTGCATGGCCGCCTTGACGATGTTGGCGCGGCGCAGCACGGCCTCGCGGAAGTTCTCCGCGTTGCAGGTGGTCTGGAAGGTGGACACGCCCCAGAAGGTCAGGGTTTGCCCGCGGCCGGCGATGATCTCCTGGTCCAGGTAGATCTTCTCGCCGGTGGGGTGGGGCGGACGGGCGTAGCCTTCCTGGTGGCCGCCCATGCGCACGCAGCCGGTGCCCCGGCGGCCGCCCACGTTGTGGGTGGCGATGACCAGATCCAGCAGGGAAGACTGGATGCCGTAGTTGTCATTGCCCCAGATGATGCCCTTCTCGTAGCCGTGCATGGTGCGCTTGAGCTTGCCACCGGCCTTGGGTTTGTAGGCCCATTCCGCCGCCTGTTTGAGCTTGGCCACGGACACGCCGGTGATCTTGCTGCATTCCTCCAGGCTCAGCTTGTTGGCCTTCACGGCTTCGTCGAAGCCTTTGGTGCGTTTGGCGATGAAGTCCTTGTCGATCCAGCCCTGCTCCACCACGTAGGTGAACAGGCCGTTGAACAGGGCGATGTCGGTGCCGGGCTCGATGTCCAGATGCAGGACGCGGTCCGGCGCCGTGCTCTCGCAGATGGCGATGGAGGCGGTCTTGCGCGGGTCCACGAAGATCACCTTGCCGTCGCCCACCTCTTCCCCGGGGAACCATTCCTTCTTCTTGTCCACGGTGATGCCCTGGACATTGGGCAACCAGTGCACCAGGAAGTAGTTGGTCTGGGTCTCGTAGGGGTTGGTGCCGATGGCCATGATGCAGTCGGCCACCTCGGCGTCTTCATAGGAGTTGTTCAGCTCCATGACGCCCATCTCCCGGGTGGCGTGGCACTCGGAGTTGTAGGACGGGCGGTTGTGGATGCGGGTCATGGGCGCCTGCAAGGCGGTGAACATGAGCTTGCCGGAACCCCAGGTGTTCTCGAAGCCGCCGCCGGCGCCGCCATGGTCGAAGGTGACGAAACCCAGCTCCCGGGGGCCCTTGCCGTCCAGCACCTTCTTGGTGACGCCGGCGTAGATGGCCAGGGCCTGGTTCCAGTCGGTGTCCAGCCACTGGTCGCCGGTGTGCAGACGGGGGTGCTTCAGGCGGGCGTCCTTCTGCATGTAGCTGGCCATCTGCAGGCCGCGGAAGGAGCCACCGCCCTGGTTCACCACGCATTCCTTGTCCGGCACGATGAGGAGGTTGTGGCGCAGGCCATGCTTGTCGGTGATCACCGCCTGCTGGGCGGTGGAGACGATGGAGGAGAAGGGCGGCAGCTGCTTGCGGAAATCCAGGCCCAGGGCATTCTGGTGGGGCGCCTTGCCGCCTTCCTGGTTCTCGGGCCACTTGTACACGTGGTAGCCGCATCCGACGATGCAGAAGTGGCAGGTCATGTTGGTCTTCTGGGCGTTGACCGGGGGGAGGACGATGCGATCGTTGGCCATGGTTTTTTCCTCCTCTTACAGCACGTTGGCCTGGCGGCCGTAGATCAGGCCGGTGACCGCCACGGCGGCGATCATGTCGGTCTTGGCGTCGTATTCCAGGACGATCTGGGGCAGTTTCACAGGCGACTGGCCACATACCACCTGGCCCCCCTTCTCGGCGTCGAAAATGGAGTAGTGGCAGGGGCATTTGAAGCAGCGGTCGTTGGCGTCATACACCGTGGGGCAGCCCTGGTGGGTGCACAGGATGCTGTAGGCCACGATGTCGTTGTCCGGGCCTGCGCCGCCGGGCACCGCGGTGCCCATCTTCACCGCCTGGCAGGGGCTGGCGGCGTCGGGGTAGTTGAAGGCCACGGGCTGGTTCACCTTCATGGTCTTCACCCGGGCGATGGTCTTGGGCTTGTAGGGCAGGGTGGCGGCGGTGTCCACCGCGGCTTGGGCGCTGGCCGGGGCCAGGCCCGCCACGGTCACCCCGGCGCCGGCCGTCAGCGCGCCGCCCATCTTGAAGAAGTCCCGCCGGGAGGGGGAGAGGGGTTGATTTTGGGGGTGGTTCGGGGTCTCGCTCATGTTCTCGGTCTCCTGGGATTCGCGCCGGGGTGCGCGCTAGGTAAACCTTGCATGGGGCATGCCATGTAGGGTCGCCATAGGAATCAACGGGTTGCCTATGCGGGCTATTACCGCCAGGTAACAACATCGCCCCATCTTGACCTTTCCCCATTACCGCCCGGTAACATGGTTTGGCGTTCATTCCCGGAGGCGCCCTTGGATTCCACTCGCCGCGTCCTGCTCAAGGCCGCTCTGACCGGCCTGGCCCTGCCCGGGCGGCCGGCGGGCGCGGGTGTGGCCCCGCCTCCCCTTTTGTTTGGCACCACCCCGGTCATCCTGGACGAGCAGGCGGAATTCCTGGAGCGCTGGCGTCTCTACCTGGAAACCCTGCTGCGCCGGCCCGTGCGCTTCGCCCAGCGGGGCAGCTACCGGGAAATCCTGGTCATGCTGGCGGGGGGCAAGCTGGATTGCGCCTGGCTGTGCGGCTACCCCTTTGTCCGCATGAAGGAGCGCCTGGATCTGCTGGCGGTGCCGGTCCACGCCGGCCGGCCCTTGTACCGTTCCTACCTCATCGTGCCCGCCGGGGACACCACCACCCGCACGATCCTGGACCTGCGCGGCCAGGTGTTCGCCTTTTCCGACCCGGACTCCAACTCCGGCTGGCTGGTGCCCCAGGTGGAGTTGAAGCGGGCCGGTGAGGACGCCAGCCGCTTCTTCAGGAAGAGCTTCTATACCTGGGGCCACCGCAAGGTCATCGAGGCGGTGGCCGCCGGCCTGGCCCGGGGCGGGGCCGTGGACGGCTACATCTGGGACAGCCTGGCGCGCCTGCACCCGGAGCTCACCGGCGCCACCCGGGTGGCCTGGCGCTCGCCGCCCTACGGCTTTCCGCCCATCGTCGCCCGCAAGGGGGCGACGGGCATGGAGGACCTGCGTCACGCCCTCCTGAACATGGCGCGCACGCCGCCGGGCCAGGCCCTGTTGGCGCGCCTGAACCTGGACGGCTTCAAGGCCGGCGACGAGGGTTTGTACGCCGGCATCGAGGCCAATTGGCGCTACCTGGGGAGCTGAGGCAGGCCCATGCTCCAGAACCTGAGTTACCGCCTCAAGACGCCGCTGGCCATGAGCCTGGTGATCGTGGCCACCGCCGCGGTGGTGGCGGCGGCTTTCACCTGGCTGGGTTACCGCCAGGCTTACGACAGCTTTGTGCGCCATGGTCAGGCCCTGGGCAAGATCCTGGCCCGTACCCTGCGCCCGGCCCTGCTCCACGACGACACCTGGCAGGCCTACGAGATCCTGCTCACGCCCCTGGAGCGTTCCGGCGACCCGGCCCGGGTGCTGATCCTGCTGGACGCGAAAGGCCAGGTGTTCGCCGCCTCGGAACCCCGCCAGTTCGCCGTGCTGGACAGCTTTGCCGCTGCCACCGACGACCCTGGGGCGGCGGCGCGGGGCCGGCAGGGCCGGGAAGCCAGCGTGCTGGAAAGCGGCGACGGGCGCTGGCTTTTCTTCTTCACCCCTGTGCTGGCGGAGGACGGCACCCTGCTGGGCCGCCTGGTGCAGCGCCACGACCGGGCGCAGCTGGCGCCCCGCTTCGCGGAGGTGGCGGCGGGCGCCCTCTACGCCGCCCTCGCGGCTCTGGTGCTGCTGCTGCCCTTGGGCTGGCTGGCGGGCAAGCGTCTGGCGGAGCCCCTGTCCCATCTGGCCGAATGCCTGGCGCGGGTGGGGCGGGAGATGCCCGAGGCCATCCGCTGCGAATTCCCCCACGGCCGGGACGAGATCGGCCGCCTGGCGGAGCGGTTCGAAGACATGGTGGCGGAGCTGGGGGAAAAGCAGGCCCTGGAGAAGCACTTGGCCCAGAGCGACCGCCTGGCGGCCGTGGGCCGGCTGTCCGCCGGCATCGCCCACGAGATCAACAACCCCCTGGGGGGCATGCTCAACGCCATCAGCAATTTCCGCCGCCGGGGCAGCGCCGACCCCCAGGCGGAGAAGACCCTGGGCCTCATCGAACGGGGACTGACCCAGATCCGGGACACGGTGTCCGCCCTGCTGGTGGAGGCCAAGCTGGAGTCCCGGGCCCTGACCCCGGCGGACCTGGAGGACGTGCGCACCCTCATCGCCGCCCAGGCCCAGGCCAAGCGCCTCACCCTGGACTGGCGCAACGGCGTGGTGGAGGCCCTGCCCCTGCCTTCCGCCCAGGTGCGCCAGATTCTGCTCAACCTGTTGCTCAACGCGGTGCAGGCCAGCCCCGAGGGGGACACGGTGGCCTGCGCCCTGGCGGCGGGGACGGCCCTCAGCCTCGCGGTGGGCAATGCCGGCCCGGCCATCCCGGAACGCCGCCGCCAGCACCTGTTCGAACCCTATTTCGGCGAGGCCGGCGGCGAGGGCCACGGCCTGGGCCTGTGGGTGACCTACCAGCTGGTGCAGCAGCTGGGGGGGCAAATCAACGTGGACACGGTGCCTGGCCACACCCGATTCCGCGTCACCCTGCCCCTGGATAGCGCAAATGAAACCTGAACTTTCCATCCTGCTCATCGAGGACGACCCCATCATGGGGGAATCCCTCATGGAGCGCTTTGAGCTGGAGGGCTTTGATGCCCGCTGGGCGCATAACGGCGCCGAGGCGCGCCGCTGGCTCTCCCGGGGGGGGTTTGGCGTGGTGCTCTCGGATCTGCGCCTGCCGGATTTGGGGGGCGACACCCTGTTCCGCCAGGCCCAGGCCGACTACCCTACCCTGCCGCCCTGGCTGTTCATCACCGCCTATGGCGCCGTGGACCAGGCCGTGGCCCTGCTGAAGCAGGGAGCGGCGGACTACCTCACCAAACCCTTCGATCTGGATGCCCTGGTGGACAAGCTCCGGCTCTATGCCCTGGCCAGCCCGCCCCGGCCCGCCGTGCCGGATGCCACCCTGGGCATCTCCCCGGCCCTGCGCCGCCTGGAGGCCCAGCTGCCGATGCTGGCGGCCAAGGCCCGCACCCTGCTCATCACCGGCGAATCCGGCGTGGGCAAGGAGATGGTGGCGCGGGCCTTCCACAAACTTGCCCCCGGGGGCGAGGCTGCGCCCTTCGTGGCGGTGAACTGCGGCGCCTTCCCAGAGGGGCTGCTGGAGGCGGAACTCTTTGGTCACGGGAAGGGCGGCTTCACCGGCGCGGCGCGCAGCCGCAAGGGCGTATTCGAGCAGGCCCATGGCGGCACCCTGTTCCTGGACGAGATCGGCGACATGCCTTTCCCCATGCAGGTCAAGCTCTTGCGCGTGATCCAGGAGCGGCGGGTGACCCGCCTGGGGAGCGAGAAACCCATGGCCGTGGACCTGCGCATCGTTTCTGCCACCCACCAGGACCTGAAGAAACTGGTCACCCAGGGACGCTTCCGGGAAGACCTGTATTACCGCCTCAATGTCATCCAGCTGCACATTCCGCCCCTGCGCCAGCGGCGCGAGGACATCCTCTGGCTGGCCCGCCGCTTCCTGGCCGAGGCCGCTGCCGACAAACACTTCTCCGAGGAGGCGGAACAGGCCCTGCTCACCCATGACTGGCCCGGCAATGCGCGGGAGCTGAAGCACGCCGTGGAGCGGGGCGCCATTCTGACGGGCGGCGCCAGCGTGGGTGTGGCCGCCCTGTTCGGGGCCGAGCCGGCGGGCCAGGAGGACGCGGCCGGTCCCGCCAGCCTGGCCGACTTCGTGGCCCAGAGCGAACGCCGCTACATCGCCCGCACCCTGGACGAATGCGCCGGTCACTTGGGTCGCACCGCCGAGGCCCTGGGCATCTCCCGCAAGAACCTGTGGGAGAAGATGAAAAAGCTGGGCCTGTCGTCCACGGGGGCCGGCGCATGAAGCGGCGCGCCTTTCTCCTGGCCGCCCTGGCGGCCATGCCCCTGGCGGCGCGGGGTGTGCCAGTCCCCGCCGTGTTCGTAGTGCATCCTTATGACACCCCCAGCCGGTTATATGCCCGCTTCCGCCCTCTCACCCTTTGGCTTGGAGGCGTGCTGGGGCGGCCCGTGCGCCTCATCATCGCCACCACCTACAACGAACAGATCGAGATGATCGCCACCGGCCGGGCGGATTACGCCTACATGGGCCCCACTCCCTACGTGAGGGCCCGGGCCCGGGCCCCGGTGGAAATCCTGGCCGGCGAGGCCGAAAATGGCCAGGCCTTCTATCAGAGCGCCCTGGTGGTACGGAGCGAGAGCCCCATCCGCCAGGTGGCGGACCTGGCCGGCAAGCGCATCGCCCTGGGGGCGGAGATCTCCATGTCCAGCGCCGTGGCCCCCAAGCAGATGCTGGCCCAGGCGGGCCTGAAGCGGGCCGACCTGGCGGAGGTGGCCCACCTGGACCGCCATGAGCGGGTGGCCCTGGCGGTGCTCCACGGCGATTTCGACGCCGGCGGCCTGCGTCTAGATATCGCCAAGACCTACCTGCCCCGGGGCCTGCGCATCCTGGCCACTTCCCAGCCGCTGCCGCCCCATGTCATTGCCGCCTCGCCCCGGGTGCCGCCGGAGGATGCCCGATTGGTCCGTCAGGCCCTGCTGCATCCGGATGAAACAGGCGTGGAAGCCTTCCGTGCCCTGGGACCCCATACCGGCTTCGTGGCCATCGACGACAGCCATTTCCATGCCGTTCGCCGCATGGTGAAGGCGCTGGAGACATGGTGAAGCGTCATTCCCTGGCCTTCCGTCTCACCGCCATCCTGGGGGTGGCCTGGTTGTTCTTCTTCCTGGTGCTGGGCGGGGTGCTCTGGCAGACCACCCTTCGCCTCATCGAGGAGGCCCAGGCGGACAAGGCCCGGGCCCTGGCCGGCCAGCTGGCCTCCGTGTCCCTGGATGCCGTGCTGCTGCGCGACTACGGCACCCTGGAGCGCTACCTGGCCGACCTGCAAGGCGCCGTGGCCTTCGCGGAGATCCGCCGCGGCGATGGCCAGGTTCTGGGCAGCGTCGGCCGTCAGGAACCGGGGCTCGCCATGTTGCGGGTGCCCATGCAGGTAAGCGGCGGCGGCGTGGAGGAAACCGTGGGAGAGGTCCTGGCCCAGTACGACCCCGCCCCAGCCCGGCGCGCCGTGTGGCAACTGGCTGGTCTGTTGGCCGCGGGCCTCGCCCTGTTCGCGGGCCTGTCCTTCTGGGCCCTGCGCCGCCTGCTGCTGAACCAGCTGATCCAGCCGGTGGCGGGCCTGATCGGACAAGCCGACCCGGAAGGGTCCGCCTTGTCCATGCCGAACCACGCCCCCGCCGAGATCGCCGATCTTGCCGCCGCCATCGGCGCCCTGCGCGAACGCATCGCCCGGCACCTGGCCGAGGCCGAGGACGCCGCCCAGACCCGCAACGAGGCCCTGCGCCGCCTGTGCTCCGAGCAGCGCCTGGCCGCCGTGGGACAGATGGCGGGGGAGGTGGCCCACGAGCTCAACACGCCCCTGTCCAACATCCTGGGCTATGCCCAGAGCGCCCTGCCGCGGGCGGCCGACCCGGAACTGCGCGAATCCCTGGAAACCATCGAAGCCCAGGCCCGCCGCGCCGGCCAGATCGTGCGCGACATGCTCACCGCCGCCCGCGCCCCCGCCCCCAGCCTGCAAACCCTGGATCTGACCGCCCTGTGCGCCGCCTTCGTGCGCCTGGTCACGCCCCTGGCGCGCAAGCAGGGCTGCGCCCTCGCCCTGGAAGCCGACGAGCCGGTCACGGTACGGGCCGATGCCGCACGGGTGGAGCAGATCCTCTTCAACCTGGTGTTCAACGCGGTCCAGGCCGGCGCCCGGGAAGTGCGCCTGGATGTGGCCCCGGGACCGGCTCCCGGCCTTTCGGTCAAGGATGACGGCCCCGGCCTGCCGAAGGGCGTGCGCGCCCATCTGTTCGAACCCTTCGTCACCACGAAGCCAGTGGGCCAGGGCACCGGCCTGGGGCTCGCCATCAGCCAGCGCCTGGCCCGGGAAATGGGGGC
Organism: uncultured Thiobacillus sp.; assembly: GCA_964646585.1. GTDB lineage: Bacteria > Pseudomonadota > Gammaproteobacteria > Burkholderiales > Thiobacillaceae > PFJX01. The sequence goes on along the minus strand of CAZYEY010000025.1, from coordinate 11,011 downwards.
GGAACTGATTTGGATCGATGCCGGCCCTGGCTGCCTGTTCCAGTTGATTTTCCAGGCCCCCAACGAGGACCTTGCCCCATGACCTTCACCCTGCTCATCGCCGAGGACGATGCCATCCAGGCCAAACTCCTGGCCCGCGTCGCCGCCGAGGCGGGCTTCGACGTGACCGTCATGGCCGACGGCGATGCCTCCCTGGCGGAGTTGCGAACCAGCCCCCCCGACGCGCTGTTCACCGATCTCAGATTGCCCGGCGCCGACGGCCTGGCCCTGATCGCCGCCGCCCGGGAAGTGGACGCCGGCATGCCGGTGATCCTGGCCACCGGCTACGCCACCGCCCACAACGCGGTCGAGGCCTTCCACCTGGGCGTCACGGACGTGCTGTTCAAACCCCTGGAACTGGACGCGCTGAAGCTGACCATGAAACGCCTGCGCGAAACGCTGGCCCAGCGCCGGCGCATCGAACAACTCACCGCGCAGCTTTCCAGCCACGCCGCCCCGCCCCTCATGGACAGCCTCGCCCCAGCCATGAAGCGGAGCCTGCAACTGGCCACCCAGGTGGCCGCGCGGGAACTGCCGGTGCTGTTGGAAGGCGAGACCGGCGCCGGCAAGGGCGTGGTGGCCGCCCACATCCACGGCTTGTCCGAACGCCGCGACGCCCCCTTCCTCACCCTCAACTGCGGCGCCCTGCCCGCCACCCTGCTGGAATCGGAACTGTTCGGCTTCGAGAAGGGGGCATTCTCCGGCGCCACCGCCCGCAAGCCCGGCCTGCTGGAACTGGCCCACGGCGGCACCCTGTTCCTGGACGAGATCAACAGCACCAGCCTGGATGCGCAGACCCGCCTGCTGCAATTCATCCAGGACAAGCGCCTGATGCGCCTGGGCGGCGTGAAGGCCATCGATGTGGACGTGCGCCTGATCCTGGCCAGCAACCGGCCCCTGAAGGAAGAGGTGGCCGCCGGCCGCTTCCGCCAGGATCTGTATTTCCGCGTCAACGTCTTCCCCATCCCGGTGCCCGCCCTGCGCGAGCGGCGCGAGGACATTCCCGCCCTGGCCGAGTATTTCCTGGCGCGCCACGGCCGGGCGCTCAACCCTGGCGTGCGCGGCATCGATCCCGATGCCATGGCAAGGCTGGCCAGGTACGACTGGCCCGGCAACGTGCGGGAACTGGAGGGCGTCGTTCAGCGAGCGCTGGTACTGGCCGGCGGCGAAACCCTGACCCCCGCCGACCTGCCCGCCGATCTGCGGCCCGCCGCTCCCGCGTTCGGCGGCGTACCCTGGCCCGCGGAAACGACCCTGGCGGAAATGGAGGCCTTCTGGCTGCGCCACGTGCTGGAACGCTGCGGCGGCAACCGCACCCAGGCGGCGCGGCAACTGGGCATCGATCCCTCCACCTTGTGGCGCAAGCTCAAGGACGAAAATGCCGGATGATCCCGCCGGATTTCCTGCTGGTCATTCCCGGAGCCATGTGCCAGTGCCGGCGGGAATACCGTCTGTTCAGGGCCCGGCCCTTGCGGTGACTGCGGGCGGGGTGAAAACGGTCTGGTGGCCGGGCCGGGCCTTCGGGGTGAGCGGGCTGGTCAGCGCCTACCCGGGCACGTGCTTCGTCAATTTCTCGGCGGTCAAGGAAAACCCGCCCGGCGCGCGTGGCGACGCGCTGTTCGAAGACGCGCTGGCCGGCATCCCGGTACGCAGGAACCAACCATGAAATCCCGATTTCCCGCTTTGCTGCTCGCCTTGGCCCTGAGTTGCCCGGTCCTGGCGGACACAACAACGAAGGTCACGGCCGCCCTCGCTTCCGGCCAACCCGCGCTGATTGAATTCGGCGCGGAAACGTGCAACCAGTGCAAGCGCATGAATGTGGTGCTGGACGGGATCAGCCAGCGATACAAGGGCCGTGCCCACGTGGTGCAGGTCAACGTCAATCGGGATCGCGACATCACCCGGCGATTCAGGATCATGGTCATCCCCACCCTGGTGTTCTTCGATGCCAAGGGCAAGGAAGTCGGGCGGAGTTACGGCTTCATGGATGAAGTGAAAGTGGCGCGCAGGCTGCACGAACTGGGGGCGCGCTGACCATGTTCGAACAAGTGCCCGATCTGCTCGCCGCCTATCCCCTGGCCGCCCTCGGCCTGGTGTTCGCCGCCGGTGTGGTGTCCTCGGCCAGCCCCTGCGCCCTGGCCACGGTGCCTCTGGTGGTGGGCTACGTGGGCGGCCATGCCGGCAAGAGCAGGCCGCGCGCATTTTTCTATTCGCTGGCTTTCGTTCTCGGCCTGGCGACCACCTTCACCGCCCTGGGGGCGGCGGCGGCCCTGCTGGGACAGCTCATGGGCATCATGGGCGGGCCCTGGTTCGTCGCCCTGGGCCTGCTTGCGACGGCCATGGGACTGCATCTGATGGGCTGGTTGTCCCTGCGCCTGCCTTCGGGCCTGAACTGGCAGCCCAAGGTGGCTGGCCCCCTGGGCGCCCTGCTGCTTGGCGCCGTATTCGGCATCGTCTCCAGTCCCTGCGCGACGCCAGCTCTGGTGGCCCTGCTGGGTCTGGTGGCGACCCGGGGCGAGGTGGCATACGGTGTCAGCCTGCTGTTCGTCTACGCCCTGGGCCATTGCGTGCTGATGCTGGCCGCCGGCACCTTCACCGGACTGGTCACGGCCTGGGCGCAATCGCGCGGGATGATGGCCTTCTCGGCGCGGCTGAAACAGTTGCTGGGAATCCTGCTGGTGGCCACGGGCGGCTATCTGATCTGGCTGGCCTGAGGCGGATCGGTATTGCCGATTGCCAAGGGTCTTGCAAATCGCACGACCCGGAGTCGGGCATCCATGGCGCGAAGCGCCCATAAAGCCTGAAATCAGGCGTGTTTTTCGGATGGCACGAAATCTGCACTGGGGTTTCCCCATGCAGAACTTTCAGCTTCCCTCTCCCCCGCTTCCCGTCCCCCTGCCGGACGGGCCGCTCGCGCAAGCGCCGACGTCCATCGTGCGCCGGACGGCATCATCGCCTGGAAGGCCCTGGGCTGGCCGTGCGAGCTGGTACGCAGCGCCGGCGTGCCAAAACAGGTCGCCAGGCCATGCCAAAAACAAAGGGTTTCACCCCGTCGGGTGGCCGGCATGCCAGGCCCATATCGGGTTTGAGGGTAAACAAGGGTTGGTACGAAAGCGGGTGGCGGCAACCACGCCATCCCCGAGGGCTGTTTTTCTTCCACACATTCAAAGGAACCGATCATGTCGCGACGCTTCATCCTGCCATTCATTCTCTGGCTGCTCACCATAGCCGCCCCGGCCTTCGCCGACCGTTCCTTCCTGGTGGATGCCGACTGGCTCACCGCCGAGAAGGAGAAGAACAACAAACTGGTGATCCTGGAGGTGCGCTACCACCCGCATCGCTATCTCACCGTCGGCCACATCCCCGGCGCCGTCCAGGTACAGCGTTTCAAGGACCTGGGCGACAACACGGGCCGCTCCATCATGCTGATCCCCTCGCGCGAGAAGTTCGAGGCCACCCTGCGCGCTTGGGGCGTCAACGACGATTCCACCCTCGTGCTCTATGACGATTCCCGCTCGGCGCTGACCGCCCGGCTATATTACCTGCTGGACCTGTACGGCTTCGACATGAGCCGGGTGAAGATCCTGGACGGCGGCGGCCAGGAATGGGCGGCCTTCAACGATCTCACCAAGGAACCCACGCCCGCGCCCAAACCGGGCAACGTCACCCTCAAGCCCGCCAACGCCAAGCTATTCGTGGAATGGCAGCAGGTCTACGACGATGTGGTGTCCCGCCGCGACCCCGGCGTGGTGCTGGTGGATGCCCGCCCCCGCGACATGTACACCGGCAAGCTCATCCGCCACGCCGTGCAGGGCGGCCACATCCCCGGCGCGCTGAACGTGGTGAGTCTGGACGGCACCGACGGCCAGAGCCAGAAGTGGTTCGACGCGGAACGCCTGACGGCCATGTACAAGGACGTGCCGAAGGACAAGACGGTCTACCTCTACTGCCATGACGGCTTCCGCATGAGCCTGGGCTGGGTGCAAATGAAATCGCTGGGCTACCGGGACGTGCGCGTGCTGGACGGCGGCTGGGGCATCTGGGACCGGGCCTTCACCCTGCCGGTGGTGGCGGGCGAGACGCCCTACGACGAGGAATTCGCGCTTTGACGGGGGCGGGCGTCGCGTCTTGCAATCTGCAAGTCCCTTGCATCCGGCAACACCTCAACTGGCCAAGCGTATAGACAACATATTGATTTTCAATGAAATACTATTGGCACGATACTCGCTAATACAAGTAACCCCCGCTTTTCGCGGCGGCATCGACAGGAAAAATCGAGGATGAACCCAATGAACACCCAACGCAGACAAATGCTCAAGGGCGCCGGCGCGGCCGGGGTGGTGAGCGTGGCGGCGGCGGCCGGTCTGCTGAAGCCGGGCATGGCGCTGGCCGACTGGAACAAGGCCGGCTTTGACGCCAAGGACCTGAACAGCGCCCTGAGCGCCATCGGTGGTGGCTCGGCCGCGGCCAGCGGCGACATCAGCGTCAAGGCCCCGGACATCGCCGAGAACGGCGCCGTGGTGCCCGTGGAGATCAACTCCAACATCGCCGGCACGGACAGTATCGCCATCATCGGCGAGAAGAACGCGATGCCGCTGATCGCCGACTTCAAGCTGATGAACGGCGCGCAAGGCTTCGTCTCCACCCGCATCAAGATGGGCACCACCTCCAACGTCACGGCCATCGTCAAGGCCGGCGGCAAGGTCTACAAGGCCAGCAAGGAAGTGAAGGTCACCATCGGCGGCTGCGGCGGCTAATTCCGCCGCGCCTCAAGCTGCTGCGCGCGCGCCTGCCGGCCCTGCGATGCTCGCCGTACACGAGTACGGCTGCGCTTCTCGAACCGACAGCCACCCGCTCGCGACGCTTGCCGCACGACGGAAACCAACATGAACCCCAATAAGGAGCAATGAAATGGCAGAACCCATGAAGATCCGCGCTTCCATGGCCGGCGACGCCGCCGAAGTGAAGTGCCTGATGAACCACCCGATGGAGACCGGCCTGCGCAAGGACGCGAAGACCGGGGCCGTGGTGCCCGCGCACCACATCACCAACGTGACCTCGACGTTGAACGGCAAGGAAGTGCTGGACGCCCAGTGGGGCGGCGGCATCAGCAAGAACCCCTACCTGGCCTTCAAGGTCAAGGGCGCCAAGGCCGGAGACACCGTGGTGGTGAACTGGGTGGACAACACCGGCGACAAGAACTCCGCCGAAGCAAAAATCGGCTGAGCATCTCAACCAAGAGGAGAAGGACATGAACTACGACAAGATAGGCCGCGGGGCCCTGGCGCTGGCCGCCCTACTGGCGCTCCCGTGCCTCGGGAACGCCCAGGAAATGGTCAATGCGGAAGCCTACCGCGCCGCCTTGCAGGACAAATTCGCCAACCCCGGCACCATGATCGCCGACCGGGGCGAGGAACTGTTCAAAACCCCGCGCGGCCCCAAGAACGCCAGCCTGGAGAAGTGTGACTTCGGACTGGGCGCCGGCAAGCTGAAGGGCGCCTATGCCCAGCTGCCGCGCTACTTCAAGGACTCGGACAAGGTCGAGGATCTGGAATCCCGCCTGGTTACCTGTATGGTCAAGCTGCAAGGCTTCAGCGCTGAAGAAGTGACCAGGAAAGTTTTTGGCGACCACACCAAAAACGAGAGCAACACGGATATCGAGGCCATGGCCATGTATGTCGCCGCCCAGTCCGACGGCATGCCGATCAACCCGCCGCTCAAGCACGAGAAAGAGAAGGAAGCGCTGAAACTGGGCGAAGCTCTGTTCTTCACCCGCCATGGCCCGCTGGATTTCTCCTGCAAGACCTGTCACGGCGAGGAAGGCAAGCGCATCCGCCTGCAGGAACTGGGCAACTACGCCGGCAACAAGGCCAATGCCCAGGCGACCATGAAGACTTGGCCCACCTATCGGGTTTCCCACGGCATGGTGCGCACCCTGCAAAGCCGCATGTGGGACTGCAACTGGCAGATGCGTCTGCCCGATCTGGCCTATGGCTCCCCCGCCAGCGTGGCCCTGATTTCCTTCCTGAGCCAACAGGCCAAGGGTGTCAATCTCGATCTGCCCGGCATGAAGCGTTGAATAGGAGAGAACATGAAACTCAAGCACACCATCCTGTTGGCCGCGATCACCCTGGCCGCCAACAACTCCGCCCTCGCCGACAAACCGGTGGTCGACGCCAAGATGAAGGCGAAAATCGACAAGCTCATCACCGACAGCTTTCCCGCCGGCGAGAACCAGGATCTTTCGCGCCTGAAACAGGACGAGACCATCCAGGCCTGCAACCAGTACCGGGATAATGTGCCCGAGAAAATCGCGGCTGCGATCATGGCTCGCGAGACGAAGAACATCGTCTATCCCGCCGACGGCAAGCTGATGGGCGACTGGAAGCAGGGACAGAAGTACTTCGCCATGGGCTTTGCCTACCGCATCGGCACGGTCGAGCCGGACGATCCGAAAAAGGATCGCGGCGGCAACTGCTACGCCTGCCACGCTGCCGATCCCAAGGAAGTCGCCTTCGGCACCATCGGCCCCGGCCTGACCGGCTATGGCAAACTGCGCGGCGCCAGCGACGAGATCGTCAAGTACACCTACGAGAAGATCTACAACGCCCAGGCCTTCAACGCCTGTTCGCAAATGCCGCGACTGGGGCATAACGGCATCCTGACTCCGGAGAAAATCGCGCATATCACGGCTTATTTGATCTCGCCAGAATCACCCGTAAACAAGTAGGAATCGGCTCCTCCCACCGCGCCGGAACTTCTTCATGCTGCGGGCGCGGCTTTACCTCCACCGCCCTTTTGGGCGGTGTTTTTTTGTATGGGCCAACATGATCAAGGATGCCGGCAAGAAGGTGTTCCTGATTCTCGACAATCTACGTGTGTATCACAGCAAGCCCGTGAAAGCGTGGGTGGCCGAACGGCAAGACAAGATCGAGTTGTTCTATCTGCCCAGCTACAGCCCGGAACTCAACCCCGAAGAGCGTTTGAATGCCGATCTCAAGCACGCCATCGGCACCCAGGTGCCGGCACGTACCAAGGCCAAACTGAAGGCGGTGGCGACCCAACACATGATGTTGACCCCATTTCGTGGACACCTGAACCTTATGGCACAAGGAGTCCACCATGCCAAAATCACACCCCCCTTACCCGGCGGAATTCCGCCAACAGATCATTGAACTGGCGAACACTGGCAGGACGCCGGTGGAGCTTGCGAAGGAGTTCGGCCCCACCGCCCAGACCATCATCAACTGGTTGGCCCAGGCCGCCCGCGACGCGGGCCGACCCCTGCCCGGCAAGGAAGGGCTAAGCACGGCCGAGCGTGAGGAGTTGGTCCGGCTGCGCCGGGAGAATCGCCAGATCAAGATGGAGCGCGACATCCTGGCAAAGGCTACGGCCTGGTTCGCCAGAAAGAGCGATGTGGGTTCTCCGAACTCTTCCAACTCGTGATGGCGAACCAGGCCGACTTTCCTATCCGGACCCAATGCCGGGTGCTGGGTATCGCCGCCAGTGGCTACTACGCCTGGCTTGAGCGCCCGCCCAGCCGACGCGCCTTGGCCAATGCCGTGATGACCGAGCGCATCCGGACTATCCATGCCGAATCGGATGCCACCTACGGGATGCCCAAGATTCGCGCGGAGTTGATGGATCAAGGCGAAACCATCAGCCGCAAGCGGGTGGCCCGTCTGATGCAACAGGCCAACCCGCACGGCGTGAGCCGCCGGCGCGGCTTCACGGTGACCACCCGACGCGAGGCCGGGAGTCCCAAGGCGCCCGATCTGGTCAAACGGCAGTTCGTGGCCGAGGGACCGAACCGGCTCTGGGTAGCGGACATGACCTACATCCCCACTTGGGCCGGGTTCATCTATCTGGCGGTGGTCCTCGATGTCTGGAGCCGGCGCGTGGTGGGTTGGTCCATCGGCGAGTCCATGCGCGCCGAGCTGGTGCTCGCAGCCCTGAACATGGCCCTGCAAATCCGCAGGCCGGCGGGCGTCATCCATCACAGCGACCAGGGCAGCCAGTACGCCTCGGTGGCCTTTGACAAGCGCTGCCAGGAGATGGGGGTACGCCCGTCCATGGGCAGTGTCGGCGATGCCTACGACAATGCCATGGCCGAAAGCTTCTTCGCCAGCCTGGAATGCGAGTTGCTCGACCGGCGTTGTTTCCCGTCCAAGACCGAGGCCCGCCTGGTGGTCTTCACCTGGATCGAGGGCTGGTACAACCCGCGCCGGCGCCATTCGGCGCTGGGCTATCTCTCACCCATGAACTTCGAGGAGAACCACCGAACCATCACGATTCAACCCGCCCACTCAGAACACGGGTTACCCACCGGGCCGCTCGCCTCCGGCCTGAGAGGGGCCGGCGGCGGCCCCGTGGATAACCCTGCCGCAGAGGACTACTCTACCGCTTGAAATTCAAGTCCCTACCTGTCCACGAAAACGGGGTAAGTCCACAGCAGCCTTGCGTCGCCGATCGACCGTGCCACCGGTGACGCCGATCTTAGCGAGTAGATTGAGGTCAGTCTCCCCGACATGCCGAGCGAAGAGCTGCACGAAAGCAAAGGGAATTCCCTGTTGCACCATGTTCATCGAGACCATGACATCCGGAAGAACCAGTCACCCATCCGGAGTAACCGCGAATGCCTTCGATGCCGCCCCGCCTTTTAGGGTTAATCGCCTTTCAGACGCTTTAACTTTTACAGGTTTTTCTATATTCATGGCGTTCTCCATATGGGTTTTAGAGTAGCCCATTTGGTGATCTGAAGCGGTATGTAAGATACGAAAGCGGGGCCAGAGAGGAAGCATCGCCATCCACCACGGAGCCCACGATGCGCACCTCGCAAACCGCCCTCGACGACTACGTCCGCCGCCACGCCTTCGTCCGGGAAAAGATGAACGGCTGCAGCGACTGGCCGACGACCACATTGGCCAGAACCCCGACGCCATCCGTTGGGGGAACGTCGGCGACCTTGGGACGGGCGGAGCAGGTGCTCGACGATCTGCTCGCCATCTTCGACAGCCGGCCCGAGTGCCGGAGGCCGCGATAGAGACTCTGCCCAGCTCACATCCAAGCCCTGGTGTTGCGCACCGCCGCCCTGCGCATGGCATATGCGGCGATCCGACTGACTGAAAATACCACGGTTGCGCGACATGACGGCATGCACTACCTTTACGACTCGTTCCCACGCGGGACGGACTTGGGCCCGAGGCCAACAGCATACGCGGATGGATGACCAAGATCCGATTGGGTCGGATGCCCCTTTTTGTGAGAGACCTGCAAAAGGGGGCATGCATTGCGACATCCTGTTGTTGGCGCTTCGAGTACTAGGCCGGTACGGCTATCTGTCTCTGCCGACCTCCCCTGTTTTGCCCGCACCGGGAATAGAGGAGCGGATTCCCGCCATCGGCAGATCGGTGACGCCCATCACCTCCAAGCAAGCCAGCAGGAAGGCCGCCGAGAATTTTCCACGGTTGATCTTGCGGGTCAGCTGCGCAGTCGACTCGACGACTCCCAACCTGAGCTTCAGCTCCAGCGCAAGTCGCTGATAGCGCCACCCCCGGCGCGCCATCTCCACCCGCAACAGGCGTTTGGCGGCCTCTTCCCATTCCGGTATCGGGTGCGGCGAGGAACGTCTGTCCGCCCCTGTCGTTTCATTCGCCATGTGTTCGGGCTCCCAGGCTGTTTAGGACACGCGAGCGTGTTCCCATCGACGGCTCACTGTGTAATAGGTCTTATATGACTTATTACACGGTTTTGCGACTCCCATGCCATTTTACCGTGCCCACGGTTTCTACATGGCCAAGAACAGTTTTTCCCTGAAAAGGCCATGCTGGAAAAATCCGAGTTACTCACCATCCTCGACTCCCTGGGGCTCCCGCAGAGGGGCATCACCCTGGTGATGGAAACCCGCATCAAAGCGCCCGTGCGAGATGTGGCGTCGCACGGCGGCAATGTCATCACCGTGGTGGCTAGCAGCAAGATGCAGCGCGAGATACGCACCGAGAGCCGCCATCTAGAATTCTTTGCGGCCATCAGCTACGAACATGATGCCCGCGTGCTTGAGTACTACCCGCAACCCTGCGAACTGAAGCTGGACCTTCTCGATGAGACCAAAGGGGAGCCACACTCCCTCCGTCATGTCCCGGATTTCCTGGTGATACGTCATGACGGCATCAGCCTGATCGAATGGAAATCCGTCGCAAAGCTGGAGCGGCTCGCCGAGAAATACCCTTGGCGTTACCAACGCGATGCCGACGGATACTGGCGCGCACCGCAAATCGAGCGGCAATTGGCGGAGTGGGGGCTTGACTATCGCATTCAGACCGACGCCGACATCAGCCCGCGACGGATGGAGAATCTTCTCGCCCTGATGGACTACTTCCATCCAGGTGCGAACCCCTGTCCTCCAGATGTGCTGCAATGTGTTCATTCGGCCTTGCAGGAAGATCAGGCCTTGTTCCTGGCAGAACTGTATGACGAACCCTACGGTTGTACGCCCGACCAACTGCTGAAGGCCATCGCCGACCAGGAATTGGTGGCTGATCTTGAAAGGGAGTCCGTCACCGAGCCGAGTCGCTGCCGGGTGTATCGGGATAGCGCGGTGCGCGACCTTCTCGCAGGCTATGAGCGGAGCCCCGAATCCCCCCTCCCCGCTTCGTACGAGCTTCTGGTCGAGGCGGGGACAGTCTTCGTCTTCGAAGGCCAGCGCTACGAGATCGCGCTGGTCGGAGATAGAAACCTGGTTATCACCGATGCGTCCGGCAAGCAGAGCGAAGTTGCGCACGACTGGCTGTACAAGCTACACGAAGCTGGGAGGATCATCACCGAGCCCAAGGGTAGCGTCCGTCAAGGTGGTGTAATTTCCGGTCATCATCTCCGGCATGGTTGAGACCATGCTCAAGCTGCCAGGGGGATGGTTGATATCACCTCGGTGCTTGATTCCGTCATCGTGTGCTGCGGCATGTAGCGGTGCTGC
>CAZYEY010000024.1:0-2999 GCA_964646585.1 uncultured Thiobacillus sp. | reverse complement strand
GAACTGCGCCACCTGCGCACCCTCGTCGCGGTGACCGAAACCGGCAACCTGACCACGGCGGCGGAACGCCTGCATCTGACCCAGTCGGCCCTGTCGCACCAACTGAAGGAATTGGAGACCCGCCTGGGGCTGGCGATCCTGGACCGGGCCAGCCGGCCGCCCCGCCCCACCCAGGCCGGAGAGCAGCTGCTGAAGCTGGCGCGTGAGGTTCTGCCCCGGGTGGATGAGGCCCTGGGGGGGCTCAAAGGACTCGCCCGGGGGGAGACGGGCCGGCTCTTCGTCGCCAGCGAATGCCATGGCTGCCTGGAATGGCTGCTGCCCCGCCTGCGCCATTATCGGCAGCGCTTTCCCGGGGTGGAGCTGGACGTGGTCCTCTCGGCCAGCCTGGATCCTCTACCCCGTCTGGTGGAAGGCGGCCTGGATCTGGTGCTCTCCCCGGATCGGCGGGCCCTGCCGGGGCTGGCCTGGTTCCCCCTGTTCGACTATGAGCTGCGTCTGGTGCTGGCAGCCGATCATCCCCTGGCCGACCGGGACCGGATCATGCCCGAGGATCTGGCCACCGAGACCCTGCTCGTCTATCCCGTCCCCCGGGCTCGCCTGGACCTGTTTACCCGCTTTCTCTGGCCGGCGGGAATGGAACCCGCCAGGGTGAGGACGGTGGAGTCCACCGCCATGCTCATCGAGCTCTCCGCCCTGGGGCAGGGGGTGACGGCGCTACCCGACTGGGCCTGCGCCCACGCCGTGGCGGAGGGGCGCGTCAGGACAGCGCGGCTGGGCGCAGGCCCGGGGCTTACCGGCACCCTCGCCGCCGCCGTGCGCCAGGCCGAGGCCGGTCTGCCCCATCTCGCCGGGTTCCTGGACCTGCTCCATTGAGCCGGGGCTGTTGCCCCGTCCTCCCCGCTGCCGGACGCCGGACCCGGGTCCTCCGCCGGCCGGGAGTGGCGATCACGGCCAGGCGTAGCGCAGGGCCAGCCCGGCCAGGAGCAGGGCCAGCCCGCCCTTGAGCCAGCGTTGCGGCACCCGCTTCTGCAGGCGCGCGCCCAGGTAGGCCCCGGCCAGGCCGCCCAGGCCGAAGGCCAGGCCCAGGCCCCAGTCCGGCCGCACCGTCACCCCGGCCGGGGCGGGCAGCACGCTGTAGGCGGCGAGCGCCATGGCCGAGGTGAGGAAGGTGGCGGTGAGCGTCGCCCCCGCGATGGCGTGCACCGGAAGGCGGTAAAAGGCCAGGCAGAGGGGCACCATGAAGGAGCCGCCGCCGATGCCATAGGCGGTGCCGATCACCCCCACGAGGAAAGAGAAGATCAGCATCGACGGCACGCCGAAGGCATGTTCCGCCTCGCCCTGGCGGAAACGGATACGGCGCCAGCTCCAGGCCGTCAACTGCACCCTCCCGGCGGCCGGCGCGGCCGGTTGCCCGCGGCGCGCATCCGCCAGCATGCGCCAGGCCAGATAGGCCAGGATGGTGGCCACGAAAGGTTCGAAGGCGGCCCGCTCCGCCAGCCAGTGGGTGCGCAGCCAGGCGCCGGCGACGGTCCCGGGCGCGCCGCCGGCGGTGACGATGAAGGCCAGCGGCCAGAACAGCCGGTTCTCCCGCGCGTAGCGGTACATGCCGCCGGGGATGGCCAGCAGATTGAACACCAGATTGGTGGCGCTGGCCGAGGGGCTGGAAAAGCCCAGCACGCTCATCTGGAAAGGCACCAGCAGGAAGGCGCCGGAGATGCCCACCATGCTGGTGAAGAAGGCGATCACGAGGGCCGCCATGGGCGGCAGCCAGAGCCAGGTCTCCACGCCGGAGACGGCGAAGTGGTGCCAGAGGGGCAGGCTCACGAGGCGTCGCGCAGTTGGGCCCGGGCCGAGGCGATGACGCGCCAGGCCGAGCGCAGCAGCAGGATCGTGAGTCCCAGGGCCACCAGCAGATCCGGCCAGGCCGCGCCGGTGAGGGCCACGCCGCCGGCGGCGATGAATACGGAAACATTGGCGGCAATGTCGTTGCGGGAGCATTCCCACACCGAGCTCATGTTCACGTCCTCGTGCCGGTGCCGCGTGAGCAGCCATAGGCACAGGCCGTTGGCCGCCAGGCCCAGCAGGCTGAAGGCGCCCATCACCTCGAACACGGGCACGCCGGGCACGAGGAGCCGGTGCACGATCTGGGCCGCCACGCCCAAGGCCGCCAGCAGGATCAGCCCGCCCTTGAACAGGGCCACCCGGGCCTTGGCGACCGGCCCCCGGGAGACGGCATAGAGGCTCAGGCCATAGGTCAGGGCGTCCCCCAGATTGTCCAGGCTGTCCGCCAGCAGAGCGGTGGAATCGCCATACAGGGCGGCGGCGGCGATGACCCCGAACATCACTGCGTTGATGACGAGGACGATGCGCAGGGTGGCCCGCTGGCTGGTTTCCCGGGCGGCGGTTTCGCAGTGGTTCTCGCAGGCGCAGGGCATGGTCTGGATCAGGCGACGAATCAGGCAACAGGAATGGACGAATTATCCCGTGACGCGGGGCGCAGCGCCCACAGGGGCAGCAACAAGGCCGCCACCAGGGCGCAGGCGGCGGAAAAGGCAAAGGCGGCAAAAGCCCCGGCCTGTTGATAAAGCTCGCCGAAGATCAGCGAGGCCGGCAGCAGCAAGAGGCCCGCGATCAGGTTGAACCAGCCGTAGGCGGTGCCCCGCAGGCCCTCGGGGGCCAGGTCCGCCACCAGGGCCTTTTCCACCCCCTCGGTGGCGGCCATGAACACGCCGTAGAAAGCGAACAGGGCAAACAGCAGCCAGGTCGTGCCCGGCGGCATCAGGCCCAGGCCGATGTAGAACAGGCCATAGGCGGCCCAGCCGGCGGTGAGCAGCCGGGTGCGGCCGATGCGGTCCGACCAGGCGGACAAGGGCGTTGCGAACACCATGGCGATGGCCGCCACCGCCGCCCAGGCCAGCGGAACTTGCGCTTCCGGCAGGCCCAGCTCCCGGGCCCGCAGCAGCAGGAACATGTTGGACGAGTTGCCCAGGGTGAACAGC
>CAZYEY010000023.1:0-14692 GCA_964646585.1 uncultured Thiobacillus sp. | reverse complement strand
GGTTCGTCGATGTCGGCCCGGGCCCGGATGGTGATGAGGCCCAGGGTTTCGCCGTGGATGATGAGGGGGTGGCAGAGGGCGCGCAGGTCGGGCCGGGAGCGGAAATGGGCGCAGTGGAGGCCGGGACTGGCTAGGCCGGGTTCGTAAGCATGGCCCCGGCGGATGCCCCAGCAGTCGTCGTGGGCGAAGCGCGTGTCCATGCCGTTGGTGTCTCCCCAGGTGACCACGCTGTGGAGGCCCCGGCCCGGGGGGCGGGCCAGGGCCAGCATGCCGCCCTGGCCCAGATTGAGGGTTTGCGCCATGTGGGCGAAGACCCGGTAGATTTCCTCTTCCCGCAGGCAGCTTTGCAGGAGCTCGTTCATTTCGTTGATCTGGGTGAGATCCCGGGTATGCAGACGCAGGGCGTCCAGGGAGTCGGTAAGCCGCTCGTTGCTCAGGCGCAGGGCTTCCTCCGCCTGTCGCCGGTCGGTGACGTCCTGGATGATGCCGACCATGCGCCGAGCCTTTTTGTCGTCGTCGCGGAAGACGTCTCCGGTCTGCGCCACCCAGCGTATGGCGCCGTCGGGCCGGATGATGCGGTGTTCGACGGCATAGCTGTGGTCCTGTTCCAGGGCGGCGGCCATGACCCCCTCCACGGCGGGGCGATCCTCCGGATGGACCTGGTCGAGGAAGGACGCCAGGCTGCGGGAGAATCCGCCGGGCGGGAGGCCCAGCATGGCGTCGATTTCGTCGGACCATTGGACCTGGTTGGTTTCCATGTTCCAGTCCAGGCTGGCGATGTGGGCGGCCCGTTGGGCCAGGGCATAGCGCTCCCGGCTTTCCTCCAGGGCTTCGGTCATGCGCTGCATGTCGGTGATGTCCAGGCAGTGGCCGAAGTAGCCGCGAAAGCCGCCGTCGGGGCCGTAGCGGGGCGTGCCGGAATCCACGATCCAGCGGTAGCCGCCGTCGGCGTGGCGCAGACGGTATTTCATCTCGAAGGGTTGGCGGGCGTCGAAGGCGGTGTTGTAGGTGCCCAGGCAGGCGGGGAGGTCGTCCGGGTGGACGCCGCTGGTCCAGCCGTCGCCAAGCTCATCGGCCAGGCTGCGCCCGGTGAATTCGAGCCAGGCCCGGTTGAAGAAGGTGCAGCCCTTGTCGGGCCCGGCCAGCCAGATGAGGCTGGGCATGGCGTTGGCCATGTCCCGGAAGCGGCTGTCGCTTTCCTCCAGACTGTGTTCGGCCTCCAGGCGGCGGTGGATTTCCTGCTTCAGGCAGCGGTTCACCTTGCCCACGTACCAGGCCAGGCCCGCCAGCACCAGGAAGGCCATCAGGACGACGGCAACGATGGGCTGGCCGTAGCGGTCCATGATGTCGCCCAGGGTGATGGGCAGATTGGCGTAGGGGCCGAGCTTCGCTTCCCGGAAGAGCTCGTTCACCGACTGGTAATTCTGGGGCAGGGTCCAACCCTGGATGCCGGCGGCCTTGGCGGCGGGGTGGTCCGGCTCCAGGGCGAGCAGACGGATCAGCACGTCCTTGGCGAGTTGGTCGGACACCCCGGTCACCCGGGCCAGGGGCCACTCCGGATAGAGCCGGGTGCTGAGCAGGTAAGGGAATCCAGGGGAAGAGCGCGGGTTGAGGATGCGCAGCCCGGCCAGATCCACCCGTCCCTCCCGGGCCAGGGATTCCAACAGGTCGGTACGCACCAGACCGGCATCCGCCTTGCCTGCGAGCACGCCCTCCACGACTGTCTCGTGGTTGCCGGTGGCGATGATGGTGGCGTCGGTTTCCAGGTTGATGCCCTGGGCCAGGGCTTCCCGCAGGTGCACCTGCCAGCCGCCCAGGCTGGCCTTGTCGGGAATCATCACGCGGGCGCCGGTGAGATCAGAATAGCGGCGGATGCCCGGATGATCGGCGCGGGTGAAGGCGACGCCACCGAACTGGTCCAAGGGGCCGCTGGGGGAAGCCATCAAGCGGGTGGCGATGTGGCTGACGCTGCCTGCCAGCTCCAGTTCCGTGTAATGGCCGCTGTTGGTGATGAGGAATTCCACCTCCCGGTTCCGGACCGCATGGGTGAGTTCCTGGAAGGACAGGGGGACGATGCGGAAACGCAGGGGGGGCAGTTGGGCATCGAGGTACCTGGCGTGGGCGCTCCATTCCTTCAGGGCATATTCCGGTCCCCGGTTGGCGAGGACGCCAATGCGGATCTCCCGGATCTGGGGCGTCGCGCCGCCTTCGCCGGACGCCGTGCCGGACAGGGCCAGCCCCAGTGGAACGAGCAAGGTCAGAAGGAAGACCCTCGCGAGGTGAAATAGCATGGACCCTCCGCTTGAATGGTTTCACTCTGGACCCGCAAGCCACGCCTGACAATGCCTGTGAGGTGGATTTTCCAGCGGCAGGCTCACCGGGTTGGTGGAATGCTCGGGGTGGCCAGGGCCACGAATGCCATGACTTTAGCATCCGCCCAAAGCGTTGCTCGGGCGGGCAATCCTGAAATTCGACAGGCTCGCCCAGGCACCCACGAGGGGGACATTCTCGCTGCGGTGGCGGGCCTTTCCGGAGCGATGTCCCGATCGTTCAGGACGATTCCCGGGGCTGGCCATGGGTCGCGTCCCACAGCTGCTTGTAGCGGGTATCCAGTTCGGACAGATCCCGGTCCAGGGCGTCCAGTGCGCGCAGGTCGGCCACGGGCAGGGCTCCGGTTTCCAAATCCGCCTTGAGCCGTTCCCGCATTGCCCAGGCTTGGGCGATCAAGGCTTGCAGGTGGCGCATTTCAGCGTCGGTTTCGGGAGCGGAGGGGGCGTCGGGCGTCGAGGACATGCCACTTCCAACGCAAGCGCCATGCCAGCCCGGACGTGTCGGATATTTCTTTTTTGAATCAGTGGAGTGTCGGCGGACGTGGGCCGTTCCCAGGGGCCGGAACGGAACCTGGCATGGCGCTTTGTGGCAAAGCCGGCATCCCATTTCCCGGCGTCGGGAGTAGCATTCGGCCCATTCGCGAGGAGAATGGACCATGCGCCAGAACATTTTCACCCACCACGCCCAGACGGTTTTGGGTTTCATCGAGTATGTGGGCCTGGCGGTCATCACCGTGGCCACCGTGGTGGCGGGCATTGGCGAGGTGAACGTCATGATGGACGCCGGCGTGGTCACCCTGGCGGATCTGTTGTTGATGTTCCTCTACCTGGAAATCCTGGCCATGGTGGGGGTCTACTTCGAATCCGGCAAGCTACCGGTGCAGTTCCCCATCTACATCGCCATCGTCGCCCTGGCCCGTTATCTGGTGCTGGACATGAAGAACCTGGACCAATGGCACATGCTGGGGGTGGCGTCCTCGATCCTGTTGCTCACCCTGGCGGTGCTGGCCGTGCGCTACGGCCATGTGATGCTGCCCTATCGGGAAAAATAGGCTGTCAGGGGTTGGTCGGACCAGAGGTTGATTCACTGCTCCGGTTGGCGAGCCGGATGAGCCGGGCGGCTTCCTCCAGGGGTTGGGGCCGGGCAAGCAGATAGCCCTGCTGCATGTCACAGCCCTGGTCGATCAGGAAGTCCCGCTGGGCTTCGGTTTCCACGCCTTCCGCCAGCACCCTCAGGTTGAGGGAGTGACCCAGGGCGATGATGGCCCGGGTGATGGCGGCGTCCTCGTTGTCCTCGGGCAGGTCGCGCACGAAGACCCGGTCGATCTTCAAGGTGGAGACGGGCAGCTTCTTCAGATAACCCAGATTGGAGTAGCCGCTGCCGAAGTCGTCGATGGCCAGGCGTACGCCCAGACCGTCGAGTTCGTGCAGCATGGCGATGCCCTCCTCGCCCCGGTGCATGGCGGAGCCCTCGGTGATCTCCAGTTCCAGCTGGGTGGCAGGCAGGCCGGTTTCCGCCAGCACGCGCCGCACCCGGCCGAGGGGGTCGCCCCGCTGCAATTCCAGCGGTGAGAGGTTCACCGCCACGCTCAAGGGGTGGCCGCACAACTGCTGGCAGATCAGGGTTTCCCGGCAGGCGGTTTCCAGAACCCACTCGCCGATGGCGAGGATGAGGCCGGTTTCCTCGGCCACGGGGATGAACTGGTCCGGCGGGATCAGGCCCAGGTCCGGATGGCGCCAGCGCAGCAGGGCTTCCATGGCGGTGACACGGCCGGAGGCCAGGTCCATCTGGGGCTGGTAGTGGAGTTCGAATTCCCCGCGCTCCAGGGCCCGATGCAGGGCGGCCTCCAGGCTGAAGCGCTGGAAGGCGGCGACGGACTGTTCCCGGGTGTAGAACTGGTAGCCGTTGCGACCTCCTTCCTTGGCCCGGTACATGGCGGTGTCGGCATGCTTGATCAGGGACTCGGCGTCGCCGCCGTCCTCGGGGTGCAGACTGATGCCGATGCTGGCGGAGAGAAAGATGTCGTGGCCGGCCACGTGATAGGGCTTGCCCAAGAGGCGCAGGAGTTCCCGGGCCAGATGGGCGGCCTGCTGCTCGTTGGAGATTTCCTCCATGAGCAGGATGAATTCGTCGCCGCCCAGGCGGGACAGGGTGTCCTCCGCCCGCAGCCGCTTCAGAATGCGCTCCGCCACCGCCATGAGCAGTTCGTCGCCCACCTGGTGGCCCAGGGTGTCATTGATGTTCTTGAAGCGATCCAGGTCGATGAACAACAGGGCGAAATGGGCGCCCGATCGGCTGGCCCGGCGGATGGCATGGCTGATGCGGTCCAGCAGCAGCAGCCGGTTGGGCAGGCCCGTCAGGGTGTCATGGTAGGCCAGGCGGTTGAGCTCTTCCTCGGAGCGCTTGATCTTGGAGATGTCGGAGAACACGCCTACGTAGTGGCTGATGGCGTTGTGTTCGTCCAGGATCACGCTGATGGTGGACCATTGGGGGTACACCGCGCCGGACTTGCGCTTGTTCCAGATCTCGCCGCGCCAACTGCCCCGGCTGTTCAACTCCTCCCACATGGCCTGATAGAAATCGGCGTCGTGGCGGCCGGATTGGAGAAAGGCGGGATTGAGCCCCAGCACCTCTGGTTCGGTGTAGCCGGTGATGTCGGTGAAGGCCCGGTTGATGGCGACGATGCGGTTGGCGGCGTCGGTGACCATCACGCCTTCCACCGTGCTTTCGAATACCGCCGCTGCCTGGCGTAGCTTTTCCTCGCGCAGCCGATGCTCGGTGACGTCGGCGTGGGTGCCGATCATGCGTTTGGGCTTGCCATCCTGGAACCGTTCCATGACCTTGCCCCGGGTCAGGATCCACTTCCAGGAACCATCCTTGCAGCGCATGCGGTGCTCCACCTCGTAGAGGGGGCGGTCGCCGCGCAAGTGGGCCTTCAGGCTGGCGTAGGCCTTGGGCAGATCCTCTTCGTGGACACGGCTGCGCCACTCTTCGAAGTGGTTGCCGATCTCGTCGTCACCGTAGCCCAGCATGGCTTTCCAGCCGGGCGAGAAGTAGACCGTGCCGGCTTCCATGTCCCAATCCCACACGCCCTGGTCCAGGCCCTCCAGGGCGAACTGCCAGCGCGCCTCGCTGGCCTTGAGGGCGGCCTCCACCCGTTTGCTCTCCGAGAGATCGCTGACGAAGGCGAAGGCCCATTCGGCCTTGCCGTTGGCGTCCCGGTGGGTGGTGGCGTGGAAGAACACCGGAACCCGGGAGCCGTCCCGGCGGGTCAGGGTGATTTCGTAGTCCTGATGGTAGGACTGCTCGATCCGGGCCATTTGGGCGTGGAAGACGGCCTTGGATTCCTCGGCGGCGAAGTCCGCAGGCGTCCGGCCCAGCATTTCGGAACGGGGATAGCCCAGGATCTGGCAGAGGGCATCGTTCACGTCCACGATGCGCCGCTCCCGATCGATCATCCAGAAGCCCTCGGCCGCCGTGTCGATGATGCGGCGATGCAGGGCCTCGCTCTTGCGCAGGGCGGATTCCGCCCGCGCCCGGCCGGTGATGTCGTGGATGATGGACAGCAGCTTGGCGCGCCCCTCCTCGACGATGGCCGAGGCGTGCTCTTCCACCATGCGCACCTCGCCGCTGGCCAGACGATGGGAAAAGACGCAGGCGCGGGCCTCCAGCATCGCCCGCTGGCGTTCGGCGCGGATTTCTTCCACAGGCAGGGTGTTGATGTCCTGGATACCCAGGGCCACCAGCGTGGCCCGGTCGTAGCCGTAGAAGCGGCAGGCGGCGGCGTTGGCATCCAGGATGCGGCCGCTGTCCGGTTCCACCAGCAGCATCACCGAGTCGTGGTTCTGGAAGAAGGGATGGAAGCGGGCGCCGCTTTCCCGCACGGCCCGCTCCCGGAGCCGGCATTCCGTCACGTCCGTGCCAAAGCTGCGGATTTCCACCAGGCCGCCGGCGGCGTCGAAGATGCCCAGATCCCGCCAGGCAATCCAGCGGGGCCCCTCCGGGGTGGCCACCTCCCATTCGTCCTCGTGGCTGCGTGCGTTACCCAGCAGCCGTTCCAGCACGGCCCCCATGTGGGCTTCGGCGCGATCCCGCAGATACCCGGGCAACAGATCCGGCAAGCGCCGGCCGGCGGGGTTGGGTTCGGCGATGTCCAACGCCCGGGCACAGCTCCGGTTGGCATAGCGCACAACACCATCCGGGTACCAGCACAAAACCAGTTCCCGAAGGGCATCGAGTAGGTCGCGGTCGGGGGTGGGGAAGGCGTTCATGTCGGCCTGGCGGTGAGGGCTGACCGGTATCGGCCATTCCGAAACATTCTTTAACTTAAGTGATAATATTGGTCATAACTAATACAGAAAAATGTAATCATCGTTATGGATTGGTTGCTGCTGATCCTCTCTCTGCCCCGCACCAATGCCACTGCCCGGACCCGCATCTGGCGCGCCCTCAAGGCCCAGGGCTGCGCGTCCCTGCGGGATGGCGCCTGGCTGCTGCCGCGCCGGGACGATCTCGCGGCCCTTTTGGCGCAGCAGGCGGAGGAAGCGCGGGCGGCGGGGGGCAGCGCCTGGCTGCTGACCCTGGGATCCCAGGGGGCGACGGATGCGGAAATGGCCGGCCTGTTCGAGCGCTCCGCCGACTATGCCAGTCTCATCGAGGCGTTGGACCGGCTCGCCCGGGCGACGGACGAAGGCGGGGGGGCATTGCGCGCCCTGCGCGGCCTGCGCCGCCAGTTCGAGCAGATTTCGGCCATCGATTACTTCCCCGGAGCACCACGGAAAGCCGCCGCCGAACATCTGGAACGCGTCAGCCGCCAGGTCCGCGCCCGGCTCAATCCCCATGAACCCAGCGCCCGGGCCGCGCCCATCCGGCGTATGGAGACGGCGGCCTTCCAGGGCCGGCGTTGGGCCACCCGGCAGGACCTGTGGGTGGACCGGCTGGCCTCGGCCTGGCTCATTCGCCGGTTCATCGATGTCCGGGCCCGCTTCCTTTGGCTCGACCATCCTGGAGATTGTCCCGCCGACGCCCTGGGCTTCGATTTCGATGGCGCCGATTTCAGCCATGTAGGCGACAAGGTGAGTTTCGAGACCCTGCTGGCCAGCTTCGGCCTGGAGGGCGATCCGGCGCTGGCCCGCATCGCCGCCGTGGTTCACTGCCTGGACGTGGGGGGCGCGGCCCCCGAGGCGGCGGGATTCGAGGCTCTGCTGAAGGGCATCAAGGCGCGCATCCACGACGACGACCAGCTGCTGGCGGAAGGTGGCCGGTTGCTGGACGACCTGTATCTGGCGTTTTCTGCAATGAATGGAGCATGAATTGAACGACACCGCACCCGCGGAAAGACCCGTCCATCCCTCCTTCTGGGAGGCCTTCGTCTACTGGCTGAAGCTCGGCTTCATCAGCTTCGGCGGCCCCGCCGGGCAGATCGCCATCATGCACCAGGAGCTGGTGGAGAAGCGCCGCTGGATCAGTGAGCACCGCTTCCTGCATGCGCTGAACTACTGCATGGTGCTGCCGGGGCCGGAGGCCCAGCAGCTGGCCATCTACATCGGCTGGCTGTTGCACCGCACCTGGGGCGGTATCGTCGCCGGCACGCTGTTCGTGCTGCCCTCGCTGTTCATCCTCGCCGCGCTCACCTACGTGTATCTGGCCTTCGGCGACGTCACCTTCGTGCAGGGGATCTTCAACGGCATCAAGCCGGCGGTGGTGGCCATCGTCGTCTTCGCCGCCTGGCGTATCGGCTCCCGGGCGCTGAAGAACCACGTGCTGTGGGCGATCGCCGCCTTGTCCTTCATCGCCATCTTCGCCCTCAAGGTGCCTTTCCCCTACATCGTCCTCGGCGCTGGCCTGCTCGGCTTCATCGGCGGCAAGCTGATGCCCGACAAATTCAAGGTCGGCGGCGGCCACGCTGCCTCCGACAAGCAATACGGCCCGGCCCTGATCGACGACGACACCCCGCCCCTGCCGCACACCCGTTTCCGCTGGGGCTATCTGGCCGTGTTGCTGGTGGCCGGCCTGGCGATATGGGGCGTGGCCATGCTGGCCCTCACGCATCCCGTGCTGCGCGACATGGGGGCCTTCTTCACCAAGGCCGCCCTGGTGACCTTCGGCGGCGCCTATGCGGTGCTGCCCTATGTCTATCAGGGCGGGGTGGAGACCTACGGCTGGCTCACCGGCGCCCAGATGATCGACGGCCTGGCCCTGGGGGAGACCACGCCGGGGCCGCTCATCATGGTGGTGGCCTTCGTCGGCTTCGTGGGGGCCTGGACGAAGGAGATCTTCGGCCCGGACGCCCTGCTGCTGGCGGGTTTCGCCGGCGCCTCGGTGGCCACCTTCTTCACCTTCCTGCCCAGCTTCGTGTTCATCCTGGCGGGCGCGCCCCTGGTGGAGTCCACCCACGGCGATCTCAAGTTCACCGCGCCGCTCACCGGCATCACCGCCGCCGTCGTCGGCGTGGTCCTCAACCTGGCCCTGTTTTTCGGCTGGCATGTGATCTGGCCCCGCGCCACGGCGGCGGCGCCCTTCTCCGGCGGCTTCGAGTGGTTCTATGCCCTGATCTCGGGGGCCGCCTTCATCGCCCTGTGGAAGTACAGGCAGGACATCATGAAGGTCATCGCCGCCTGCGCGGCCATCGGCCTCGTCTACACCTACATCGGAGCCTGAACATGGAACGCAGCATCCATCCCGACATCCTGAAATCCGAACTGGCCGGCAAGTTCATCCTGGACGTGCGCCGCGCCGACGACCACCAGGCATCCAGCGAGCAGCTGGCGGGCGCGAACTGGAGAGATCCGGCCCGGATCGGCGAGTGGGCCGACAGCCTGCCCAGGGACCGGGAGATCATTCTCTACTGCGTGCGCGGCGGCGGCATCTCCAACAGCGTGGTGGACGCGCTGCAGGCTCGCGGCTTCCAGGCCCGCTTCATCGAGGGCGGCATCGAGGGCTGGAAGGCTGCTGGTGGCGCGGTGGCGGCCAAATGAAGTGGGTTACCCGGGAACGGCCCAAGATCGACCGTATCGCCTGCCCCTGGCTCATCGCCCGCTTCATCGATCCGGCGCCGGAGTTCCTCTATGTGCCTGGGAGCGAGGTCATGAAGGCGCGGACTGCGATGCCCCGGACCTGGCGCCCCAGGCGGCGGGCCTCTTGGCCATCTCCAAAGGTCTGTCCCTCAACTTCGAGGATGACCACGAGATGCTCAGACACGGCATGGTGCTCTACGATGCCCTGTATGCCTGGTGCGCCGGAACCCCGCTGAAGAAGCTGGGGCCGCCACCGGGTCTGAAGTGATCCTGCCGCCGGGCACCGCCCCCGAGGCCCGTCTCCTGCTCATCGCCCGCGCCCTGCGGGCCTTCGTGGACGGCTTCATCTGCGTCCTCCTGCCCGCCTATCTGCTGGCGCTCGGCCTGGGCGCGTTCGAGGTGGGCGTGCTCAGCGCCGCCACCTTGCTGGGTTCTGCTTGCCTGACCCTGCTGCTGGGCACCCATGGGCATCGCTTCCATCATCGGCCCTTGCTGATGGCTGCGGCGCTGCTGATGGCCGCCACCGGTCTCTCGTTCGCCGGCCTGTCCTCCTTCTGGCCGTTGCTGCTGGTAGCCTTCGTCGGCACCCTCAATCCCAGTTCTGGCGATGTGAGCGTGTTCCTGCCCCTGGAGCACGCCCGCCTGGCGGAAGCGGCCCAGGGCGCCGCCCGCACCTCCCTGTTCGCCCGCTACACGCTGGCCGGCGCCCTGTTTGCTGCTCTGGGCGCCCTGGCGGCCGGCGTGCCCGACCTGCTGGTGGGCCAGGGATGGGACAGGGTGGAAGCCCTGCGTGTCATGTTCCTGATTTACGCCCTGGCCGGTGGGCTCGTCTGGCTGCTGTACAGGCGCATCCCCGAGCCGCCGGCGCATGAGCCGCCGGCACCGCCCGCACCGCTGCAAGCGTCGCGCGGCATCGTCATCCGGCTGGCCGCCCTGTTTTCCATCGATGCCTTCGCCGGCGGCCTGGTGCTCAACTCGCTGCTGGCCCTTTGGCTGTTCCAGCGCTTTGGGCTGTCGTTGGCCGCCGCCGGGGCTTTCTTCTTCTGGGCGGGTCTGCTATCTGCCTTCTCGCAGCTGGCGGCGCCACGTGTGGCAGAGCGCATCGCCCTGGTGAACACCATGGTGTTCACCCATATCCCGGCCAGCATCTTCCTCATCCTCGCCGCCCTGGCGGACAGCCTGCCTTGGGCACTGGGTCTGCTGCTGGCCCGGGCGGCGCTGTCGCAGATGGACGTGCCCACCCGCTCGGCCTTCGTCATGGCGGTGGTGACGCCCCCGGAACGGACGGCGGCAGCCAGCTTCACTGCCGTGCCCCGCAGCCTGGCGGCAGCGGTCAGCCCCTCCCTGGGCGGCGCCCTGTTGGCGGCTGGCTGGCTGGCGGCGCCCCTGGTGGCCTGCGGCGCGCTGAAGATCGGCTACGACCTGCTGCTCTGGCGGGCTTTCCGCCGCCACGAGGCCGGACGCTGATCAGCCCCCCTTCACCACCAGCACCGGACACTTGGCGTGGGTCACCACCTGCTGGGAAACGCTGCCCATGAGGATGCGGTCCAGGCCGGTGCGACCGTGGCTGCCCAGCACGATGAGGTCGCAGTCGTTGTCCCGGGCGGCCTGGATGATGGTGTCGGCGGGCTTGCCCTCCAGGGCGACGCTGTCGGCGGCCACGCCGTCCTGGCGCAGCAGATCCCGCACCCGGTCGGCCAGGGGCTTGACGAGGTCGCAGGAAAGGTCGTCGCTGGCGCACACGGCGAGCACAGTCAGCGGCAGGCCGCAGCGCTTGGCCAGGTTACCGGCGGCCACGGCGGCCATGTCGGCATAGCGGGAACCGTCCACCGCCACCAAGATGCCTTTTTCCCACATGCTGGCTTCCTGGGGCACCACCAGCACGCTGCATTTCACGTGGCCCACCACCCGGGCGGCGGCCTCGCCCAGCACCAGGCGTTCCAGCCAGTGCACGCCGCGCCGGCCCATGACCACCAGGTCGGCCTGGCTATCCTCGGCCTGGGCGGCGATCTCCTTCACCGGCTCCTCGCCGTAGCGCAGCACCGGGGCGCAGTTCACGCAGGCAGTGCCGGCCTGTGCCTCCACCTGGCGCAACACTTCCCGGCCCTGTTCCTCGGTCCGGGCCACCCCACCGGGGTTGAACATGGCGTAGCTGGGGTCGGTCCTGGCCATGTGCATGACCGTAAGCCGGGCGCCGCAGCGGCTGGACAGATGCAGGGCCACGCGCACGGCGCCGGCGCTGATGTCGCTGCCGTCGGTGGCAAGCAGGAGATGGTCGAAACGGGCGATGGGGGAAAGCTGGCCGGACATGATGTCTCCTGACGGGGAACACGCACACTCATGGACAGCATAGTGAATTCCCCGCCATTTGCTCACGCCGTGACGCGGTCCATGTTCCAGGGCCCAGTACATTGGGGCGAATGGGTTTGGCTGCCAACACCCGGGGCGCTCCGCTGGACGGCTCCGAGCCTCATTCCCCCAGAAGATGGGCCGCCACCTGCCGGAGATGGGGGGCGCGACGGTGCTCGAAAAGATAGATGCCCTGCCAGGTGCCGAGCACCATGCGCCCATCCCGAACCGGGATGGACAACTGGGTCTGGGTGAGGGCCGCACGGATGTGGGCCGGCATGTCATCCGGCCCCTCCAGGGTGTGCTGATAGAGCGGATCGTGTTCCGGCACCAGCCGGGACAGGAAGCGTTCCAGATCGCCCTGGACGTCCGGATCGGCGTTCTCCTGGATCACCAGGCTGGCGGAGGTGTGGCGCAGGAACAGGGTGAGCAGGCCGTCCCGGATGCCGCATGCTGCGATCCAGCGCGCCACCTCGGCGGTGAAATCGTACAGGCCCTTGCCCCGGGCAGGGATGCTGAAGGTGTGATGGTGTTGTCGCATGGCGGGAAAGGTCAGCTCCTGGCCAGGGCCAGCCAGAGGGGCAGGCTCGCCATGGATAAGAGCGTGCTCATGGCCACCTGGGTCGCGGCGATGCGGCCATCGCCCCCCATGCGCACCGCAAGCACGTAGGCCACGGTGGACATCGGCAAAGCCGCAAACATCAGGACGATCTCGAAATGGGTGGCGTCCAGGCCGAGCAGCCGGCCAAGCCACCAGGCCAGGGCGGGCAGGACCAGTAGCTTGACCGCGATGCCATACCAGAGATGGCCCCGGGCATGGGACAGGCTGTCCAGGCGCAGTCCCGCGCCCACCGCCACCAAACCGATGGGCAGGGAGGCCTGGGCCAGCAGGCCCACGGTCTGGGAAAGCAGGTCGGGCAGGGACCAGCCCAGCAAGGCGAAGGCCACGCCACCGGCGGTGGCGATGATGAGGGGATTGCCGAGAATCTCCTGCAGCCAGTTCGATTCTCCGTGCCGGGCCAGCACCGCCACCGAGGCCACATTGGCCAGGGGTACCAGGAAACCCATGAGCAGGCCGATGGCGGCGATTCCGGCCTGGCCGTGCAGGGCGCCCGCCACGGCCAGGCCCACGTAACTGTTGAAGCGGAAGGAACACTGGAAGGCGGAGGCGAACACCTTGGGCGGATCGTGGAAGAGAAACTTGCTCAGATAGCCCAGCCCCATGCCGGCCAAGGTCACCATCAGGCCTGTGAGCAGCATGGGCAGGGCAACGGCAAAGTGGATGGCGGCGTGAGCGAGGGAATGGAACAGGAGGGCTGGGAAGAAGACGAAATAGATGAGCCGCTCCAGGCCCCGCCAGCCTTCCTCGGAAACCCCGGACACCCGTTTGAGCAGGTTGCCCAGCAGGATCAGGGCAAAGATGGGCAGGATGATGAGGGCGATGGGCACGGCGGCCGGCAATGACGACGGGCCGGTTCAGCCCGGGAGCACCGTGCTTTCCTCAGCCCGCCGCCGCAGTGCCGTCGCCATAGACCTGGAGCAGCAGCTTGCGAAGGGCGTCGTGGCGGTCGTGGAGATCTTTCGCCAATTGGCTGGCGATGACGAACTGGAAGCGGCAGCCGATATCCGAATCCGGCTGATACAGCAGCAGGTAGGCGGAGAAAGGCATGCTGGCCACGGTGACCGGGCCATCGGCCTGGCAGGTGGTAGTGGCGGGCTTGCCCTCGGACAGGGAGGGAATGCCGAAAAACTCGCCGGGCTCGATGGTCTTCAAGGTGTAGTAGCGGCCGCCGTTGCCGTAGTGGCCCACTTTGACGCGGCCATCCAGGAGCAGGAAGAGCTCCTTGTTGAGCTTGTCCTGGTAGATGAAGACGTGATGGCTGGGATATTCCTCCACCCGCATGGCGGCGGCCACGTGGTCCACATCGGCGTCGGAGAGATATTGGAAGCCGGGCAGGGAGCGAAGGAAATTCCGCAGCAGCATCAGTGCACTCCCAGCATGGACTTGATGAATTCCACCACACCGTGGGGAGGCTGGCCGAGGTCGGTCCAGGGCACAGAAAGATCGCCCATGATGAGCATCTGGCCGTCTGGATCGATGACCGGGTTGTTGGCGGTGGCGTGCAGGCGCCGCATCATCATCTTGATGAAGGCGTGAGTGAGGCGACACACGGCCACCGAGTCCTCCGCCATGAGGGCCTCGAAGTCAGCGAAGGTCAGCCGCGCCACGTCCGTCTCCTCCAGGGCGGTGACCGTGCTGGACGCCTTGCGTAGGCCGCTGAAGTAGGCGAGTTCGCCGCACCAGTTCCCGGGCAGCAGTTCACCCAGCACGATGCTGTGCCCCCCGGCCTCCACGGCGAGGGAGAGCCTGCCCGAGAGCACCAGGTTGAAGGCATCCACGGGCGCCTGGTCCTGCTGCACGACGGTGCCGGCGGAAACGCCGTGGATGGTGAAGCGGTCCAGCAGGGGCTTGATGTGCTCGACACCGAGCTGATCGGTGAGTTCAGGCAGATGCTTGAAAAGGGTTTGTTCGATCATGGTGGCTCCGTGCTCCCAGAGTCTAGCAGCCTGTCAGATCAACCGACGCGATTCGCTCACAGCCCGGCCAGGCGGGACAGGGCGGCAAACAGTTCTTCCCCACCCCGGGTGTCGGTCCAGCGCTCGCCATCCCAGCGATAGTGGAAACCGCCGCTTCTGGCGGCCACCCAGATCTCGCCAGTGGCGGCCTGCTTGTTGACGACGATCTTGCCGCCGTCTTCCAGGTCGATTTCCAGGATGCCGCCCGCCACGGTTTCGAAATCCACGTCGGCTTCCTCCAGAAGCGCCTCGATGCGCGCCAGGGCAGCGTCGGCGCGCTGGTGATACTCGCGTTCGTCCATGCTGGTCTCCATGCTAGACTGGCCCGCATTTTAAGGGTTCGCCATGCGATTGCTCGTCCTCTTTGTCTCTCTCTTGCTCCTCGCCGGCTGCGGCAAGAAAGGGCCACTCTACCTGCC
>CAZYEY010000022.1:0-7731 GCA_964646585.1 uncultured Thiobacillus sp. | reverse complement strand
CCGCCGGCGCCATCGTCTGGGCCACCGGCTGGAAGCCCTACGACGCGGAGAAGATCGTCTACTACGGCTATGACCGCTTCCCCAACGTCATCACCAACGTGGAGTTCGAGCGTCTGGCCGATCCCCACGGTCCCACCGGCGGCAGGATCCTGCGCCCCTCCGACGGCAAGGAGGCGAAGAACATCGCCTTCATCCAATGCGCCGGCTCCCGGGACGAGAACCACCTGCGCCACTGCTCCCGCTTCTGCTGCATGGGCTCCCTGAAGCAGACCCACTACGTGCAGGAAAAGTACGGCGACGAGGGCAAATCCACCATCTACTACATCGACATCCGCGCCATCGACCGCTTCGAGGACTTCTACCAGAAGGTGAAGGCCAACCCCAACGTCAGCTTCGTGAAGTCCAAGGTGGCCCGCATCACCGAGGACAAGGCCGGCAACCCGGTCTGCAACGGCGTCAACACCGAGGGCTACATCCGTTATGCCAACACCCATGACCTGGTGGTGCTGGCCCTGGGGATGGAACCGGCCGTCAAGGGCGTGGACATCCCCGCCGAAGTGATGAGCGATTCCTCCGGCTTCATCATGGCCGACCCGGCCAACGCCGGCATCTTCGGCGCCGGCTGCGCCACCAACGCGCTGGATGTGAACCGCGCCGTGCAGAGCGCCACCGCGGCTGCCCTGCGGGCCATCCAGGTGGTCAACAAAGTCGCCCGTGCGGAGGCTTGAGAAAAATGGCTGACATGAAAACCGCTGCATACATCTGCAAGGGCTGCGAGCTGGGGACCCGTCTCGACACCGCCGCCCTGGTCAAGACCGCCACCAAGTCCGGCAAGATGAATCTCGTGCGCGAGCACGACTTCCTCTGCTCCGCCGACGGCGTGGCCATGATCCAAAACGACATCGACAACGAGGGCGTCACCCACATCGCCATCGGCGCCTGCTCCCGCCGCGCGAAGACCGAGGCATTCAACTTCCCCACCGTGGCCATGAGCCGGGGCAACCTGCGGGAAGGCGTCATCTGGATCCGCCCCGATACCGAGGAAGCCCGCGAAACCACCCAGGAGATGGCCGAGGACTACGTGCGCATGATGTGCGCCGAGGTGAAAGCCATGCAGGTGCCCCCGGGCAATCAGAAGACCGGCACGGTCAAAACCCTGCTGGTGGTGGGCGGCGGCATGTCCGGCATGACTGCGGCGCTGGAGGCCTCGAAGGCCGGTTACAAGGTGGTGCTGGTGGAGAAGACCGGCGCCCTCGGCGGCTGGGCTGGCAAGCTTTACCGCCGCGTGCCCACCCGTGAGCCCTTCAAGGCTCCCGAGGACAACGGCGTGGCCGACATGGTCGCCCGCATCGAGGCCGATGCCAACATCAAGGTGTATCTCAACGCCACCATCGCCAAGACCGACGGCGCCCCCGGCCGCTTCAAGGTGGAGATCGCCGTGGAATCCGGCAACGTGGCCCAGGAAGACATCGGCGCCATCATCCAGGCCACCGGCTTTTCCCTCTACGACGCCAACAAGCTGCCCGAATTCGGCTACGGCAAGACCCCCAACGTGGTGGACCAGGCCGGCCTGGAAGCCCTGGCCAGGGAAGCCGCCGCCGAAGGCCGGCCCATCTGCCGCCCCTCCGACGGCCAGCCCGTGAAGTCCGTGGTCTTCGTCCAGTGCGCCGGCCAGCGTGACAGCACCGGCAAGCACCTCCAGTACTGCTCCGGCTTCTGCTGCAACACCAGCATCAAGCAGGCCATGTACTTCAAGGACAGCAACCCGGACATCGACACCGTGGTGCTGTTCACCGACCTGCGCACCCCCGGCAACGGCGAGGACTTCTATCGCGCCGCCCAGAACAAGGGCGTGATCTTCTCCAAGGGCGTGGTCTCCAGCGTCACCCCCAGCGGCAACGCCTGCGCGGTGAAGTTCAAGGATCTGATCCTGAATGAAGAGACCGAGGCCCAGGCCGACCTGGTGGTGTTGGCCACCGGCGTGGTGCCCAACTCCGGCGTCAACATCGACGCTGTCGCCGCCCCGGCCCCCGCCGAAGGCGAGGCCCCGGCCGAGGGCCAGGCGCCCAAGGAGGTGGTGGCCAGCATCCCGGTGGAGTCCATCCTGAACCTGACCTATCGTCAGGGTCCGGACATGCCCCAGTTCAAGCACGGCTTAAACGACAGCCACTTCATCTGCTTCCCCTACGAGACCCGCCGCACCGGCATCTACGCTGCCGGCCCCGTGCGCCGTCCCATGGATATCCTCCAGGCTCAGGAAGACGCCACCGGCGCCGCCATGAAAGCCATCCAGGCCATGGAGAATGCCGGCCTGGGCCGTGCCGCCCATCCCCGGGCCGGCGACCTGTCCTTCCCCACCGTGCGCCTGGAAGGCTGCACCCAGTGCAAGCGCTGCACCGTGGAATGTCCCTTCGGCGCCATCGACGAAGACGAGAAGCGCTTCCCCCTGTTCAACGAGTCCCGCTGCCGCCGCTGCGGCACCTGCATGGGCGCCTGCCCGGTGCGGGTCATCTCCTTCGAGAATTACTCGGTGAACACCGTGGGCTCCCAGATCAAGGCCGTGGACGTGCCGGACGAGTTTTCCGAGAAGCCCCGCATCCTCGTTCTGGCCTGTGAGAACGACGCCTATCCGGCCCTGGACATGGCTGGCATGAACCGCCACGAGTACGACCCCTACGTTCGGGTCATCCCGGTGCGCTGCCTGGGTTCGGTGAACACCATCTGGATCACCGATGCCCTCAACGGCGGCTACGACGGCGTCATGCTCATGGGCTGCAAGCACGGCGAGGAATACCAGTGCCACTTCGTCAAGGGTTCCGAGCTGGGCCGCTACCGCCTCTCCAAGGTGGGCGACACCCTCAAGGGCATGAACCTGGAGACCGAACGGGTGCACGACCTGGAAGTGGCGATCACCGATATCGCCACCCTGCCCCAGAAGATCAACGACTACGCGGCGCTGATCAAGTCCTTGCCGCCGTCCCCGTTCAAGGGCTTCTAAGGAGATTGCGATGAGCGATTTGAACCAACAGATGGCCGAGCGCTACAAGAACAATTTCCTCAAGGAGATTGAAGAGCAGGCCGAGATGGGTGAGTGGGTGAAGATGTGCATGCAGTGCGGCTTGTGCTCTGGCTCCTGCCCCACCAACTTCCATTCCGGCTGGGACCATCCGCCCCAGGAGATTTTCATGATGATCCGCGCCGGCAAGCGCGAGGAAGTCCTGAATGCCCAGGGCATGTACATGTGCACGTCCTGCTACAACTGCTACGTGCGTTGCCCCCGCAAGGTGCCCGTCACCCACGTCATGCACGGCATCGCCGAGTACGCCTACCGCCTCGGCCGGGCCCCCAAGGCCCAGCCCACCATGCACCTGTCCAGGACCTTCTGGAAGAACGCTACCAAGACCGGCCGGGTCAACGAGGTGCAGCTCACCCAGAGCCTCTATTTCAAGGATGGCATCGGCGCCGGCATCAAGAAGGCCATGGAGATGCAGAGCGAGGCCCTGGGGCTGGTCAAGGCCGGCCGCCTGAACCCCATGGAAGCCCTGGGGCTGGGCCACAAGTGCAAGGACATCAAGGGCATCCACGCCATGCTGGCCAAGGCCGAAGAACTGGAAGCCCGGAACAAGGCCGCCAAGGGCAAGGAGTAAGAAGACATGGCACGCAAGGAATACGCTTTCTACCCCGGCTGCTCGTCCCAGAAGGGCGCCTCGGCCTCCAACTACCTGGTCTCCGTCGAGTCCATGTGCAAGACCCTGGACATCAAGATGACCGAGATCCCGGACTGGAACTGCTGCGGCGCCTCCGTGAGCTACGCTGAATCCGGCGAGCTGCCCCGCATCGCCATGAATGCCCGCAACTTCGCCCTGGCCGAGACCAACCTGCCCGGTCAGGACATCGTCGCCACCTGCGCCGCCTGCTGGCTGGGCTCCCGGGAATCCAAGGAGCGTCTGGAGCACAACGACAAGCTCATGGCCGACACCCAGTTGGCCCTCAAGGAAGCGGGTTTGCAAATCAAGGTCATCCCCGAGATTCGCCACATGGTGGAGGTGCTCATCGAGGATCTGGGCTACGACGAGCTGAAGAAACCCGTGAAGAAGCCCCTGGAAGGCATGAAGTTTGCCGGCTACGTGGGCTGCCAGACCAACCGGCCCTTCGGCATCGCCGGCGAGTCCTTCGAGAACCCCATGTAT
Organism: uncultured Thiobacillus sp.; assembly: GCA_964646585.1. Classification (GTDB taxonomy): domain Bacteria; phylum Pseudomonadota; class Gammaproteobacteria; order Burkholderiales; family Thiobacillaceae; genus PFJX01. Next base: position 3,541 of record CAZYEY010000022.1, on the reverse strand, counting down.
CTGGACAAGCTCATCGAGACCATGGGTGGCGAGGCCACCAAGTACGACCAGAAGGTCACCTGCTGCGGCGGCGCGCTCGCCTTCTCCGAGCCGGAAAAGGCCCAGGCGCAGATCAAGGACATCATCGAAGCCGCCTATGACAGCGGTGCCGAAATGCTGGTGACGCCCTGCCCCCTGTGCCAGGCCAACACCGAGGTCTACCAGGGCCAGATCAACAAGAAGTACGGCACCAAGTTCAACATGCCGGTGCTCTATTACTCCCAATTGATGACCCTGGCCTACGGCGGCTCCGCCAAGGAAGCCGGCCTCAACGGCAACGTGATCCGCGCCAGCAAGCTGGAGCAGTTCGCAGGCAAGTAAGCCTGGCCTGCGAAAACGGAAACAGGGGCTGCGGCCCCTGTTTCCGTTGGCGCCGCCAAGATCACTTGCAGCCCATGGCAACCTTCATCTTGACCATGCGCTCGGCCTGGATGCCGGTGGCAATTGCCTTGGCCTCGGCGTGCCTGCCGGCGTAGACCAGGGGGATGATCTCCCCCTCCCGGGTCTTCTTGAAGTCTTCCCACACCGGCTTGAAGGCACCAGCCCTGGCTTCGCTATCGGCGTTGTAGCTCTTGGCCATGGCCGCCAGGGTGGCGTCCAGCCTGGCGCTGGCCTCGTGGATTCTGGCCTTGAGCCCGTCATAGGCGCTTTTGTCAGTGGAGCCGATCATGGCGACCAGATTGCTGCGGGCGTCCATCAGGGCGGTGCAGGCGTCGTCGCTGGGGGCGGCCTGGGCGGCACCGGCGGAGAGGAGGCCAAGGCTGGAAAGTAGTAGCAGGGCGGAAGGGCGCATGGAATGTCCTTTCATGGTTGAGGAAGGGGTTTACCGCGGGGGCCGGGTTGGCGTAGGCCAGGAAAGCCCACTCCGCGCCGGCATCCAGGCCATGCTGGAGAATGCCCCTTTCGTGGGCATTGATATGGGTCAATCCGGTTTTCCCGGTACTTCCGCCTGGGGCGTTGGCGCCACGCCTCGTGTATCGTTACGGCTTTGGCAACACAGGACTTTGAAGCGAATGAAAGGCCCCACAACTTACGATGAATACGTGGACCTGGTGCACAACGCGGTCTACGAAGTGGACGAGATGCGTGCCGGCCTGGACTACGATCCGGAAAACGCGGAACGCTGGGCGGCCATCCTGGATCACCTGGATGGCGTGCTGCGCAAGCTCTACGACGACATGATCTCCGACAGGTACCAGTTCCCCACAGGGAAGGACCTGCCCTATATGCAGTTCCTGAACCGATGGGGCCGGGAAGTGCCCTTCAAGCAATTGCTGGTGCTGATCAACCAGACCCACAAGGACGGCCTCTCACGTGGGTAAGCTCATCACCGTCGTCATCCTGGTCATCCTGGGCGTCTATCTGTACAAGCGCATGACCGGACAGATCGGCGGCCGGCGGGCACCTCCGCCAGAGGAGAAGGGGGCGGAGGACATGGTCCGCTGCAAGACCTGTGGCGTGAATCTGCCCCGCTCCGAGGCTCTCATGAGCCAGGGGCGCTTCTATTGTTGCGATGAGCACCGCCGGCGCGATAGCTGAGAACTCACCGGCCATCGTGCCGGACAGCTTCTGGCGCTCCCTCGTCCATCTCAACCATTTCCGGCTGTTCCTGGCCGCCGCTCTGGGCACGGCCATGTTGCTGTCGGACCCTCCCTTTCCCCGGTTCGACCACCCGACCCTCTATGCGCTGACCTGCGCTGGCTATTTCCTCGCCGCCCTGCTGTTCCACCAGCCTGCGGTGCGACGGGGCGCCCCCTTCCATCGCCAGGTGGTGCGCCAGGTGATCGCCGACATCGCCTGCCTGGGCATGCTCATGTATCTCACCGGCGGCAACGCCAGCGGCATGGGCCTGCTGCTCATCGTCACCGTGGCGGCGGTGGGCATGTTGCCGGATACCCGCCTGGTGCTGTTCTGGGCTGCCGTGGCCTCCATGGCGGTGCTGGGCGAGCAGACCCTGCAACTCCTGGGCTTCCAGGCCGGCCTGGGCGGCTACATGCGGGCAGGGCTGCTGTCCCTGGGCTTCTTCGGCGTGGCCCTGCTTTCCCACGCCCTGGCCAAGGGCGCCCTGGCTGCCGCCCAATTGGCCCGGGAAAAGACCCGCCAGGCCGAGAGCATGGCCCGAATCAACGAACGGGTGATCCAGGAACTGCCCTATGCGGTCATGGCGGTGGGCGGGGATGGCGACATCCTGCAATACAATGCCCAGGCCGAGGCCCTGCTGGGTACCCATTTCTTCAGCCGCTGCAATCTGGGCCACTGCGCTCCCGCCCTGGCGCGGCAGTGGGAGGAATGGCGCCAAGGCATGGAGTCGCCCAGGCATCCCTTCGCCACGGCCCAGGGAAGCGCCCGGTTGCTGGCCCGCTTCATCGAGCTGGAACCTACCCGCCAGGAAGGCGCCGTGGTGGTGCTGGAGGACATGACGGAACTGGAGGCCCAGGCCCAGAAGATGAAGCTGGCGTCCCTGGGCATGCTCACCGCGAACCTGGCCCATGAGATCCGCAATCCCCTGTCTGCCATCCGCCACGCGGCGGGCCTGCTGAAGGAGGATGCCAAGGATGGCCTGGCGCCCAAGCTCACCCGCATCATCGAGGACAACGTCCGCCGTCTCAACGGCCTGGTGGAGGACGTGCTCTCCCTCAATCGTCGCGACCGCATGAAGCGGGAAGCCATCGATCTGGAGGATTTCCTGCCCGCCTTCGTGCAGCAATTCGCCCAGCATGAATCGGTGCCGGACGGCGTCATCCAGGTCTTCGTGGCGCGGGAAGCCCGGGTATGCATGGACCCGGACCACCTGGAGCAGATCCTGTGGAATCTGTTCCGCAACGCCTGGCGCTACTGCGACCGCCAGCCGGACAGCATCCGCCTGCGGGCAACCCATGACGATGGCCATGCCGACATCGAAGTACTCAACGACGGTCCCCCCATTTCCCCCGAGATTCAAGCCCACCTCTTCGAGCCTTTCTACACCACGGACAAGCAGGGCACCGGCCTGGGCCTCTACATCGCCCGGGAGCTGGCCGAGGCCAACCGGGCCGTCCTGCGTTACGTGGATAATCCGGAAGGCGCCATGTTCCGGCTGAGCTGCCAGGCGCCGCCTTGCTGACAGGAATGAAACATGAAACGCCCCCGCGTCCTCCTGGTGGATGACGAACCCGATCTCCTGGACCTGCTGGAACTGGACATGGTCCGCCTGGGCCTGGACAGCGACCGCGCCAGCGGCGTGGGTGAGGCACGGTCCCTGCTGGAAAAGAGCCGTTTCGAGCTCTGCCTGACCGACATGCGCCTGCCGGATGGCGAAGGACTCGACATCGTCCGCCACATCGCCGAGCACGCGCCCCAGACCCCGGTGGCGGTCATCACCGCCTACGGCTCGGCGGAGAGCGCCGTGGCCGCCCTCAAGGCCGGCGCCTTCGATTACGTGGAAAAGCCGGTCACCCCGGAGAAGGTGCGCAGCCTGGTGCGCTCCGCCCTCAAAGTGCCCGAGTCTGCGGACATCGCTCGT
>CAZYEY010000021.1:0-4373 GCA_964646585.1 uncultured Thiobacillus sp. | reverse complement strand
ATGTCGGGCAGGGGCTCCAGCCGGGGCGGGGTGCCCTGGGCGAGAACCGGGACGGAGAGCAGACTGGCGAACAGAAGAACGGCGATGCGCATGATGTGAGCCTCTTGGGAGATGCCCTCATTCTAGACCCATCAAAGATTGAGCAGGATTTCCCGCTCCTGGAGGGAAGGCTGGAAGCCCCGGGTCTCGTAATGACGGAAGATGGCTTCCACCACCTGGTCCGGCTCGTCGATCACCTGGATGAGATCCAGATCCGCCGGGTCGATCATGCCCTCCCGCACCAGGGTGTTCCGGAACCAGTCCACCAGTCCGCCCCAGAACGCGGCCTTCACCAGGATGATGGGAATGCGCCGGGTCTTGCCGGTCTGCACCAGGGTGAGCGCCTCCATCAACTCGTCGAGGGTGCCGAAACCGCCAGGCATGACCACGTAGGCGCTGGCGAACTTGACGAACATGACCTTGCGGGCAAAGAAATGGCGGAAGGTCTGGCTGATGTCCTGAAAGGGGTTGGCGCGCTGCTCGTGCGGCAGCTGGATGTTGAGGCCGACGCTGGGCGACTGGCCGAAGAAGGCGCCCTTGTTGGCTGCCTCCATGACCCCGGGGCCACCCCCGGAGATCACCGCGAACCCGGCGTCGGACAGCTTGCGGGCGATGGTCTCGGTGAGCATGTAATTGGCCGAATCCGGCTGGACGCGGGCGCTGCCGAAGATGCTCACCGCCGGCCGGATGGGGGCGAGCCGCTCGGTGGCCTCGACGAACTCGGCCATGATCTCGAACATGCGCCAGGACTCCCGGGCCGACAGCCGGGCCTCCTGATCGCCGCCGGGGTCGAACTGATTGGGGATCTTGGGCTTGCTCATGGCGGCACGGATGATCTCAGGGTGGGGCCGCCATTCTAGCCTGGCTGCGCTCCCCGGCCCCCCGCCTCACAACTTGCCGATCAGATTCACGAACCAGCCCCGGGAGCGATAGCCCAGGTCGGTCAGGTCGTCCGAGAAGCGGGTGAAGTTGTAGCCCACGCCCAGCTTCACGTGCCGACCCAGGTGGCGATAGAGCGCGACCAGGGCGCCGGCCTGGGCATCGCCGGCCTCTTGGGCGTTCAGGTATCGGAGTTCGGTGAGCAGATCCCATTCGTGCACCCAGTGCCAATCGGCGCGCAGGATGGCCAGCCAGGCGGTGGAGGCGAACCACTGGCCGCCGGCCTTGGCGTCCTTCAGCTCGCCGCGGCGCAGGCCCAGCTTGCCGCCCACGGAGACCCAGGGCCTGAGGTCGTGGATGGTGTCCACGCTGAGCACATGGCTCTTCTGGGCGTAGTCCAGGGTGGCGCCGGAGACGTCCACCTGGCCCGGCGAGGGCAGGTTGTAGAGGTAGGTGTACTTGAACAGGGTGTTCCAGCGGTCGTTGTCCACCGGCCGCCAGGCCCAGCCCGTCGCCAGCTCCAGGTAGTCGGCATCCGGCAGGCTGCCGGCGCCGCCGTCGGAATAGGAGAAATTGAGCCGGCCGAGGAAGCGCCAGTCCGGATTCACCTGATAGCCCAGGGTGTTCTTCATCAGCCAGGTCTCGCGCTGGGCCGCGCCGCGCTCGTGCCGGTATTCCAGGGCGCCGGCGTAGCGGGTCTGGTCCTGGCGATAACCCAGGGAGAGCCCCACCGCGCGGCGGGAGAGGTCGCCGGCCAGGGGGTCGGCGAGGTCGCCGGCCTCCAGCCTGGCGCCATAGGTCCAGCGGTCGTTGGGGGCGTAGTCCAGGCCGAAGGCGTGGGTCAGGCCCGAGGGGCCGTCGCCGTGCTGGTAACGTTCCTCGGCGAACACCGACAGGCTATCGGTGAAGCGGCTCCTGCCGCCGGCGGTGAAGAGTCCCGAGCGGCCCCGGTAGCCGTCGTCGCTGCGGTCCGGCACCAGGGTGTAGCCGCCATAGAGGCTCCTGCGGTCGTCCACCCGCCAGTCGCCGGAGAGCTTCGCCCCCAGGCCGCCGACGCCGCCGGAGAGCTCCCCGCCCAGCTTGAAGCGGTCGTGGATGCGTCGCTCGCCGCCCAGGCCGATGCGGTCGTTGCGGCCCCGGTCGCCGCTCTCCGCCAGGGTGCCCTGCAGATAGCCATAGGCGCTCCAATCGCTGTCCTCGCCGGCGCCGGGACGGTAGTCCAGGCGGGTGACGAGGTCGCTGCGCCGGCCGGAGCGGGACAGGCTGGGGCTGGCGTTCGCCACCCGGGTGTCCACCTCGTCGGCGCGCAGGCCCACGCCCAGCTTCCAGCGCTCATCGAGCTGCCGGCCGAGGTTGACCTCGGCGGCCTGGCGGGTCTGGCTGGCGGCGTCCTTCTCGTCGTACTTCAGGAGCAGCTCGGTGGCCTCGCCCAGCCGCCAGGCGAGGCTCGCCCCCTGCTGGACGACGGCTTCGTTGGTCAGCTGGCCGGGGCCGGTGAAGCCCGCGTCCCGGTCCTGCCAGTAGAAGGTGGCGCGGCCCTGGGTGCTGCTCACCTCGGCCAGATCCACCGCCGCCTCCACCCGGCGGGCATCGGCCCGGCTGCCGGCCCCGCCCCCGGGCACGGCGGTGAAGCTCATGCCGCCGTCGAGGGAGGCCCAGGCGCCGCTGCCGGCGCCGTCCGAGGCCGCCCCTTCCAGCTTCAGCCAGGTGCCGGGCTTGTAGCGCAGGGTCGCATCCAGGCCGCGCAGGTTCTGCTTCTGGCCGGCATGGTCCTGGCGCAGGGCGCTGGCCCCGATCTGGACATGGTCGTTGACCCAGACGCTGGCGCGGCCGCCCAGCACCAGATCCTCGGCGGCGGTGACCCCCGGCGCGTATTCGTAGGTGACCACCAGCACCTGGGGATGGCCGGCGAGGTTGCCGCTTTGCGCCAGGGTGGCGGCACTCGCGGTGGCGGCCAGGGGTTCGCGCAGCAGGATGCGGCCCTGGATGGCGTTGGTCTCGTAGTCCTGCACCGGCACGAGTTGCCGGGTGGAGAGGACGAGGCCGGTGTCCTTGTCGCGCACCTCGATCCACACCCGCTCGGAGCCCCGGGTGATGTCCTGCTGGCGCAGCCAGTAGAGGCTGCCGCCGGTACCACGGAATTCCTCGCGGGATTGCAGGGTGCCGGGCTCGGCGGCGAACACCTCCACCCGCCCGCGCCGCTCGCCGAAGGCGGTGGTGGCCTCGCTCACATAACGGCCGCGACCGCCGTAGAGGGCCCGGTTGAAAGCGGTGAACTCGGTGCCGGTCAGACTGGTGTGGAAGCTGCCCCACATGGCCTGGGTGCTGTCCGGCCCCTGCCCCTTCTCGATGCGCACGAAGAACTTGCCCTGGGTGGGCGCGTCGTCCACTGTGGTGGAGTCGTCGCCATAGACCGGGTAGTACTTGTCCGGATCCAGGCGCCGCAACAAATACCGCGGGTCCTTGGCGGAGAAATTGGAGAACAGGTCCCTCAGGGGCTGCTCCCGGGTATCGGCGCTGGCGGTGAGGAGCCATTCGCCCTTGATCTTGCCCTTGAGGTAGAAGGCGAGCCGCCCGTCCACATAGACTTGGTTGTCGAAGTGGTCGCTGGCGTCGGCGCTGACGATCTTCGCCGGACCGCGGGTTTGGTTGCGGCCGACGGTCAGATCGGCGATGCCGAGATAGAACCAGTCGTCGGCGGCGATGGACAGGTTGCGGGCGTAGCTGCGGCTGACCCGGCCGGCCGCGTCCAGCACCGCCAGTTCCACCACGTGGGGGCCGGCGGGCAGGATCTGGCGGGCGGCGAAGCGGCCGTTGGCGTCCACCGGCACCTCGGCGCCGAGGAACAGCACCCGCTCGCCGGGGCGCACGCCGTCGCCGTTGGCGGTGACCGCGCCGCCCTTGACCGGGATGTTGTGGATGGCCAGGCTGTTCTCGCCATAGCCGGCCAGGAGTTCCCGCTGCCGGGCGTCGGCGTCGGCGGGCGGGCGTTGGCGGTCGGCGAAGTCGATGCGCTTGGCCCGGGTCTCGTCGTAGCGGCCCTGGCGGTCATACACCCGCAGCACGTAGTCCACCCCGGCCAGCCGCCGGTCCGCGGGGGTCCAGGCGGCCTCGCCGCCCAGGGCCACCGGCAGCACCGCCAGGGGCGCGCCCTGGGTGCCGGCGCCGGGGGCGAACAGGCGGATCTCGGCCCGCTCGATGAAGGCGGCGTAGTTGCTCCAGGCGCGGAAGGTCACCGGTTGCCCATAGATCGCCGCGTTGGGCCAGGCATGGGCGTTGAGCACCGGGCTCTGCTCCAGGGGGTCGTAGCGCAGCTGCAGCTCGCCGGCGGCCAGGGCGAGGTCGGTGCAGCGCTGGATGTCCGGGTCGATGACCCCCGGGGCGTCCTGGGGCACGCCATCGATGCTGATGCGGAAGGGCAGGTCGGCCGCCGGCGAGCTGCAGCTGCGCTACGA
>CAZYEY010000020.1:0-3427 GCA_964646585.1 uncultured Thiobacillus sp. | reverse complement strand
CGTACTTGAGTGGTGTATGATTTTTTTTTGTTTTTGAAGGATGCGGCGACCACCGTGCACTACCCAGGGTAGACCGTCGGCAGCGTCAGATTGGTATAAGAGACAGTCACCGAACTGGCCAGCTGGTAGCCCCGCTTGCGCCAGGCAGGCTCGCCAGGGGCATAGCCGCTGCAGACATTCCCTGGGCAGTTGTTGGCCAATTCCAGGTATTGCGCACCCATCAGCCCGCCCTTCTTGTTCTTGAAATTGCTCGAGCCGCTGTCCCAAGCCCACATGGAGGTCGAAAGCAGTCCCTGGAAGTTGCTCACCACGGTGCCATCCCAGTCGAAGCTTCCGTAGAACAATGTCTGTCCCTGGATTCCACCATCGGTGAAACGGGCGGAAACCTCATAGGTGGTTGCCTGTGCCGCCGACGCGGCGAGGATTGCGGACAGCGTGCCAACAGCGATGAGAGACTGCCTCATGACCCTTCTCCATAGGTTTGCGATGAAATCGGAAGCGCAATCTATCCGCGCGGGCCTTCGTTGTGGATGCGACACGGTGTCGCAGTCCCTGCCCGGGCAGGGATCGGATCGCGTCGATCACCCAATCCCCGAAGAAATGTAGCCCCCGTGATCGCCAACTGGTGCGGGGGCGACGGCCTGCGATGGGCGATCGCCTGGTGCGACAAATTGCCGCACCGGCCGGATGCGACGGCGTATTAGCATTTTCTTATTTGGCGGCTGCGGCCGCGGTTCCATGGATGAAATACATGACTTGGCTCAGGCATCGACGCGGATCCACCCTGGCGGGGTGGGGGTTGCTCCTGGGCGGGTTCATTCTGCTGATACTGATGCTGGACGGGGCGCGTGCTCTGCGAAATGAGCACCCTGGCGGGGAGACGGTCAGCGCCCCAGGTCTGACCGACCCCGCCCTGTTCACCGAGGCCCGCTATGCCCGCCATGCCAGCCAGGCGGATCGTCATGGGGCCTTCCAGGACCACCCCATGGCCCTGGAACATTTCCCCGCCGGCAGTCTGATGCCGCCGCCCCGGCCATGACCGAGGGGTGGCGACGGCAGCGGGCCCTCATCGATTTCGCCGTGGCCAACATGGGACGGCGCCGGGGCCGCAACCTGGGTCTGTTCCTGGCCTACACCCTGGTGGTGTTCCTGGTCTCCGGCGTGGTGCTCTATGGCGATGCCCTGCGCCGGGAAGCCCGGGCCCTGCTGGCCGACGCGCCTGAACTGGTGGTGCAGCGCCTCATGGCGGGCCGCCACGATCTGATCCCTGCCGGATGGAGCGAAAGCCTGGCCGGCCTGCGTGGGGTGACGGCGGTTCAGGGGCGTCTGTGGGGCTACTACTATGACCCGGCCATGGCGGCCAACCTGACCTTGTGGGTGCCCGCCACGGAGCCGCCTCCGCCAGGCCAGGCGCGCCTGGGCGCTGGGCTGGCGCGTGGCAAGGGGCTGGGAGTCGGGGATGTGCTCTCCCTCCATGCCGCCGATGGCAGTCCCTACGCCTTCACCGTGGCCGGGGTGATGGACAGCCGCTCGGAACTGGCCAGCGCGGATCTGATGCTGGTGAATGAGGCTGACTTCCGCGCCTTCTTCGCCTTTCCCCAGGGGATGTTCACCGACCTGGCTTTGTCGGTGCGCAATCCCCGGGAGGTGCGCAAGGTGGCCGAGAAGGTGCTGGAGCGGCTGCCCTCGGCCCGGGTCATCAGCCGGGAGGAAATGGCCAGGACCTACGAGGCCGCCTTCCACTGGCGCCAGGGTCTCCTGCTCTCGGTGCTGTCCGTCCTGCTCCTGGCCTTCGCCCTGCTGGCCTGGGACAAAGCCTCGGGCCTCAGCGCCGAGGAGCGGCGGGAGATCGGCATCCTCAAGGCGGTGGGCTGGGAAACCGGAGACGTGCTGGCCATGAAGCTCTGGGAAGGCGGGTTGCTCTCCCTGGCGGCGTTCCTGGCGGGCTATATCCTGGCCTGGCTCCACGTCTTCTATGCTGACGCGCCCCTGTTCACCGCCGTGTTGAAGGGCTGGTCGGTGCTGTATCCGCGCTTTGCCTTGGTGCCCGAGGTCAACGTGGCCCAGCTGGCTGCCCTGGCCTTCCTCACGGTGCTGCCCTACGTGGCCGCCACTCTGGTGCCCGTGTGGCGGGCGGCCACCCTGGATCCGGACGGGGTGATGCGGGAATGATCGAACTCGTGGACGTACACAAGACCTTCAACCCGGGCCGGGAGAACGAATACCAGGCCATCCGGGGGGTCAGCCTGGCCATCGAGGCGGGCAAGGTCACGGCCCTGCGAGGCCCCAGCGGCTCGGGCAAGACCACGTTGCTGGGCCTGCTGGGCGGCCTCACCCGGCCTACCCGGGGGCGGGTGCGTCTGGATGGGCGGGACGTTTCCGCCCTGTCGGAACGCTTTCTCACCCTGCTGCGCCGGGACACCTTCGGCTTCGTCTTCCAGCAGTTCCAGCGCATTCGGGATCTGGCGGGGCTGGACAATGTGAGGCTGCCCGCCCAGCCCACCGGTAGGCCCCAGGGCGAAATCCGCCGGCGGGCCCTGGCCCTGCTGGAGGACCTGGGCCTGGCCCACCGGGCCGGGACACCCAGCCAGTGGCTGTCCGGCGGCGAGGCCCAACGGGCGGCCATCGCCCGGGCCCTCATCAACGATCCCCGGGTGATCCTGGCCGACGAGCCCACTTCCCACCTGGACAGCGAGCTGTCCCGGCAGATCCTGGCCATCCTGGGCCGGTTGCGGGAAGAGGGGCGGACCCTGATCCTGTCCAGCCATGATCCTCTGGTGTTCGAGGTGGGCCTGGTGGACCGGGTGGTCACGGTGAAGGATGGAGTGATCCTGCCGTGATCTTCCAGCCACCGGCCCTGGCCCTGCTGTTCGCTTCCAGCCTGAACGCCCTGATGCTGACCGGCGCGGGCCTGTTTGCCCTTTACCTGCTGGCCCGCTGGAACCCGGCCAGTGGCGGCGAAGCCCAGATCGCTCTGGAACGGCGCACCCATCTAGCCTCCACCCTGGTGGCCCTGTCCCTGGTGCTGGGCCTGCCGGCCCTGGCCCTGTTCGTGCACACGGCCGACGCCATGGCCCCCTTCTTCATCGGCGCCATGTGCGCCATCGGCAGCCTCAAGGCCAACGTCTGGGGGTTTCCGGCCCTTTACACCATGCTGGCCGGATTTTTCCTGGCGGCGGCCTGGCTGGTGCTCAACCACCTGGACAACCGGGGCTGGGACTCCCCCCTGATTCGTCCCAAGTACCGGCTCCTGCTGCTTCTGGCCCCCGTGGCCCTGGCCCAGGCGGTGTTGCTCTGGCTGTATTTCCTCGACCTGCAACCGGCGGTCATCACCTCCTGCTGCGGCAGTCTGTTCGGCCCGGCTGCGGAAGGGGTGGGCCACGACCTGGCGGCCCTGCCGGTGCAATGGGCCCGGCCGGCCTATGGC
>CAZYEY010000019.1:0-6192 GCA_964646585.1 uncultured Thiobacillus sp. | reverse complement strand
CCAGGGTGCCGCCGGGGGCCTGCTTGAGCAGGCCCACCCGGGCCTGGCAGGCGCCGGTGAAGGCGCCCGGCTGGCGGCCGAACAGTTCCGCAGCCAACAGGGTGTCCGGCAGGGCGCCGCAGTTTGCCTCCACGAAGGGCTGGTCGGCGCGGCCGCTGGCATCGTGGATGGACCGCGCCAACAGCTCCTTGCCGGTGCCGGATTCGCCGGTGGGCAGGATGGCCACGTCGTAGCGGGCGGCCCGGGCCACCTGGTCGCAGACTTCGTTCATGGGGCTGCCCGGCGCCCGCACCACTTTGTCCACCGCGAAGGCCTGCTTCACCCGGGCTCGGCTGGCTTCCACCCGGCCCCGCAGCACCGGCTCGGCGGCCCGCAGTTCCACCGCCAGCTGACAGTTCTCCTGTTGCAGCTTGTGGAGCTCGGCGGCTCGTTTCAGGGTGAGCAGCAGTTGTTCCGGATGCCAGGGCTTGAGCAGGTATTGATAGATGCCCGCCTCGTTGATGCCGGCGATGATGTCCTCGCTGTCCGTGTAGCCGGAGATGATGATGCGCACCGTGTCGGGCCAGGCGCGGCGCACCTCCTTGAGAAATTCCACGCCGCTCACCTCGGGCATGCGCTGGTCGGTAAGCACCACCTGGATGCTATGCCGCTCCATGATGCCCCGGGCCTCCGCCGCGCTCGACGCGGTGAAGACCTCGAAGTCCTCCTCCAGGGTGCGGCGCAGGGCCTCCTGGGAGCGGACCTCGTCATCGATGACCAGGACGGTGGGGAGAGGGATCATGCCGCGTCCGCCGGCACCGCCCACCCCAGTTCCCGGTGGACCGCCAGATGCCGGGGGGTCCAGGAGTGGGGTGTCTTATGTACGAAGTGATGCCTGGCCACGTGGTAGCTGGGGTCGAAGCCGAAGAAGTTGCGCTGCATGTGGGCGAGTTCCTCGGCGCGGTAGGCATCCAGGGGCTTCGCCGCCTCGTCCTCGGCCCGGCGGCGGTTCTTCTCCCGCAGTTGCTCGGCGAAATCGACGGCCAGGGCCAGGGCTTCGGCCCGGCGGCGGGTTTCCGTCTCGAAGCCGGCCGGGGCTGCGCCGAAGGCTTCGTCCAGGAAGCCGATGGCCGCCGCGGCTTCCGCGCCCAGGGGCAGGCGGCTGCGCAGGATGGCCTGGGCCTGATCCGCGCCCACCCGGCGCGGCAGCAGGTAGGTCCAGTATTCGGAGCCGTACAGGTTGCCCATGTTCTTGTAATGGGGGTTGAGGATGACGCCCCGGCGCGCCCACACCCGGTCCGCCGCCAGGGCCAGGAAGGCGCCGCCGGCCCCGGCATTCCCCCGCAAGGCGGCGACGGTGAGGTGGGAATCGGTGGTGATGACCGCCCGGCACAGGTCGTCCATGGCCTCGATGTTGCGCCAGGATTCCTCCGCCGGGCTGTCCGCCGCCTCGATGCGGTTGAGATCCAGACCGTTGCTGAAAAAATCCGGTCCGCCCAAAAGGACGATGACCCGGGTGGGGCGCAGCCGCGCCGCCTCGTAAGCCGCCAGCAGGCGCCGGCAGGCGTCGGTGCCCATGGCGCCGTTGTAGAAGTCGAAGTGGAGAAAGCCCACGCCGTCGGCTTCCTCGTAGCGGATGTCCTCCTCGCCGCCGGCCAGTTCCGGCAGGGCGGCTGCCTCCGCCAGGGCCAGGACGGCGGGCAGCTTGATGGGCAGGGCGCTGTCGCCGTTCTTCACATGGCCGATGCGCACCGCGCCGTCCGCCGTGGCCCGCACCAGCCCCTCGCCGCTGCGGCCCAGCACCGCGCCGGGCGTGCCCCGGGCAGGAAAGGCGGTGGCATTGAACAGGCGGCAGGGATGGCCCAGGAGTTGGTCCTGCACGCCGGGAAAGCCGTCGGCGGCATGGAGCCGGGCCAGGACCCGGTCCGTGGTGTCACGAGCCCAGTCGATGGCCCGGTCCGCCTGACGCATGAGGGCATGCATGGGACGCAGGGGCACGGCCTGGGGCCGCCATCTGCCCGCGCGCCAGGCCGGCAGCCGGTCCAGGGCCGTGGTGACTGCCCGCACCGCCGCCTCGGTGACCTCGTTGCGATAGAGGCTGGATTTCTTTGCCGCCCGCAGGGGGAAGGTCTCGCTGGCCCAGACCGGGCCGGCGTCCATTTCCGCCTCCGCCTGGAGCAGGGTCACGCCCCATTCCGCCTCGCCGCGCTGGAGGGCCCAGTCCAGGGCGGAAGGCCCCCGGTCGCCGACGATGCCCGGATGCAGCACCAGGCACAGGTGGTGGTTCCAGATGGCCTCCGGGATGGCCCGGCGCAGGTAGGGGGCCAGGATGAGATGGGGGCGGAACAGCGCCACCGCCTCGGTGGTGACGCTGTCGTGGATGTCGAACTCGATGGAGACTTCATGGCCCAGGCGCGTCAGTTCCACATACAGCCGCTGGGTCAGGCTGTTGAAGGCGTGGGTGAGGAAGAGGATGCGCACTCAGCAGATCCTCGGCAGCTGCTCGCCGGAGAGCCAGTCCACCATGCGCCGGCCGCCGAAGCGGGTCTTCATCTGCACGAAGGCGTTGGCATCCTCCACCACCCGGCCGATGAGGCTGACTTCCCGGCCCTGGGGATGGGCGCGCATGGCGGTGAGCAACCGGTCCGCGTCTTCGGCGGCGCAGACGGCGATGAGCTTGCCCTCGTTGGCGATGTTGAGCGGGTCCAGGCCCAGGAGTTCGCAGGCGGCGTCCACTTCCGGCTTCACCGGGATGGCCGCCTCGTCCAGGTGGATGCCCACCCCTGACTGGTGGGCGATCTCGTTCAGGGTGGCGGCCAGGCCGCCCCGGGTGGGGTCCCGCATGACGCGGATGGCCGCGCCCGAGGCCAGCATGGCCGCCGTCAGGCCATTGAGGGCCGCCGTGTCCGAGAGGATGGGCGTGTCGAAGCCCAGGTTCTCCCGCTGGCTCAGGATGGCAACGCCGTGGTCGCCGATGCTCCCCGACACCAGCACCGCGTCCCCGGGCCGGGCCAGGTCGCCGGACAGATGCACGCCCTCGGGCAGGAAGCCCACGCCGGTGGTGGTGATGAACATGCCATCCCCTTTGCCCTGTTCCACCACCTTGGTGTCTCCAGCCACCAGCTTCACGCCAGCCTCATGGGCGGCCCGGGCCATGGATTCGACGATGCGGGCGAGATCCGCCAGGGGGAAGCCTTCCTCCAGGATGAAGCCGGCGGTGAGGTAGAGGGGCGTGGCCCCCATGACCGCCACGTCGTTCACCGTGCCGTGCACCGACAGGCAGCCGATGTCGCCGCCGGGGAAGAACAGGGGCGAGACCACGTGGCTGTCGGTGGACACCACCAGGCGGCCCTCCCCCACTGGCAGGCAGGCGCCGTCGTTGCCCTGGGCCAGGTATTCGTTGAAGAGATGCTTGGCGAACAGGTCGGTGATGAGCTGCACCATGGCCCGGCCGCCGCCGCCATGGCTCATGTCCACCCGGCCGTGCTTGATGTCCAGGGGGCGGGCGTAGTCTTTTTTTACCGGGCCGCCCATGGGAGTTCCTCGAGGAGTTTCCTGAATTCGGGGAGTAGGCTGGGCAGTTTGTCGTGCACCACGCTCCAGACGATGTCGGGGTCCACGGCAAAATAGCCGTGGATCAGCCGGTTGCGCATGCCGACCAGGTTTTCCCAGGGGATGCCAGGTGCTTGAAGCCGGATTTCTTCAGGTAGATGTGCCGCAGCTTCGCCGATGATTTCGATTTGCCTGACGATCGCCTCGAAGGCCATGCCGCCAGGCCGGTAGTCCGCGCGTGTGAGGCCGGCGCCGAAGCGGATCGCGTTGTCGGCGGCCTCGATCATTTCATCCAGATACAGACGCGGGTCACGCGACATGGATGGCGTCCTTCTCCACATAGGGACGCACCCGTTCCTTCAAGCCCTTCTCCGTGACCAGATCGACGCTGCAACCCAGGCGTTCTTCCAGGTAATGCAGCAGGTCGAAATAACCATCGAACGTGGCGGGTGCCGCAAACTCCACCAGGATGTCCACATCACTGTCCTCGCGCGCTTCGTCTCTCGCCGTGGAACCGAACAGGCGCAGTCGCCTGATTCCGAAGCGGCTGACAAGCTCCGGGCTGGCTTCGGTGAGGATGCGCAAGGCTTCTGCTCTACGCATTTTCCATCTCCATGTCCTTGTATCGCCCATAAGTGTAATGGGCCGCGCAGGCCCCCTCGGAAGACACCATGCAGCTCCCCATGGGGCTCTCGGGGGTACACACGGTGCCAAAGAGCTTGCAGTCCGTGGGCCGCTTCACGCCCCGCAGGATCGCCCCGCACTCGCAGGCCTTGTTGTCCGGCACCGGCCGGTATTCCAGATCGAAGCGCCGCTCGGCGTCGAATTCGGCGTACTTCTCGCGGATGCGCAGGGCGGAGTACGGCACCTCGCCCAGGCCGCGCCATTCGAAGCTGCGCCTGAGTTCGAACACTTCGGACACCAGGTTCTGGGCCTTGGTGTTGCCCTCCGGGGTCACGGCCCGGGTGAACTCGTTTTCCACCGTGGCCCGGCCTTCGTTCACCTGGCGCACCAGCATGAGGATGGCCTGCATCACGTCCAGGGGCTCGAAGCCGGCGATGACCACCGGCTTGCGGTATTCCTCGGCGAAGAACGCGTAGGGCCGGCTGCCGATGACCGTGGAGACATGGGCTGGGCCGATGAAGCCGTCCAGGGGCACGCTGCCGAGCTCACGCACTTCCGGGGACTCCAGGATGTTCATGATGGCCGACGGGGTGAGCACGTGGCAGCACAGCACGCTGAAGTTCGCGAGGCCCTCCGCCTGGGCCGCCTTGATGGCCACCGCCGTGGGGGGCGTGGTGGTCTCGAAGCCGATGGCGAAGAACACCACCTCTTTTTCCGGATGGTCGCGGGCGATCTTCAGGGCATCGGTCACCGCGTAGACCATGCGGATGTCTCCACCCCGGGCCTTGGCCTTCATCAGGGACAGGCCGCCGGAGGCCGGGATGCGCAGGGTGTCGGCATAGGTGCAGAGGATCACGCCGCGCTCCAGGGCCAGGCGGATGGCCAGGTCGATGCGGCCGATGGGCAGCACGCACACCGGGCAGCCGGGGCCGTGGATCATGCGCACGTTGGGGGGCAGCAGGTCCGGCACGCCGTAGCGGGAGATGGCATGGGTGTGGCCGCCGCAGAACTCCATGAAGTGGTAGCGGCGGTCCGGGCGGACTTCGGCGGCGATGGCCTGGGCCAGCCCCTGGGCGATCCCGCCGTCCCTGAACTCGTCGACGTACTTCATGCCGCCTCCGGGGCGATGCCCGCCTCGGCCATGAGGGCCAGGGTCTTCTCCGCTTCCTCCGGGTCCAGGCGGGTGAGGGCATAGCCCACGTGAACGATGACGTAGTCGCCCACGGCAACGCCTTCCACCAGGGCCAGGGACACGCCCTTCTTCACGCCGCCCAGGTCCACGATGGCCTGGTCATTGGCGTCGATTTCCACCACGCGGGCGGGAATGGCGAGACACATGATGTATTTCCCTTTCAGACCGGTTGAGGGGCGCGAAGCGTCCCCTTCAACCGGCAAGTATCGCGGGACTGAATTGCAACCCAGGCCTGGCCCAGGCTCAACCCCCCATCGTTCGGGGGGATTTGCCGGGCCTCCAGGACCTTGAGGCCCCCCTTCGCCAGATGGCCGGCCAGCTGGCGGGACAGGATGTGGTTGAGGCAGCAGCCCCCCCCCAGGGCCACGGTGTCCAGACCCTGGGCCTGGGCGGCGCGCAGGGTCCAGTCCGCCAGGGCGCGGGCCAGAGTGGCGTGGAAGAGGGCGGCGCCTTTGGCGGCATCGGGCTCGTCCGCCAGCCGGGCCAGCAGGGGCAGCAGGTCCAGGCGGCCGTCATCCCTGAGCACGTAGCCCCCCGCCAGGGGGGCTGCGTCACCCGCCTGCTCCGCCAAGCCTTCCAGCAGCATGGCCGCCTGGCCTTCAAAGGCCATGACCTCCCGCACCCCCAGCAAACCGGCCGCCGCGTCGAACCAGCGGCCCAGGCTGGTGGTGGGCGGGCAGTGCAGGTCCCGCTCCAGCATCACATGGAGCTGCCGGGCCAGGGGCTGGCCGGGGAAGCGGTGGGGAATCTCGTCGGCGCGGCCCAGCAGGAACAGGGCCGCCGCCGCCATGCGCCAGGGCTCCTTCGCCGCCTTGTCGCCGCCGGGCAGGGGCAGGGGCGTGAGA
>CAZYEY010000018.1:0-17883 GCA_964646585.1 uncultured Thiobacillus sp. | reverse complement strand
CACCCCCACGTCACCGACTACCAGACCTTCCTGGGGCTGACCGCGCCCATCGACTTCGCCGCCCTGGTGCGCGGCGACATGATCAAGCGCGGCACCAACCTGGCCCAGATCCGGGTGAACCTGGCGGACAAGCACCACCGCAGCGACTCTTCCCACGAGATCGCCGATCAGCTCAACCAATCCCTGGCCCAGGTGCGCCGGCAGTTCCCCACGGCCAAGCTGAAGATCTACGAGACGCCCCCCGGCCCCCCGGTCCACGCCCAGATCCTGGCCGAGCTGTACGGTCCCGACTACGACGTGTTGCGGGCCGCCGCCGCCGACGTGGACAAGGCTTTCTCGGGCATCTACGGCATGATCAACGTGGACGACTCGGTCACCGCCAACGCCGACAGCTTCCACATCCGGGTGGATGCGGAGAAGGCCCTGCTCTCCGGCGTCGCCCCGGGCCAGGTGGCCCAGCTGCTGCGCAACTACGTGTCCGGCCTCAGTATCGGCACCCTGCACGTGGACAACGCCCGGGAGCCCATCGACATCCAGGTGCGCCTGCCCCGGGAGCTGCGGGCCAGCCCCGAGACCCTGATGAACCTGCGGATCGCCAATCCCCATGGCAGGCAGGTGCCCCTGAGCGCCATCGCCACCGTGGAGCGGGTCACCCAGGCCAAGCCCATCTACGCCCGGGACCAGCATCCCATGGTCATGATCGGCGGCGAGTTGCTGCAATCCAGCCCGGTGTTCGCGGTGCTGGCCCTGGACCAGATGCTGGATGGCAAGAAACTGCCAAGCGGTGCCACTTTCACCACCGGCAACCTGGGCTTCACCCAGGCCGCGCCTGCGGACGTGGTGGACTACACCCTGCTCTGGGGCGGCGAGATGCGCCTGACCCTGGACGTGTTCCGGGATCTGGGCTCCGCCTTCATCGTCGCCCTCGTCCTCATCTACCTGATGCTGGTGGGGTATTACAAATCCTTCATGCTGCCGGTCATCGTGATGGGCGCCATCCCGCTCACGCTGGTGGGCGTGTTCCCGGGCCACTGGGCCACCAGCCAGGCCTTCACCGCCACCTCCATGATCGGCGTGATCGCCCTGGCCGGCATCGTGGTACGCAACTCCCTCTTGCTCATCGACTTCATCCTCGACTACCGCAAGCAGGGCTATACCTTGGAGCAGGCCGTCATCGAGGCGGGCGCCGTGCGCTTCCGGCCCATCCTGCTGACGGCGCTGGCCATCATCCTGGGCTCCGCCATCATGATCACCGACCCGGTGTTCGGCGGCCTGGCGGTGAGCCTGATCTTCGGCACCTTCGCCTCCACCGCGCTGACCCTGGTGGTCATCCCCCTGATGTACTACCTGTGGCAGCGCAACCTGAAAACCGCTTGAAACCGTAAGGAGAACCTCCCATGACCATCGAACGCATCATCCGCATCCTGGCCGGCGTCATGATCCTCTTGTCCCTGGCCCTGGCCCACTTCTCCGGCCAGGTGGACATGAGCAGCCTGTCCTGGCTCTGGCTCACCGCCTTCATCGGCCTGAACCTGCTGCAATCCGGCTTCACTGGCTTCTGCCCGCCGGAGAAACTGCTCAAGAAGCTGGGTTTCCAGGAAGGCGGCAGCGCCTGCTCCACCAAGTAACGGTAAACTCGCCGGCTTTGCGATCAGCTTCGGGCAGCCCATGGAATTCGTCACCCAAAACATCTGGCTCATTCTTCTGGCGGCCGTGTCCGGCTTCATGCTGTTCGGCGGCGGCGGTCTGTTCGGCCGCCTGTCCGGCGTCAAGCAGATCGGCCCCCAGGAGGCGGTACTGCTGTTCAACCACCAGGACGCCCTGGTGCTGGACGTGCGGGAGCAGTCGGAGTGGGCCGACGGCCATATCGCCATGGCAAAGCACATTCCCCTGGGCCAGTTGAAGAACCGCGTCGGCGACCTGGAGAAATACAAGGGCAAGCCCATCGTGGCGGTTTGCCGCAGCGGCAACCGTTCCGCCCATGCCTGCGGCCTGCTCAAGAAAGCCGGCTTCGAAAACCTGCACAACCTGGCCGGCGGCATGATCGCCTGGGAGCAGGCGGGCCTGCCCAAGGAAAAGTGATCCACCCCAACACCCCCAAGGAAGACACATGCCCCCCGTGAAGATGTATTGCACCGCCGTCTGCCCCTACTGCGTCATGGCGGAGAAACTGCTGACCAAGAAGGGCGTGGCCAACATCGAGAAGATCCGCGTCGATCTGGAGCCCGCCCGTCTCCAGGAAATGATGCAGATCACCGGCCGCCGCACCGTGCCCCAGATCTACATCGGCGAGCGGCACGTCGGCGGCTTCGACGACCTGTCGGCCCTGGACGCCGCCGGCGAACTGGAGCCGCTGCTGACCGCCTGAGTCCCGCCCTCCCCCTCCAGGGAGGGCATTGATTTTCCTCGGCGAGACGCCATCTGGCCCTCATCGAAAAGATTGAGGAGCCATGCATGGAACTGGTCTGTCCCCACTGCGGCGCGGTCAACCGCGTCCCCGACGAGCGCCTTGCCCAACACCCAAAATGCGGCAAGTGCGGCGCCGAGGTGTTGCCTGCCCACCCGGTCGAACTTACTGCGGCATCCTTCGACAAGTTCATTGCCAGGAATGAACTGCCGGTCCTGGTGGACTTCTGGGCCCCTTGGTGCGGCCCCTGCAAGATGTTCGCCCCCACCTTCAGCCAGATGGCCGGCCAGTATGTGGGCCGCGTGCGCTTCGCCAAGGTGAACACGGAAGCAGAGCAGATGCTGGCAGCCCAGCATGGTATCCGCAGCATCCCCACCCTGGCCCTGTTCCGGGGCGGCCGCGAGGTGGACCGGGTCGCGGGAGCGTTGCCGCCGCAGCAGCTCGCCGCCTGGCTGGCGCGGCACTGAAAAGGACAAGGCCCGCCTCGGCGGGCCTTGTCGTGTTCGGGTTGGTGGATCAGGCCGGCCTGCGTCGCCGCGCCGCCCAGCCCACCAGACCCAATCCGGCCAGCAGCAGGGCCCAGGCCTCCGGCTCGGGCACCGGGGCGGCGAGAGACTCGATGTAAAAGCCGTCGTCACCCCAGGCGAGCACCGAGTCGGGACGTCCTGGAATATCCCATGTGAAATCGGCCCCCTCCCCAACGCAGCCCCAGTCTGACGTCAGGCACTCGAAGAATCTTAGGCCCGACAGGACGCTCCCGTCGCCAATGGAAGGATCCACCAGGAAATTCACATGGCCGTTGAGGTAGGCGATGCCGCCGATGATGAGCTTGTCATACAGGAAGCCGCCCGCGCCGTCCGGCACGATCTCGATATTGAGCACGCCGCCCGGCTGCAATTCGAAGTCGCCCTCAATGGTCATCCTGCCCGGGCTTTTACCGGGATTGAAGAACGCTTTGCCCGGCCGGAGGTTGCCCGTGAAGCTGCCGCTGGCCTCGTTGGTGAACATGCCGCCCCGGTAACCGCGCCGCTGCCAGTGGAAAATTCGCCCTCGTTGACCAGCGCGCTCGATACGCGCATGCCGGTGCCGCCCGACTGCAGCACCGCCTCCCGGTCGGCCAGAGCGACGCTCCACACCTCTCCGCTGCCGGCGGAACAGGCGCCGGTCAGGTGCGCCAGGCGGTTGCGCGTCGAGGCCTCGATGAGGTGCGGGAAAGCCGCCTGCATGAAACGCCGCTCCGCGTCGTCGAAGGGCCGGTCGCGCTCGGCGCGCCAGAGGGCGATGTCATCCAGCAGCCCGGTGAACGGATCGACGTCGCAGGTGTTGAGCACGTGCTCGATGCGGTAGCGGTCCAGATAGTCTCTGAACAGCGCCGGCGCGAACCCCCGGGTGTCCACCGCCAGGGACACGCCCGGCTGCGCCAGAGAGGTGGCGAACACGTTGTCGTGCCGGGCGAGGGGGGCGTAATCGAGCATGAGCTGGGCCGGCTGGCGGTAGAGCCGGTGGCTGTGCACCACCGGCGTGCCGTCCGGATCGACGTGGCCCGAGGCCCACAGGGCCGAATCGAAGGGGATATGGCGCTTGAGGGTGTCGAAGGCCCAGTCGGCGAACTCCGGCAACGGCCGGACGGTGGCGCCGCGATGCAGTTCGAGCAGCAGCGCGCTCAGACGAGCCAGTTCATCCTTTTCGGCCATCGATCGGTCCACCGGAGGTCTGGAAGAACTTTCCGAGTATAACCGCCAGGCGGATGTGCTCGCGCCGTGCCTTCATATCCTGGGGCTATAATCCGACGCCCTCATCCACTCTCCGGACCCTGTCATGACCGACCAGCAGCCCCAGCAACAAGCCATGCCCGTCTTCCAGATCGAGAAGATCTACGTCAAGGACCTCTCCGTGGAGGTGCCCAACGCCCCTGCCATCTTCCTCGATCGCGACGCGCCCCAGATCGACATGCAGCTCAACACCCAGAGCGCCCCCGTGGACCAGGCCAACGGCATCTATCAGTGCATCCTGACCCTGACCATCAACGCCAAGATCAAGGACAAGGCGGCTTTCCTGGTGGAACTGCAACAGGCGGGCATCTTCCGCATCCAGAACGTGCCCCAGGAAGCCATGGAGCCGGCCCTGGGCATCGGTTGCCCCAACATCATCTTCCCCTATGCCCGCGAGGCCGTGTCCGATGCCGTGCTGAAGGCTGGCTTTCCGCCCCTGATGCTGCAACCCGTGAATTTCGAGGTGCTCTACATGCAGCAACAGCAGGCCAAGACCCAGCAGCCCAACTAAGCCAACCGCCGGGGTTCCACCTTGGGCATCGGGGTTCTCGGCGCCGGCGCCTGGGGCACGGCCCTGGCCGTTCGCCTGGCCGGCCACGCGGATGTGCGGCTCTGGACCCGCTCGCCGGAACACGCCAGGGCCATGGAGGCGGATCGGGAAAACCACCGCTACCTGCCCGGTATTTCCCTGCCCGCCCCCCTGAAGCCGGAAAGCGACCTGGCCGCCGCCATCCGGGGCGTGGACCTCTTGATCGCCGGCGTGCCCAGCAATGGCTTCCGCACCCTGCTTCAAACCCTGGGCGATCTGGGCGCCAGGCAGCCCTTGGTCTGGCTGTGCAAGGGCCTGGAAACCGGCAGCCGCAAGCTCCCCCATGAAGTCCTGGCCGAAAGCTGGCCCGGCCATCCGCCCGCCGCCGTCCTTTCCGGTCCCAGCTTCGCCAAGGAAGTGGCCCAGGGCCTGCCCGCCGCCCTGACGGTGGCCAGTCCCGACGCAGAACTGGCTCGCGCCGTCGCCCGCCAGCTGCACGACCCCAAGCTGCGCCTCTATGCCAGCACCGACGTGGTGGGAGTGGAACTGGGCGGCGCGGTGAAGAACGTCATCGCCATCGCCGCAGGCATCGCCGATGGCCTGGGCTTCGGCTTCAACGCCCGTGCCGCCCTGGTGACCCGGGGCCTGGCGGAGCTCACCCGCCTGGGCCTGAAGCTGGGCGGCCGGCCAGAAACCTTCATGGGCCTGTCCGGCATGGGCGACCTCATCCTCACCTGCACCGGAGACCTGTCCCGCAACCGGCAACTGGGCCTGCGCCTGGCCGCCGGGGAAAGTCTGGAGGGCGCCCTGCGGGAGCTGGGCCACGTGGCGGAAGGCGCCACCACTGCCATCGAGGTGGCGGCCCTGGCCCGGGAACTGGGCGTGGAGATGCCCATCACCGATGCGGTGGACCAGATCCTCCGCCAGGAAATTCCACCCCGGGAAGCCGTGGCCGCCCTGCTGGCCCGGGACCTCAAGGACGAGAGCGTCTGACCCGGTTCCGGGCAGTCATGACCGCGCCCGACATCACTGGGTTCGAACGACGCCACGCCCGCTGGGCCGAGCTCCAGCGCGACTTCGGCCCGATCCGCTCCTTTCCCTACGCCTGGCGGCTGCCGGACCTGGCCCGGCGGGCGGGGGGCGGCGCCCGTTTCCGGGCCGCCCTGGCCCTGGCAGAAACCCTCATTGCCATGGGCCGCCATGGCGAAGCCTTGGCCGCGTTGCCTGGCGATGACGAGCCCCACCCGGCCGGGCTGGCCGCCCCCTTGCGCTTCTGCCGCGCCTGTTGCCTCGCCTGGTCGGATGTCGAGGAGGAGGCCCATGCCTGCCTGGAGGCCGCCGTCCGGTCGTGGACCCGCCCCATCGATGGCCTCGCGGCGCGGGCGCGATTCGCCTTCCTCGCAAACAGCCCCGATCCCCAGGCCGGCCTGGCCTATCTGCAAGCCGCCCTTGACCTGCAGGAAGCGCCCCACCTCGCCCACGCCCGCCTGCTGGCCGACTGGGCCCAGCCGGGCACGGTGGCCCCAGGGGAACTCCACCAGTCCCTGGCTTGGCTGCGCCGCCATGCCCCGGCAAAGGCGGCCGAGGCCGAGACATGCTATGCCGAGGCGCGCCTTCGGCAGACACCCGCGGAAGCCCTGGTTTGGTTGGATCTTGCCCTGGAACAGGTGGAAAGGTTCGGCGTCCATGGCCTCAAGCCCCGTCTGCTCTACCGAAAATCCCAGTCCCTGGAGGCGGGCGGACAACTGCGCGATGCCAGCCGCTTTCTTGAACTGGCGCACACAACCGCCCGGCGCCTGGGGGCTTGGCGGGAACTGCGTGCCATGCCACTATGATGCACTGCACAAAGGTGTTTTCGCGCCATGCCACCCCTGTCTGAAACCCTGACGACGCCCCTTGTTAGCCTGCTGCGACGGGCGCCCATCATCTGTACGCCGGACTTGCCGGTGCGCGCCGCCCTGGGCCTGATGCGTCAGCACCGGGTGGGCTCCCTGCTGGTGGCGGATGGGGACGGCCGGCCGGCTGGCGTGTTCACCTTGAACGACCTGAGGGACCGGGTGGCGGTGGATGCATGCGATCTGGACCGGCCCATGAGCATGGTCATGACCCACGCTCCCTTCTGTCTTGGCGGCGATGCCACAGCCATGGAAGCGGCCCTGGCCATGGCCCACCGCCTCATCCATCACGTGGTGGTCACCGGGCAGGATGGCCGCATCCTGGGGGTGGTCTCGGAAAAGGATCTGTTCGCCCTGCAACGCCTGGGGGTGGGCGACATTGCCGCCGCCCTGGCCGAGGCCGAGTGCCTGGAAACCCTGGTGGAAGCCGCCGAAGACATCCGCAGGCTGGCCCGCATGCTCATGGCCCAGGGTCTGGAGGCGGAACAGCTCACCCGCCTCATCTCCGAACTCAACGATCAGCTTTCCCAGCGCATCCTCTATCTGGCCTTCGCCGACGCCGGCCTGGAGGATGTACCCTGGTGCTGGCTGGCCCTGGGCTCGGAAGGCCGCCTGGAGCAGACCCTGCTCACCGACCAGGACAACGGCCTCATCTTCAGCCCCCCCGAGGGCCTGACCGCCGACGCCATCCGGGAGCGCCTGCTACCCCTGGCCAGGCAGGTCAACGAGGGACTCGCCGCCTGCGGCTTCCCCCGCTGCAAGGGGGAGATCATGGCGGGCAATCCCCATTGGTGCCTGTCTCTGGAAGAATGGCGGAACACCTTCTCCGAGTGGCTGTTCCGGGGCGACGCGCCAGTGCTGCTCAATGCCAGCATCTTCTTCGACTTCCGTGCCCTGGCCGGCGACGCCAGCCTGGCCAGCTCCCTGCGCACATGGCTCAACGGGAAAATGAAGGGCAACCGCCGCTTCCTCAGGCTCATGACCATCAACGCCCTGGGCAACCGCCCCCCCCTGGGTCTGGTGCGGGACTTCGTCACCGACGGCGATGGGGAGATGGCCGGCACCGTGGACCTGAAGCTGCACGGCACCACCCTGTTCGTGGACGCCGCCCGCATCTTTGCCCTGGCCTCCGGCGCCAGCGAGACCTCCACCGTGGCCCGTTTCCGGTCTGCCGCCGCCACCTGGAAGCTGGATGCAGCCGAGGTGGAGGATTGGATCAAGGCCTTCCACCACATCCAGAAGTTGCGACTGAGCCAACACCAGCTGCAATTGGAACAGGGTCATGGCCTGACCAACCGGGTGAACCCCAAGGATCTCTCCACCCTGGACCGTGGATTCCTCAAGGAAGCCCTGCGCCAGGCCAGGAAACTGCAAGGAAAAATGGAAGTTTTCTTCCAGTTCTGAGCAACTGTCGTCCGGCCCTAAAACTAGAAAGCCGAGCCCAGAGGATGTATGTCGCAGGCAATACCGATCCGGGTTCCCGTAAACCGGGGTGGCCCCCCCCTCATTTCACCGCGGGATTTACCGGAATCACCGATAACAACGAAGCGAGTTCCCCCGTGTCCGCAGGCAGGCTACAGGCTGCATCGATGCGGAAGCGTTGGCGCAGGCGTTCAAGGGCGTGGGCATGGTGGCCTTCGTAGAAGACGACCACACGGATATCCAGGTGAGGCTGGGCGGCGGCCAGGAGGGATTCCAGGTTGCTGACCCGGTCGCGGAAATCGGGCTGGAAATAGAAGTCGGCGGCGATGACGGCGGGCTTCTCCTTGCGCATGAAGCCGATGGCCTTGCGCACGGCGAATTCCGTGCGCACCCGGTAGCCCAGGCGTTCGTAGAGGGGGCGCAGGTTGGGATAGCCCAGCAATTCGATGACGTTGAGCAACAGGGGCGCCGGTTCCACCATGTTCCGTTCTCCATAAAAGGAAAGTGCCTTGCGATCCGGTGCCCCCCGCCTGCGGAGAGGGCCACCAGGGGGCCTCGGCGAGACTTCAGACCGCCTTCTTGGCCGCTTTCTCGGCCAGCAGGGTCAAAGCCTCATCCAGGGTGACCTCCTCCGGCTTGCGCTCCCTGGGGATGGAGGCCATGAGCTTGCCGTGCTGGACGTAGGGGCCGAAACGGCCCGACTTGAGCTGCACCGGCTTGCCGTCGGCGGGATGAGCGCCCAACTCCCTGGCTGGGGCAGCGGCTGCCCGCTTGCCGGTCTTGGCCTCCCGGGGCTCGAACTCGAAGCCCACCTTGCCCTCCTTGTCCCGCACCAGGAAAGCGGAGAAGGTGCGCCGGGTGCGGGCGGAGACGAAGCCGGTGAGGAGATCCGTCTTGCCCTCGGCCAGGAGCTTTTGCATCTGTTCCCGGGCCACGGGCTGTTGCAGGATGACCTGGCCGCTGCGGAAGTCGCAGGTCTTGTTGGGACCGACGCTGCGCTCACAGACGTAGGCCGCGCCGTGTTCATAGACCTGGCCGCCACACTTGGGGCACTTTCCCAGACTTTCCCGGCCGGAGAAGTCCACCTCTTCCTCCTCCCCGCCTTCCTTGGGCTGGCCGAAATCGAATTCGGGCAGCTTCTCGTCGTTGAGGCGGATTTCGGCGTCGAAGGGACGGCCCATTTTGTTGCGGAAACCGGTCAGCGGCCCCACTTTCCCGTCCCGCAGCAGGGCTTCCATCTCCTCCACCTCGAACTGGCGGCCGGCGACGATCTTCCAGGTGCTCCAGTCACAGGACTGGCAGGCGAACTTCTTGTAGTTCTCCTTCACCGTGCCGCCGCACTTGGGGCAGGGCACCTTCAGCGTGGCGAAGTCGCCGGGCACGGTGTCGGACTCGTAGCGCTTGGCCCGTTCCACGATATCCCGGGCCAGGGCGGTGATGTGGCCCATGAAGTCGTCCCGGGAAAGCTTGCCGTGTTCCATCTGGGACAGCTTGTATTCCCAGGCGCCGGTCATCTCCGGCGAGGCCAGCTCCTGGATGCCCAGGCCCCGCAGCAGGGTGATGAGGGAGAAAGCCTTGGCGGTGGGCGTGAGCTCCCGGCCTTCCCGGTGCAGGTAATTCTCCGACAGCAGGTTCTCGATGATCTGGGCCCGGGTGGCGGGGGTGCCAAGGCCCCGGCCGGCCATGGCAGCGCGCAGTTCCTCGTCGTCCACCATCTTGCCGGCGCCTTCCATGGCGGTGAGCAGGGTGGCCTCGGTGAAGCGGGCGGGGGGACGGGTCATGGCGGACTTGATGTCCACCGCCCGGGTGTCCAGAAGCTCACCCGGCACCAGGGGGGCCAGGGTATGCCCGCCCTCCTCGTCCTCCGGCTGGACCTCCTTGCCGTAGACAGCAAGCCAGCCTGGGTTCACCAGCACCTTGCCTTCGGTCTTGAAGGCGTGATTCTCCACCCGGGTGATGCGGGTGGTGATGGCGTATTCGGCGGCCGGGTAGAACACGGCCAGAAAGCGTTTGGTAACCAGGTCGTAGAGCCTCCACTCCGACTCGTTCAGGGACTTGGGCGGCGTGCCGGTGGGGATGATGGCGAAGTGGTCGGAAATCTTGGCATTGTTGAAGATGCGCTTGTTGGGCACCACCCACTGGCGTTGCAGAATGGTCTGCGCGAAGGGCGCGTAGTCCTCGGGCAGGCTGCCCAGCACGTCTTTCACCGTGGCCAGGTAATCCTCGGGCAGGGCGCGGGCGTCGGTACGGGGATAGGTCAGCACCTTGTGCTTTTCGTACAGGGCCTGGGCCAGGCCAAGGGTGGTCTTGGCCGAGAAGCCGAAGCGACCGTTGGCCTCCCGCTGCAAGCTGGTCAGGTCGTAGAGCAGGGGCGAGAGCTGGGTGGAGGGCTTGGTTTCCTCGGTGGCAGTGGCCGGCTTGCCGATACAGGCGGCGCGGATGGCTTCTGCCTTGGCCTGGTCCCACAGGCGGTGGGCCATGGCGTGCTCATCGTTCTCGTCCTTCCTGAATTTCTCGTCGAACCAGCGGCCGGTGTATTCGCCTTTTTTCCCGGCGAAACGTCCCTCCAGTTCCCAGTAGGCCCGGGGCACGAACTTGCGGATGCGCTCCTCACGTTCCACCACGATGGCCAGGGTGGGCGTCTGCACCCGGCCCACGGTGGTGAGGTGGAAGCCCCCGGTCTTGGAGTTGAAGGCGGTCATGGCCCGGGTGCCGTTGATGCCCACCAGCCAGTCCGACTCCGCCCGGCAGATGGCTGCGGTACGCAGGCCCGCCACCTCGGATGCCTCGCGCAGGGAGGCGAAACCCTCCCGGATGGCGGCCTGGGTCATGGATTGCAGCCACAGGCGGCGCACCGGCTTCTTGCTGCCACTGTATTGGACGATGTAGTTGAAGATCAGCTCCCCCTCGCGGCCCGCATCGCAGGCGTTGACGAGGCCCTCCACGTCCTTGCGCTTGATCAGCCGGGTGAGCAGCTTCAACCGGTCCTCGGTCTTCTCGATGGGGGCCAGGGCGAAATGGGGCGGGATCACCGGCAGGTGGGCGAAAGACCACTTGCCCCGCTTGACCTCGTATTCCTCGGGCACCGTCAGTTCCAGCAGGTGGCCGATGGCGGAGGAGAGGATGTAGTGCTCCGACTCGAAGTAGTCCTTCTCCTTGTGGAAACCGCCCAGGGCCCGGGCAATGTCCTGGGCCACCGATGGCTTCTCGGCGATGATGAGCTGTTTGGGCATCAGTGGAAGGTGGGCTTCCAGCCTTCGTCATCCGCCTCGTCGGCAGCGCGCACCAGATCCTCCAGCCAGAGCACCTCGCCGGCCCCCTTCAGCTTCCACAAAGCCAGGAGGGCGATCCATTTGATCCGGTTGGCAGAGACATGGGGGTCGGGCAGGGCCAGGGCGCGGTCGATGATCCACTCCCGGGCATGGCAGGGCAGCAAGCCTGCGCCCTCCAGGTAGGCCAGGAAGCCGCGGCCGCCGCTGGCCAGGCGGTTGCATTCGGCGTCGGTGTAGATGCGGGTGGAAGGACGCCGGGCCGCTTCCTCGGCGGGGGCCAGGTCATCCAGGGCGGCGAGCCAGTCCAGGGCCTCGCCAATGGCCTCGTCCTCGAAGCCGGCGGCGGACAGCTTGCGCGTGAGCTGTTCCGCGTCGGGGAAACGATCCTCGTAAAGATAGGTGTCGTAGAGGTAAAGAAGAATGTCGAACATCATGGAAATAATCGTTGGTAGAGGCCGCCTGGCAGCTTGGCGATGGCGCCTTCCAGCTCGGCCGCAAGAAGCTTGACCGAGACCTCCTCCACCGTCAAGCCAAGGCGGGAAGCCAACTGATCCGAGGCGAGGGGGCCGTTGGCAAGACATTCCAGCAGGGCGTCGACGGCGGTCGGCGGGGCCACCTCAGACCTGGGAGCGGACAGGACGCAGCCCAGTTCCTCCAGGATGTCAGTGGCGGATTCCACCAGCTTCGCCCCCTGCTTGATGAGCCGGTGGCAGCCCTTGGACAGGGGGGAGTGGATGGAGCCGGGCAGGGCAAATACTTCCCGGCCCTGTTCCGATGCCTGCCGGGCGGTGATGAGGGAACCGCTTTCCAGGGCCGCCTCCACCACCAGCACGCCCAGTGACAGGCCGCTGATGATGCGGTTGCGGCGGGGGAAGTGGCCGCTCCTGGGTGGCGTGCCGATGGGGAATTCGGAGACGATGGCGCCCTCCGCCGCGAGCCGATGGGCCAGGGCCTTGTTGCGGGCCGGATACACCCGGTCCAGGCCGGTGCCCACCACCGCCACGCTGCTGGCCAGTCCCGCCAGGCCCCCTTCGTGGGCAGCCGCGTCCACCCCCAGGGCCAGGCCGCTGACGATGGTGAGGCCTGCCTCGGACAAGGCCTGGGCGAAGGCGCGGGCGTCGCGCAGGCCCTGGGGCGTGGCGTGGCGGCTGCCGACGATGGCCAGCATGGGGCGGGACAACCAGTCCGGATCGCCGCGCACGTAGAGCCAGGCCGGCGGTGCCGGAATGTCGCGCAGACGGGGGGGATAGGCCGGGTCGAACCAGGTGATGAGGTGGTTGTCCGGGCCCGCGAGCCAGTCGAGGCCGGCCTGGATGGCAGCCGCATCTGCCCCCTTGGCGATGGCTCGGGCCAAGGGCTCGCCCACCACCGGCGCCAGCTGTGCGGGGCCCGCGCCCAGGATCTCGCGGGGTGAAGAAAACGTCTCCAGGAGACGCTGGGCGGATTCCGGTCCCAGGCCGGGCACGGCCTCCAGCTTCAACCAGAGGTCGTCGTCCGGGCGCTTGGGCAATTCGGGTCAGGGATTGCGGGCGCTGTCGCCCACGGTCACCGGCTCGGTGCCCTTCATGACCAGGGCGTAGGCCACCTTGTTGAATACCCGGTAGACGAAAGCCAAACCCACCCGGGTGTCAGGCAGGGCGGATCTGTCGTTTTCGTCGGGTTGGCAATCCATCGCCTGGCCGCGCCCCCCCCCGGCCAGGAAGCCGATCTTGTTGGCCCGGATGCATTTGGGGTCGGCCACGGAACGGCCGGCACGGAACAGAGCCAGGACATGGCCTTCCTGGAGCCCATCGCGGGCCCCTTTGTCCAGCACCAGGGTCATGTATGTGCCGGCATAGACCGGGCCACCCAGCGCGGCCACCACCTTGGCATGGACCGGCTTGTCCGGGGCGTGGGGGGCGAACTGGGGAACATCGCCCTTCCATGCGGGCAACAGGCGGTCCCGCTCCAGGATCTCCTGGTCGGCGGTCAGGATGCGAACCACCTGGGGATCGCCTTGTTTAGCCGTGCGGGCGGTCCCGAGATGCAGCATCTCGTAGGCCAGCACTTCCTCCGGCTTGTCCGGATTGCGCAGGGCCTGGCCCAAGCGTACCACCCGCCAGTCCAGGGTTTCGCCGTCACCCTTGCTGGCATAGACGGTGTCGCCGGGGCCGAAAAGGACACGGGCATCGTTGGAGCCCAGGATCCGTGGGGCTTTTTCCAGGTCGGCAGGGTCTCCGACCCCACCCTTGGACAGCATGGCTTGGATGGCTTTCAGCGGAATGCTGGGAATGCCCGCTTCCTGGATGACGATGGGCTCGCCCCGGATCTGGGGGCTCAGCCTGACCACATCCCGGGCGCCGGATTCCAGGCCCAGCCTGGGCTTGCCGTTTTCCATGGTCAGGACCACCACGTCGCCCGGGTAGATCAGATGGGGATTCTTGATCTGTTCCTTGTTGAGTTGCCAGACCTCGGGCCAGAGCCAGGGGTCCTTGAGAAACTTTTCGGAGATGTCCCACAGGGTGTCGCCCTTCACCACCACGTGGCGATCCGGGGCGTTTTCCTGGAGGCGGACCTCGTCGGCCCGGACGGGGGCGCCAAGGGCGGTGCTCAGACCCAAGGCGACGATCAGTAGCAAAGTGCGCATGTTCCTGCCCTTCATGGCTTGCGGCGAAGTTGAGGCCGTTATAATTCAGACAAGGAAAAACTTAAACCACTTTGTCAGATTTTGCACGGAATGCGCTGCCGATACACGAAATGGCCCTGCTGAAAATTCTCCATTACCCCGATCCACGCCTGCATACCGTGGCCAAGCCGGTAACCGTGGTGGACGACACGATCCGGAAACTGGCCGCCGACATGGCCGAAACCATGTATGCCGCCCCCGGCATCGGCCTGGCCGCCACCCAGGTGGACCGGCACGTCCGTCTGATCGTGGTGGACGTCAGTGAGGAGAAGAATCGTCTGCTTACCTTCATCAATCCCGTCATCGTCATGAAGGAGGGCGAGGCGGTGCGCGAGGAAGGCTGCCTTTCGGTGCCCGGGATCTACGACAAGGTCACCCGCGCCGAGCACATCCGCGTCCAGGCCCAGAACCTGCGGGGCGAGGCCTTCCAGATGGAGGCTGGCGGACTCCTGGCCGTGTGCATCCAGCATGAGATCGACCATCTGGACGGCAAGGTATTCGTGGAATACCTGTCCCGCCTGAAACAGACCCGCATCCGCCACAAGCTGTTGAAGCAGGCGCGGGAAGCGATGTAAGCCCTGGCCGGGAATGCTCCCTTCCACCGCTCCATGCGCCTCATCTTCGCCGGAACCCCCGAATTCGCCGCCGTCGCCCTCAAGGCC
This sequence comes from uncultured Thiobacillus sp., assembly GCA_964646585.1. GTDB lineage: Bacteria > Pseudomonadota > Gammaproteobacteria > Burkholderiales > Thiobacillaceae > PFJX01. The sequence goes on along the minus strand of CAZYEY010000018.1, from coordinate 3,259 downwards.
CTGATCGCGGCGGGCCATGACATCCCCCTGGTGCTGACCCAGCCGGACCGGCCTGCCGGGCGGGGCATGAAGCTGAAAGCGAGCCCGGTGAAGGCGGTGGCCCTGGCCCATGGCCTGGCCGTGGCCCAGCCGGAGAATCTGAAGACCGAGGAAGCCCGCCAGCCCATCAAGGACGCTGCCGCCGACCTCATGGTGGTGGCTGCCTACGGCTTGATCCTGCCCCAGTCGGTGCTGGACATGCCGTCCCTGGGCTGCGTCAACATCCACGCCTCCCTGCTGCCACGCTGGCGCGGCGCCGCCCCCATCCACCGGGCCATCGAGGCGGGCGACAGGGAAACCGGCATCACCCTCATGCAGATGGATCCGGGCCTGGACACGGGCGCCATGCTGCGCCGGGCTCCGTTGCCCATCCTGGACAGCGACACCACCGGCAGCCTCCATGACAAGCTGGCTGAGCTGGGCGCCAGGGAGATCGTGGCCCTGCTGCCGGATCTGGCGGCGGGCCGGGTCGCCGCCACGCCCCAGGACGCCGCCCTGGCCACCTATGCCGCCAAGATCGGCAAGGACGAGGCCGGGCTGGACTGGTCCCGTCCGGCCATCGAGCTGGCTCGTCGTGTTCGCGCTTTCAATCCATTCCCCGGCGCCTTCTGCCTGCTGGCCGGTGAACCCCTGAAAATCTGGCGCGCCACGCCGGCGGCCGGAACCGGAACGCCCGGACGCATCCTGAATGTGGATCGGCAGTTCATTCGCGTGGCCTGTGGCGAGGACGCGCTGGAGATCAGCGAAGTCCAGAAGGCCGGTGGCAAGCGTCTGCCGGTGGAAGCCTTTCTCGCGGGACATGACCTGCGCCCCGGGGACAGGCTCGAACCTGGACACTCCAGTTGACCGCTTCTCTGATTTCCTCGCCCCAGAACCACCCACATCCTCGCCTCCGCTCGACGCGCCCGAAGACGGAGTCCGCCCCGCGCCTGCCTTCGCGCGCGTCCAACCGGTGTTTTCATCGAGGAGTCTGATGGCATGGCCCAGGTGCTTCCGGACGGTTGGCGGGAATATGCCGTCAGTGGCGCTGCCCGGAGGGAGATCGATACCCTGGGGGTGCTGGAGCGCGGTCTGTCCGATGCCTACACCGTCTACCACGCCGTGCATTGGAGCAACGCCGAATCGGGCTACTCCGTCCACGGCGACATCGATTTCGTGGTGGTGAACCGGTCCGGCGACCTGCTTCTCATCGAACAGCAGACCGGCTTCCTGGAGGAGGGGCCGGATGGCCTGATCAAGCGCCAGGCCGACAAATCCCGTCATCTGCCCGTGCGCATGGCCCGGGATGCGGCTGCCCTGCGGGCCAAGCTGCAAGCCCGCCCCGGCTGTCGGAACGTGGCGGTGGAGTCCCTGCTGTACTGTCCCGACTACACCGTGCGCAAGCTGCCCACCGCCGGCGTCGATCCCACACGCATCGTCGATGCCCGGGATGCCGGCGGCCTGGCCCGGGCGGTGGGCCGCATCCTGCCCCCTGGCGAGGCCCGGGACGCCGCCCCGGAGGTGCGCCGCTTCCTGCGCGACATGCTGGGGCTGGAAGCCGACGTCAGCGCCCTCATCGGCCAGGCCCGGGCCCTGGTGACCCGGGTCTCCGGCGGCCTGGCCCATTGGGCGCGGCGGCTTTCCTTCGAACCCTTCCACCTGCGCGTCACCGGCACCGCCGGCTCCGGCAAGACCCAGCTGGCCCTGGCCGAATACGCCGCCACCCTGGAGGCCGGCCGACGGCCCCTCTATCTCTGCTACAACCGGCCCCTGGCCGATCATTTCCAGCGCATCGCTCCGCCCGGTGGCCTGGCCGCCACCCTGCACATGCTGTGCGACCAGCGCCTGCGCGCCGCCGGCCAGATCCCGGACTTCTCCGCGCCCGATGCCTTCGAACGTCTGCTGGAGCAGGCCTCGGCCCTGCCTGTGGGGCCGGAATGGACCTTCGATACGGTCATCATCGACGAGGGCCAGGACTTCACCGAGTCCTGGCGTGACCTGGCCCTGGCCCATGGCGCCCCCGGGGCGCGCCTGATCTGGCTGGAGGATCCCATGCAGAATCTCTACCTGCGGCCGCCAGTGGCTCTACCCGGTTGGGTGGGGCTCCGCGCCGAGGGCAACTACCGCAGCCCCCGGGCCGTGGTGCGCTTCCTGCAATCCCTGCCACCGGGCAACCTCCCCATCGAAGCCATGGGACCGTTCCAATCGCCGGGCCTGGAGGTGCTGGTCTACCGGGATGGGGCGGAACTGAACCAGAAGGTCAAGGAAGGCATCCGGCTTTGTCTCGCCGCAGGTTTCCGCAAGGCGAACCTGGCCCTGGTGAGTTTTCGCGGCCGGGAACAATCCGGCTTGTTTCCCCTGGAAAGCCTGGGGCCCCACCGGCTCAAGACCTTCACCGGACGCTACGACCTCCTGGGCCAGCCGGTGTACAGCAACGGCGATCTGCTGCTGGAGTCGGTCTATCGCTTCAAGGGCCAGGCTGCCCCAGCCGTGGTGTTCGCCGAGATCGACTTCGAGGCCTTGGACGAGAAGACAGTGCGCAAACTCTTCGTCGGGGCCACCCGGGCCATGCTGAAACTGGTGCTGGTGGCGTCCGAGCGGGCGGCGGACCAACTGACGCCCTACCTGGAGCGAACCTAGAACAGGCTTGCTTCCCAGCGATCCCGTTCCGCCAGCTTTTCCAGGCCTTTGAGCGCTTCCCGGGTGGCGCCCCGGGTTCGGGCATGGTGCAGGAACAGCTCCAGGGCGTGGGGCAGGTCGTAGTCCATCTCCCACCATTCCGCCTCGAAGCACTCCCGTCCCAGATGTTGGGCGGCCAGGCGCCCGCCCTTCATGGGCACCAGGCTGACCTGGCGACCATCATGACGGATGACGATGGCCGTGGCGCGATGGGCGTTGGTGACCACCATGGTGTTCCCCTCAGGCCATCTTTTCCAGGCCTGCCCGCAGCTTCGCCGCCACCTGGTCCCGCAGGGATTTGGGCGCCAGCACTTCCACCTCGGGCACGTGGCGCAGGATGTCCATGACCAACTCCCGGTCGTCCGCGTAGGGCACTTCCAGCAGATAGCGGCCGTCGCCCATGAGCCGGCCCCGCTGCTTAGGGTGCCATTGCTCCAAGGCCACCCAGCGAGCCCGCTGCGGCGAAAAGCGCAGCTTGGCCCAGGCGATCTTCTGCCCGGAAAAGATGCCGTAGCCGGCCCCAAGCGCCGCGTCCAGGGTCCGGGCCGGGATGTCCCGGGCC
>CAZYEY010000017.1:0-19630 GCA_964646585.1 uncultured Thiobacillus sp. | reverse complement strand
TAGATCGTCGGCAGCGTCAGAGGTGTATAAGGGAAAGGTGGAGGATTATGTCTGGCAGCCCCTGCTGCAGGAGTTCGACGAGTATTCCATCGATTTCGCCATCGATGCCGAAGGGCACGCGTCTCCCCTGGCTTTCAGACGCCGTATCCGTGTGCTGGGTGGCTTCGCCATCCTGAGCGCGCCCGAAGCGCCCGGCGAAGTACGGGATCTGGCTGCCGATCTGGTGGCCAGGTTGGCGGGTCTGGGTGCCATGGGGCCGCTGAACGCGCAGATACTGCATGCCGCCGAAGGGTGCTGGGTATCCGATCTCAATCCGCGCATTGGCACCTCTATGCCCTTGAGTCTGGTAGCCGGCCAGAATCCGGTGGAGATCCTGTTCGTCGGCCCGGCGACTGCCGAGCCGCCGCGCAAGCGGCCCCCCGGAAGCGGACGGACATTGCGTTTCCCAGAGGAAAGGCATGTGCCCGACCTGGACCTGGAGGATATTTCCGGCGTGGTGTTCGACCTAGACGACACCTTGCTGGACCAGAAACACTGGATCCTGGAAAAGCTGGAACTGACCTGGGAGCGCGCCTCGGAACGCCTGCCGTCACGCAGGGCGTTTCTCGCCGCGGCACTTTGCATTCTCGAAGAAGGCAATCGGGCCCATCTGATTGACGGCCTATGCCGGGAGCTTGGCCTGGAGGAGGAGACGCGACGGGATCTGATCGAGATCTATCGCGCCGCCGTTCCCGCTCGCGCGGTGCTGTACGACGATGCCCTGACCTGCCTGGGGCGTCTGCGTCAGCTCGGATACCGGCTGGCTGTCCTGACCGACAACCCGGCGGCATCCCAGCGGCTCAAGCTGGAAGTGAGCGGGCTGTCCACCCACTTCGACGCCACCGTGCTCACCAGCGAGCTTGGCACGCGCAAGCCGGACGCCCGGGCTTTTGCCGCAGCGGCCCGGGCCTTGGGGTTGCCGGAGAGCAGGGTGGCCATGATCGGGGACAATTTGTTCAGGGATATCATCGGATCCCTGGCTTCAGGCTACCGGCACGCATTCCACATCCAGCGTCCCGGCGGATTCTTCAATTTCAATCCCAGGCTGATGGAGCGCGTGGACAACTCCTGGCGGGCGGCCACGACCGGAATCGCTACCTTGCGTGAAGTCCTCTGGCATTTGAAAGGCGTCTCCAAGTGATGCCTCCCCTCCTGCATGTCTTGGGAGGCGGGCCATGGCAGGTGCCCACCGTGCGGCTGGCCAAGGCGATGGGCTACCGTGTCCTGGTGACCGATTGCTATACGGAACGCCCTGCTTATGCGATCGCCGATTACCACGAAGTGGTGGACATCACCGACTTCGAGGCGACATTGGCGGTGTCGCGGCGTTACCGTATCGATGGCATCCTGTGCGACACCACTGACGTGGGGGTGCGCACGGCGGCCTTTGTTGCGGAACTCCTGGGTTTGCCCGGCCTGGGCCTCGATGTGGCCACCCATTTCACCCATAAGGGGCGCATGCGGCAGTTGACGAGACAAGCAGGCTTACGGGTGCCGCCGTTCAGGCTGGTCCGCGCGCCAAACGAGCTGAACGGCGTCCTGAAGGCGCTTGCCCTCCCCCTCGTCGTGAAACCCGTGGACAGCCAGTCCGGCAAGGGCGTGAGCCTGGTGAGCCAGGCCGCGGCGTTGGAGATCGCTTTTGCCCGTGCCTTGAGCCACAGCCGGGAAGGCACCGTCCTGATCGAGTCCTTGGTGGAGGGCCAGGAGATCATCGTGGACGGCTTCATGGGCGAGGGGCGCGCAATCATCCTGGGGATCGCCGGCAAGTTCCCCCATCCCCGCCAGCCCACGGTCTCCAAGCGAATCACCTATGGCCACCAGTTCCCGCCAGCGGTCCATGCCCGCATCGTCGAGGCCAACCAAGGCACCCTGGAAGCTTTGGCTCTCAAAGGCGGCATCTTTCATGCGGAATACATGCTCGCCGGAGAAGATGTCGTTCCCATCGATATTGCCGCCCGGGGGGGTGGTTGCATGATCTATACCCATGTCCTGCCCGAAGTGAGCGGCGTGGATGCCAACCGGGCCTTGATCCGGCTGGCGATGGGGGAGCCCGCCCCAGTGGCGCCGACACGCAGGCGAGTGGCCAATATTGAATTCATCGACCTGCCCGAAGGGCGATTGGTCGCCTTGGATGGGCTTGATGCCTGCGCCCGCTGGCCCGGCGTGCTGGGTATGCATTTCGGTGTCCCGGTGGGGGGGCGCATCGGCCCCCTGCTGGCCAAGGATGACCGCCCCGGCTACGTCCTGGCCGGCGGCGACTCGGCGGAGGAAGCCATATCCGCGACCCATGGGGCCATGGCATGTTTGCGTGCCAGCATCGACTGCGGGGATGGGGGCGTTACCGTGTTTCATGGAGGAAATCACAGTGAAATGGTTTGATTCCCTGACCCACATCACCGCCGATGGCAGCTGGATGGGGGAGCGCCGCTACGATGCCTCCCTTGGGCGGCTGCTTGGGGACATGGATGGAGGCGAAGTGGGGCGCGCCCTGCTCGTCACCATCGCCGACCATGGCGACAATGATGTGACCATGGCCGCGGCGCGCGCCCATCCGGACCGCTTCATACCCATCGCGGGACTCAGTCCCCGGCCATTGCCGACCCCCAGGCGCATCGAAGCGGTGGTGGCGGAACTGGCCGGGCGGGGATTCGCCGGCATCAAGCTGCATCCCCGCCTGAACGGTTACGACCCCTTGGACGAGAAATGTATCGCCGTGCTGGATGCGGCGGCGGAACACGGTTTGGTCATCCTGTTGGATACCCTTTTCCGTAGACGGGGTCTGGCCACCACCAACGCTGCGGACACTCTCGATTACCTGGCCAATGCCTGCCCCGATACACGCATGTTGCTGTTGCACGCGGCGGGCCCGCAAATGCTGGAACTGTTCGAGATCGTGCGTGCCAACCCCAACCTGATGTTCGATTTCTCTTTCAGCATCATGCGCTATGCCGGCAGCCGCCTTGACGACGACATGCGCTACCTGTTCAGTACCTGCGATCAGTTGGCGACTATCGGCTCCGATTTCCCGGAGTATTCCCCCGCGCAGATAGTCGAACGCTTCCGGTTCCTCTGTCAGGGCCTGGAGCCCCAACGCATGGAAAATATCGCCCACAGGAACCTGGAGCGCCTTTTCGCCCATTACCGCGTGCCCACGGGTGATGGGCACCACGAGTGAGAGCATGAATATGAATGGTGTCCGTTTCGATATCGCGGGACATGTCTATATCCTGCTTACGCTGTTGCTGACGGTCTATGGCCAGCTGGTGCTCAAGTGGCAGATGGGGTACGCCGGCCCCATGCCGGCCGACAACCTGGATAAGTTGCTTTTCCTGCTGAGGCAGTTTCTCAATCCCTGGATCATGTCGGGCTTCGCGTCGGCATTCCTGGCCTCGCTGGCCTGGATGGCGGCGATGACGCGCTTCGACCTGAACTACGCCTATCCCTTCATGAGTCTGGCCTTCATCATCGTCATGCTGTTCTCGGTGCTGTTTCTGAGCGAGACCTTGACCCTGCAACGCGTCCTGGGAACGGTCATGGTGGTGGCCGGGCTGGTCGTCATCGCCCGTGCCTGAAGTCCAGCGAGCCTCCGACATCTCCCAAAAGGCGACTGCCGATGCAGAACCTGATTCTTCTCGACGTCATCCGAAGTTCCCCGGTGTCTGCCGTGACCTTCATCGCTGGACATGATCTGTCGGCAGTGATCCCATCCGGGCGGGCGCCTGCTCGGGCGCTGCTTGAGCTGCCATACCCTGCTTGCCGGGATGGGCGGCGCGGTGCCTTGGAATCGCCCGGATCCATGAGCCGTTCGTTCCCCACTTCCGCCTGTATGCGTCACATGCACCCCGTGCCGGCGACGAACCCCGTATGTTTTTTCCTTGCGCCAACCTGAGTGAGTGGTCTTGTCATGATTCCTTTCAACAAACCCTACATGACCGGCAAGGAGCTCTGGTACATCGCCCAGGCCCATGCCAAAGGCCACCTGGCCGGAGACGGTGAGTTCACCAAGCGATGCGCCAACTGGCTGGAAGCCCGGACCGGAACGCACAAGGCCCTGCTCACCCATTCCTGTACCGCGGCCCTCGAGATGGCGGCCATTTTGGCCGATCTGGGCCCGGGGGACGAGGTGATCATGCCTTCCTACACCTTCGTCTCCACCGCCAACGCTTTCGCGCTGCGCGGCGCAGTGCCGGTTTTCGTGGATATTCGCCCGGACACCCTGAACATCGACGAAACCCGCATCTCAGACGCCATCACCGACCGCACCAAGGGGATCGTCCCTGTCCCTTACGCTGGGGTCGGCTGCGAGATGGACACCATCATGGCCATCGCCCGCAAGCACAATCTCCTGGTGGTGGAGGATGCAGCCCAGGGAATCATGTCCACCTACAAGGGCCGCCCGCTGGGCAGCATCGGCCATCTGGGCGCTCTATCCTTCCACGAGACGAAGAACATCATCAGCGGCGAAGGTGGCGCCCTGCTCGTCAACGACCCCGCGTTGGCGGAACGGGCGGAGATCATCCGCGAGAAAGGCACCAACCGGTCCAAGTTCTTTCGCGGGCAGGTGGATAAATACACCTGGGTGGATTTCGGCTCCTCCTACCTGCCTTCCGAATTGATCGCCGCCTTTCTCTGGGCGCAGATGGAAGAGGCGGAAGCCATCACCCGGCGCCGGCTCGATATCTGGGAAACCTATCACCAATGGTTTGCCCAACCGGAACAAAGCGGCAGGCTGCGCAGGCCCATCGTCCCGGCGCAATGCACCCACAATGCCCACATGTATTACCTCCTGCTGTCCGACCTGGAGGACCGGACCCGATTCATCGAGCGCCTCAAAGCCCGCGGCGTGCAGGCGGTTTTTCACTATGTACCGCTGGATGGCGCGCCCTGCGGACGGCGCTCCGGTCGTGTCCATGGCGAGTTGAGCAACACTTGGTCCTTGTCCGAGCGTCTGGTACGGCTGCCGCTGTGGCTTGGCCTGGAGCCGGAACAAACGCGGGTCATCCAGGAAGCGATGGCCTCCCTGTCCTGATCCCCCTGGCACGAGCGATATGACCGAGAAGATCACACGAAGGGATTGGTTCACGTTGGCCGCCGTGCTGTTGGCGGCTTTGCTGTTGCGCCTGCTCTTCTTCACGGGCTTTTTCGGATCGGATGAACTGACCTATTCCCTGAAGGGCCACGAAATCGCGCAAGGCCAGTGGCTGGCCAGCGACTACATCGGCGCAGTCCGGCTGGGCGTCAATCTGCCGGTGGGCTTCTTCATGTGGCTGTTGGGCAACTCGGAGTTCGCGGCCAATCTCTGGTCCCTGGCCTGCTCCCTCGGGGAAATCGCCTTGGTGTTCCTGTTGGCGCGTGCATTCTGGGGCGCGCCTGCGGCCATGCTCGCAGCGCTTCTGCTAGCGTTTACTCCGCTTCATGCGCATCTGGCCACCCGGTTGCTGGCCGATGCCCCCTTGGGGTTTTTCATCACCTTGAGCTTCTTTGCGCTTTTCAGGGGGGAGATGCGGGGCGAGGGCGGGTGGTGGTATCTGTTGGCCGGCCTGGCAGCGGGCTTCGTCTGGTGGATCAAGTCCGCCGTCGCCCTGGTGTATGTGCTCGTGTTCCTGGTCTATCTGGTGGCAGAAAAACGCCTCGCCGCCAAATGGTTTGTGATGGCGGCCGGTTTCCTCGCCATGGTCACCCTGAATGCCCTGATTTTTCTGGTCATGCAGGGGGATTTCTGGCATCTCGTCCGCATGACCACTTCCGGGGCGGCGGAATACGTGCAGCAGGCGAACATCCGCACGGAGGCCGGCTATTACTTTCATTACCTGTTTCTGGATATCCGCCATACCTGGTTGCTCGGCCCCCTGGCCCTGGCCGGACTGCTCGTAGGCTGGCGCCGGGCCGATGCGGGGGTGTTCAGGGTCGGGGTGTGGGCTGTCGGCCTCGTCGCGTTGTTCAGTTTCTTCATTGTCTCGTTTTCGACCCTGACCTTCATCAGCAAGCAGGTCAATTACATGACGATATTCCTCGCCCCGCTGGCGCTGCTGGGGGGCTATGCGCTATCCCAGCTGCCCGCGCCGCTACGCCGCGCCGTGCTCGCCCCGATCCTGCTGTTGGGGGTGTTGGGCAGCGCGGCCGAACAGGTCAACATCCGGTCGTTCGTGGCCAACAGTCCTTCCACCCAGTCCTTCGCCGATTCCACCCATGGAATACCGGTCTACGCTTCGGTCAACGCCGTGCGCTACAGCACCTACGCGCATTTGTTTTCATGGAAGGGGGCGGTGGCCAAGGTGCGCGACCTGGACAATCTCAAGGTCGAGTTGCTCACGTTGGATCGCGTCGACAGCCGGGGATTCGTAGCCTATGCGGTACTTGACCCACAAACGATCAGTTGGGGCAAATCCAGCTTTACCCGCCCAGGGGCCACTCCCGCATGCTGGCGGCAGACGGGACAGCTCGATCCCACCGTCGTTGGCGCCGGGTTCTTACTGCTCGGGGCATTGAAGCCAATGTTGGCCTGGATGCCTTTCAGCGAGGCCCTGACGGGCGTGCTGGATGGCATGCTTATGCCCAAGCCCGCGGTGGTTTATGGTATTCCCGCCGGCTGTTCCATCGTCAACCCACCAGCGTGAATCTGAATGTCCCTGCGCATCCTGCACATCTTCGATCACTCCCTGCCCCTGCACTCGGGCTATACCTTCCGCAGCGCCAATATCCTGCGGGAGCAGCGCCAGCTGGGGTGGGAGACTTTTCACCTGACCAGTCCCAAGCAGATCAACTGCACGGTAGCGGAGGAGGAGGCCGATGGCCTGCATTTCTACCGCTCGCCAGCCCCTACCGGTCTGGCCAGCCGCCTGCCGGCGCTCAACCAATGGGCGTTGATGGGGGCCACGGAGTCCCGTCTTCTTGGTCTTGCCCGCGAACTGCGTCCGGATATCCTCCATGCCCATTCGCCCGTCCTGAACGCCTATCCCGCGCTGCATGTGGGCCGGAAGCTCGGGATTCCGGTCGTCTACGAGATTCGCGCCTTTTGGGAGGATGCCGCCGTCGATCACGGTACCCAGAGGGAAGGTGGCGCCCGCTATCGGCTCACCCGGTGGCTGGAGACGAAGGCGGTGCGCGAGGCCGATCAGGTCGTCGCCATCTGTGATGGCTTGCGCCGGGATCTTGTGGCCCGGGGCATCGAGCCCGACAAGATTCACATCGTTCCCAACGCGGTGGATGTGGCCCACTTCAGCCTGCGCCAGCCCGCCGACCCTGTCTTGCGGGATGGCCTGGGGCTGGCGGACTGCCGGGTGATCGGCTTTCTTGGCTCGTTCTATGCCTACGAGGGCCTGGACATGCTCATCGCCGCCTTGCCCCGCATTCTGGCGGGGGAGCCGCGGGTCCGCCTGCTGCTGGTTGGCGGTGGACCCCAGGAGGCCAACTTGAAGGCGCAGGCCAGGAATCTGGGCGTGGCCGACAAGGTTGTCTTCGTGGGGCGGGTGCCCCACGCGGAAGTCGGCCGCTATTACGATTTGGTGGATTTGCTCGCCTACCCGCGCCACTCCATGCGTCTGACCGAACTGGTCACCCCGCTCAAGCCTTTGGAGGCCATGGCCCAGGGCCACCTGCTCATCGCCTCCGATGTGGGCGGGCACAAAGAGTTGATCGAGGATGGCAAGACCGGGGTGTTGTTCCGCGCCGATGATGCCGATGACCTGGCAGCCAAGGCGCTTGCCACCCTGGCCCTGCCGGATAATGGCGCCGCTTTGCGCGCCAACGGCAGGCGGTTCGTCGAGACGGAGCGCAACTGGGCGCGCAGCATCGCCAATTACCGGCAGATATACGGCAGCGCACTGGGCAAGGCCTTGTAATGGAGCCACGCCTCATCGTTTTTTCCAGCCTGTTTCCCAATGCCGTCCAACCCAATGCCGGGTTGTTCGTGCGCGAGCGGATGTTCCGGGTGGGCAGGATGCTGGATGTGGTGGTGGTGTCGCCCAAGCCCTGGTTTCCGGGGCAGGGGCTGATCCGCCGCCTACGGCCGGGCTACCGGCCCATGCCGGGCGTCGAGGAGGAGCAGAATGGGTTCCGTGTCCTGTTCCCCCGCTTCCTCGCCGTGCCTGGCGCCCTGCGTGGCCTCGATGGCTTTTTCATGGCTCTGGGCAGCTATTTCACCCTGCGGCGCTTGAAACGTCGGGGCTATAACCTGATAGACGCCCACTTCGCCTATCCCGACGGTCATGCCGCGAGTCGGCTGGGCCGCTGGCTGGGACTTCCAGTCAGCGTCACCCTGCGCGGCACGGAAGTTCCCCAAAGCCGCAATCCGCTGCTGGCCGGCAAGCTGCGTCAGGTCTTTCAGCGTGTGGATTTCGTCATCGCCGTGTCCGATTCACTGCGTCGTCTGGCCCTGGGCATGGGCCTGGAGGCGGATCGATCCCAGGTGGTCGGCAATGGCGTTGACGCGGAGCGCTTCAGCCCGGTTTCCAGGGGACAGGCCCGCGCCCGTTTTGGCCTGCCGGATGGGGCCCGGGTGCTGGTCACGGTGGGGGGATTGGTGGAGCGCAAGGGCTTTCACCGGGTGATCGATTGCTTGCCGGAACTGCTCCCCCGGCATCCAGACCTGTACTACCTGGTGGTCGGCGGCGGTAGCCCGGAGGGTGACATGAGCTCCGCCTTGAAGGCGCAAGTGGAAAGGCTTGGATTGGCGGAGCGGGTGCGTTTTCTCGGCCCCATTCCCCCGGATGATCTGAAATGGCCCTTGTCGGCAGCGGATGTGTTCGTGCTTTCCACGCGCAACGAAGGCTGGGCCAATGTCATCCTGGAGGCCATGGCCTGCGGGTTGCCGGTGGTCGCCACGGATGTAGGAGGCAACGCCGAGGTGATCGCCGGCGCCGACCTGGGGTTGATCGTGCCCTTTGGCGATCATGCGGCGCTGGTTGCCGCCCTGGACCAGGCATTGGCGCGACAGTGGGATGGCGCCCGCCTGCGCCAATACGCTTTGGAGAACAGTTGGGATAGTCGGGTGCGGCAGCTGGTGGCCTTGTTCCGTACCCTCGTGAAGGAGCGGTCGTGAGCCTGTACACACGTTTGATCGCCAATGTGGTGTTCCCCTTGCAGGAGCGCCTGAAGCACCATGACACCGTCAAGGCGCGACGGGAGATGGAGGCGTCGCAGTATTGGCCGCTGGAGCGTCTGGAGACTTTGCGCCTGGAACGCCTGCGCACCCTGCTGGATCATGCGGGCCGCCATGTGCCCTATTACCGCCGCTTGTTTTCCGATCTGGGTTTCGATCCGTCGGGGATGGGGCGTCTGGAAGATTTGCAACGCCTGCCGTTTCTGGACAAGCAGCTGATCCGGGCGCATCAGGACGACCTGAAATCGGAGTTGGCGGCTGACCTGGCCCGCTTCAACACTGGTGGATCGTCGGGGGAGCCCCTGATTTTCTTCATCGGCAATGAAAGGGTCTCCCATGACGTGGCGGCAAAATGGCGGGCCACGCGCTGGTGGGGGGTGGACATCGGCGATCCCGAGATCGTGCTATGGGGGTCGCCCATCGAACTTGGCGCCCAGGACCGGATGCGCCAGCTGCGTGACGCGTTGATGCGCACCCGCCTGCTGCCCGCTTTCGAGATGTCGCCGGAGAAGGTGCGGGGCTTCATCGACACCATTCGGGCCACCCGGCCGCGCATGCTGTTCGGATATCCCTCCGCATTCGCGCATATCGCCGGCCATGCCCTGGAGCATGGCATCGCCATGAACGACCTGGGCATCCGGGTGGCTTTCGTGACCTCTGAACGTCTGTATGACGAACAGCGCCAGCTCATCCAGTCGGTATTCGGCTGTCCCGTAGCCAACGGCTATGGCGGGCGCGATGCCGGCTTCATCGCCCATCAATGCCCCGCAGGCGGCATGCACCTCACATACGAGGATCTCATCGTCGAGATCGTCGATGAGTCCGGCAGCGTATTGCCCCCCGGAGAGAGCGGAGAGATCGTCGTCACCCATCTGGCGACCAAAGACTTTCCGTTCATCCGTTATCGAACCGGAGATGTCGGCGTCCTGGATGATCGTCCCTGCGCCTGTGGCCGGACGCTGCCCCTCCTCAAGGAAATCCAGGGCCGCAGCACGGATTTCCTGGTGGCCAGGGATGGCACGGTGATGCACGGCTTGTCCCTGATCTACATCGTGCGCGACCTGCCTGGCGTGCGCCAATTCAAGATCGTGCAGGAAAGCCTGGACCTGACGCGCATCCAGCTGGTGGTCGACGGATCTTTCGATCGGGCCAATCTGGCGAAGATCGAGGCGGGCGGGCGGGCCCGCCTAGGCGAGTCGGTCACCATCCAGGTTGAGCTGGTGGAGGCCATCCCCCCGGAAAAATCGGGCAAATATCGTTATGTGGTCAGCCGGGTCGCCGATTTGCGGGGCGGGAAGCGCAATGCGTGACATCCTGATCCTGCTAATCGTCGCCTATGGATTGCTGCATGTTTTTGCAAGACCTTACGTCGGCGTATATCTGTGGACCTGGATCAGCCTGATGAACCCTCACCGGCTGACGTATGGCTTCGCAGCCACCTTCCCTTTCGCGCAACTGATTGCCGTCACCACCCTGATCGGCCTGGTGACCGGCCGGCAAAAGAAGCTCAATCCCTGGAGCGCGGAATCCGTAGTGCTGTTGCTGCTGGTCCTGTGGGCTTGTGTCACCACCCTTTTTGCCGTCAACCAGGACGCCGCTCTGGAAGGGCTCGTCAAGTTTCTGAAGATCCAGCTGTTCATCTTCATGACCTTGCTCCTGATTTCGGACAAGAAGAAGCTCGACATGTTTATCTGGGTGGTGGTGCTCTCCATCGGCTATTACGGGGTCAAGGGCGGCATCTTTACCATCGCCACGGGAGGCAGCGCGCGGGTGTGGGGGCCAGACGGAACCTTCATCGGCGGAAACAACGAAGTGGCCCTGGCCATGCTGATGACCGTTCCGCTGATGCGCTACCTGCAATCGCAGGCCACGCGCAAGTACGCGCGCTTGGGCCTCACTGCGGCCATGCTGCTGACCGCCGCTGCCATCCTGGGCAGCCAGTCACGGGGCGCCTTCCTGGGAATCATGGCGATTGGCGCCTTTTTCTGGTGGAAGAGTCCCCACAAGCTCGGGGCAAGCGTGCTCGTGGGGGTGGTGGCGGTGATGGTTTTGGCTTTCATGCCCCAGGAGTGGTGGGACCGCATGGGGACCATCGAAAAATATGAAGACGACCCGTCGGCCATGGGCCGCATCAATGCCTGGTGGGTGGCATGGAATATGGCCAACGACCGCCCGACCGGGGGAGGCATAGGCATGTTCAATGCCGAATCCTTCCTGCGATACGCCCCTGATCCCTATGACGTCCATGATGTGCACAGCATTTATTTCGAGATGCTGGGCGAGCAGGGGTGGATCGGGTTCGCGCTGTTCGTGACCCTGGCGCTGCTCACATGGTTCAAATGCGCGAGTCTGGCCAAGCGGGGGAAGCGGGATCCTGCCAACAAATGGCAGGCGGATCTCGGCCCCATGCTGCAAGTCAGCTTGATCGGTTACCTGGTTCCAGGCGCTTTCCTGGGCATGGCTTATTTCGATTACTACTATGACCTGGTCGCCATGGCCATCATCGCCCACAAGTTGACCGTCAGCACGCCACAGGAGGAGCGTCCGCCATTGGGGCGTGACAATGGACATCGGCCTGAACAGATATCAGCTCCGGCTGGCTAACTGGGTGGCGCATGGCCCGTTCCGGGCTTTTCGCGCTCAACGTAGGGTCGAATTCGCCAGCCATGATTGGAGCAGGCCCGGCCGCCTGGGATCTTCGCGAGCGAGCCTGCCTGGATTGGCTTGCCCACCGGGCGCGGCAACGTACCCCAGGATGGCGGGGTTCCAGGTCGGTTGCGTCTCTTGGAGACCAGCGGATCGAGCTGCCAACGGCCTGGCTGGCTGAAAGCGGCAGACAGGAGATGGCCGGGTCGGACCTGTGACCGGGTGCGGTGGTTTCCTGCTCTGTCCCCACCAGCGGGCAGGCGATGTGGCATGCGGATGGCAGGGCGATTACGCCTTCGCGGGGCGCTTCGCCAATTTGCGTTGGAGCGTCCTGCGGTGCATCTTCAAGGCCCGCGCGGTGGCCGACAGGTTGCCGCCGTTTTCCGCCAACACCTTCTGGATGTGCTCCCATTCCAGCCGGTCCACCGACATGGGCTCCAGCGGCGCGGGTATTTCCGGATCCCCTTCGCTTTGGCCCAGGGCCCGCAGGATGTCGTCCACCCCCGCTGGCTTGGGCAGGTAGTGGGCCGCCCCCAGCTTGATGGCTTCCACCGCTGTGGCAATGCTGGCGTAGCCAGTGAGCAGCAGGATGCGGATGCCGGGCTGGGTGGTGATGAGGGGCTGGATCAGGCGCAGGCCGGAATCGGTGGCCAGGCGCAGATCCACCACGGCGGCATCGAAGGGCTGTTCCCTGGGCCTGAGGGCTGCCTCGGCATCCTCGGCGATGGCCACCTGATGGCCACGCCGGGCCAGGGCCCGGGCCAGGGTCTCGGCGAACACCCGGTCGTCGTCCACCACCAGGATGCGCCAGGCGCTCATGCCCCTCCCTCTCCAATGGGGATGTGGATGCGGGCGACCACGCCGCCGCCGGGCCTGGGGGCCACGTCGATACGGCCACCCAGGCGCTCCAGGCCGGCCCGGGCCAGATCCAGGCCAACCCCCCAGCCGGGGGGCTTGTCTTCCGCGCCCAGTCCCTGCCCACGGTCAGCGACGCGCAGCGCAAGACGGTCGCCGTCCATGCCGACCTCCACGTCCAACTCGGTACCGCCGGCCTGGACAGCATTGTTGAGCAAGGTCACCAGGGCGGCTTCCAGGGCCGCGTCCGCATGAATCTCCGGCAATCCCGAGGCCACCTCCAGCCTCACCCGCACCTGGGGCCACATCAGGCCCCAATGCTCCAGCACGCCGGCAAGCCAGTCTTCCACACCCACCTGGGGCGCTCGGTCTTCCCGATTTCTGGCAGCCTGGGCGAGGCGTCCCAAAACGGTTTCCATGCGCTTCAACTGACCGGACAGCAGATCCAGGGAGGGTTCCAGTTCCTCGTCGCTGGCATAGTCCCTGCGCAATTCATCCAGGGTGATGCGCACCGACGCCAGGGGCGTGGCCAGATCGTGGGCGGCGGAGGCGGCCTGCAAACCAAGATTGAACAGGTGCTCGTCCCGCAGACGTCGCTCCCGGGCCGCCGCCAGTTCCGCGTCCCGGCGGCGCAGGGCGGCGGCAAGGCGACCGGAAAAGGCGGCCACCAAGGCGGCGGTGAGCAGGAAATTCAGCCACATGCCGGTAAGATGCAGATCCACCGCCACCTCCGGCGATACCTGCAATTCCAGCGGCAGGTAGTCACGCATGAGCAGGGTATAGAGCAGCCCTACCCAGGCGGCCATGACCCAGGCATGGGCGGGACGCAGGGTGATGCTGGCCAGGATCAGGGGCACCAGCAGCAGGGAGATGAAGGGATTCGCATAACCACCAGTGAGGTAGACCAGGGCGGCGATGGCGGCCGCGTCCACCGCCAGGTGCATGAGCAGTTCTCCCGCCAGCAGGCCCCCTGCTCGGGAACGGGCCCAGGCGACCACATCCAGCCCGGCATGGAGGACCAGGATGCCGACCAGGGAAGCCAGGGGCAGCCGCGCATCCAGAACGCCAGACAACAACCCCACGCCGGCGCCTTCGCCCAGGACGAGGACGGCCCGCCAGGCGAGGATCCGGCGCTGGGCCTCGGCGGGTGGCGATTCCGGTGGGCTGTAGGACAGACGGGGGACAGCGGACATGGCCGGATTCTACCGACCCACCCCCAGCCCCGGGCTGCGACAACGTGTCGCATTCCCCGGGATGCCGGGCGCGTCTAAGCTTTGCGGGCTTCCATACGTATACACGTATTTCCGACCCGCTCAGGCGGGTCTTTTTTTGCCCGGAAAACGGCGGCCCATTCATCGCACAGGACGCGCCCCATCTGCATCCCATCCGCCGCATGGCCATCCATCCGATAGTGGAGAACTCCCACGCCAAACCGTGGTCTCTCCGTCCAGATTGTGGCGCCCCCATCCGCGAGCCCTGCGCCGCCGATCCCAGCTGCTGTAATGAATGGAATCCTTGAAGGAGTTCGAGATGACTTCGTTCCGACCCGCGATCCGCCATTGGCACGCCGCCATCCTGCCGGTGCTCCTGGCGCTCGCGCTGTCCGGCTGTAGCAAGCCGCCCTATGAAAACGTAGACAACGGCCAGCTTCAGGCATTGATCGACCAGGGCGTGCCGCTCTACGATGTACGTCGAGCCGAGGAATGGCGATCGACCGGCGTGATCCCCGGTAGTCGCATGCTTACCTGGGTGGACAGCGCGGGGCGGTTGCAGCCGGGCTTTTTCGAGACTCTGGCGCGGGAGGTGGCCAAAGACCAGCCTGTGGCCCTCATCTGCCGCACCGGCAACCGCACCGATACACTGGCGCGGGAACTGATGGAAAAACACGGCTATGCCCGGGTTTACAACGTGAAAGACGGTATCACGCGCTGGATCGGCGAAGGCCGGCCAGTGGTCCGATGAGAGATCCCGCCATGTCTCGATCCCGCTCCCCTCTGCTGGAAATTTCCGTCACCCTGCTGATTCCCCCGCTCATCCTCATGCAGCTATCCAAGCCGGAGCAGTTGGGGCCCGCCAGCGCTCTGGCGGTGGCGCTGGTTTTTGCCGTCGGCTGGGGCCTGGCCGAACTGGCGAGGAGCCGCACGTTCAGTCTGTTCGCCGGGCTGGGCATGGTCAGCTTGCTGCTCACCGGCGGCGTTGGCCTTCTGCGACTCGACGCCCAGTGGCTGGCGGTGAAAGAGGCAGCCATCCCCCCGCTACTGGATCTTGCACTGTGAAAAAGGCGTGACGGACATGAACCTTGAACAACAGCACGCGCTCCTCAGCCTGGCCCTGTTCGCTGCTTTCGCCGACGGCGAGAAGCACGACCGCGAGCGCGAGGAGATTCGCCGCATCGCCGAATCCATTGACGGGGCGGAGGGCGCCGCCGATCTCAGGCGGCTGTATCAGGACGTGCTGCTCGAGCGCGTCACCGTCGAGGCCGCTGCCGCCCGCCTGGGCGACATGGGGGAGCGGCAGCTGGCCTATGAGATCGCGCTGGGCGTGTGCGAAGCCGATGGCCGCGTGAGCGAGGCGGAAGCGCGCTTCCTGGCCCAGTTGAAAGGCCTGCTGGGGCTGGGCGGCGCCGAGGCGCAGCGCATCGAGAGCGAAACCGATGCCATCGTCGAACTCTCTGCGGCGGCGGCGCCTACAGTCGCAACCGCGCCCGGGCCGGTGGTGGCAGTCCAGGCCAACGTCTCCGAGGCCGAGCTGGACAAGTCCATTCTCAACTACAGCCTGATGAATGGCGCGCTGGAACTGCTGCCGCAATCCTGGGCCGCCATGGCCATCATCCCGCTGCAAATCAAAATGGTGTACGGCATTGGCCGGGCCTACGGCGTGACGCTCGACCAAGGCCACATCAAGGAATTCATCGTCGCCGCCGGCGTCGGGCTCACCTCCCAGTACCTGGAACAGTTCGGCCGCAAGCTCCTCGGCGGCCTGCTCGGCAAGGCCGCGGGCAAGACCCTTGGCAAAGTCGGCAGCGCCGCCACCGGCATGGCCTTCTCCTTCGCCACCACGTATGCGCTGGGCCAGCTCGCCAAGCGTTATTACGCAGGCGGACGGCGCATGGATACGACGCTGTTGCGAGACACCTTCCAAAACCTGCTGGGACCGGCCAAGCAATTGCAAACCCAGTACCTGCCGCAAATCCGGCAGCAGGCGGGCACCCTGGACCTGGGACGGGTGATGGCCATGGTGCGCGGCAGCTGATGTCGGCGGTTTCCCCCCTGGCGCGCCGTCTGACTCCGTGGCTGGCCCTGAGCGGCCTGGCGGCGCTGGTCTTCGTGGTGCTGGCGCCTTTCCTGGTGCCGCTGGTCTGGGCGGGCGTGCTGGCCTATGCCTCCTGGCCTCTGGCGCAATGGGTGCGTCGGCATTGTGGCGGTCGCGACACCCTGGCCGCCAGTCTGGTCACCCTGCTGGCAGGCGTGGCCTTGTTCGCGCCGCTGTTGTGGCTGGCCTGGTTGGCGCAGGCCGAAATCGGGCGCTTGGGGCCGGCCATGCAAGCCTTCATCGCCGCGCCGCCGGACCTGCCGGCATGGCTCGCCAGCCTGCCCTGGCTGGGCGACTGGCTGGCGCAGCAGCGGGCGTTCCTTCTGGCCGACCCGCAAGGCGTGATCGCGGCCGTCAAGGCGTGGCTGGCGTCCCATGCCGGGGATGCCGCCCAACTCGCCGGCGGTGTCGGCAGAAATTTGGCCAAGCTGGTGCTGGTGCTGGTGATCCTGTTTTTCTTCTACCGGGACGGCGCCCGCATGGTGCGCGAATTGCGCCACGTGCTGGCACGCTTCATCGGCGAGCGCACCCATGATTATCTCGCTGCCGCTGCCACCACCACCCGTGCCGTGGTCTACGGCA
Organism: uncultured Thiobacillus sp.; assembly: GCA_964646585.1. GTDB lineage: Bacteria > Pseudomonadota > Gammaproteobacteria > Burkholderiales > Thiobacillaceae > PFJX01. The sequence goes on along the minus strand of CAZYEY010000017.1, from coordinate 3,096 downwards.
TATTGCTCACCGCCCTGGTTCAGGGCGCGGTGGCCGGGGCCGGCTACTGGGTGGCGGGCCTGGGTTCGCCGGTGACGCTGGGGGTGCTGACCGCGCTGTTCGCCCTCATCCCCTTCGGCACGCCCCTGGCCTGGGGTGGGGCGGGCCTGTGGCTCTTGTTCCAGGGCGAGACCGGGGCGGCCATTGGCGTGTGGCTATGGGGTGCGGCGGTGGTCAGCCAGATCGACAATGTGCTGCGTCCGCTGTTCATCAGCAGCGTAGGCGCCATTCCTTTCCTGCTGGTGTTGTTCGGCGTGTTGGGCGGTCTGCTCGCCTTTGGCCTGGTCGGGCTGTTCGCCGGCCCGGTCGTGCTGGCCGTGGCCTGGGCGGTATGGCGCGAATGGGCGGCCCACCTGGATGACGACGCGCCCCAGGTGGCATCATGATCGCCACCATGGACCTGTTGGCCCTGCTTGCCGCCATTCCCCTGGCTGCGCTGGGTGGGGAGTTTTTCCTCAAGGGCGTGCTCGGTTTGAGCGCATGGCTGCGTCTGCCCAAGCTGCTGGTGGCCACCACGCTGGCTGCCTTCGCCACCTCCAGCCCGGAACTGACCGTCTCCACCCTGGCCGCGTTGTCTGGCAAGCCGGAGATCGGCCTGGGTGACGCGCTGGGCAGCAACGTGGTGAACATCGCGCTGATCCTGGGTCTGGCCCTGCTGTTCGGGGCCTTGTCGGCGAGCTTTGCCGAGATACGGCGGGATTTCTTCCTGGCCCTTGCCGTGCCCGTGCTCACGCTGCTGCTGGCCCTGGATGGCGTGCTGTCCCGCACCGATGGCGCCCTGCTGCTGGCCCTGTTCGCGGCCTGGCTGGCGTTGACTGCGCGGCAGGCCATCGCGCACCGCCGCGATGTGGCTACAAATGCGCGGGCGCAAACCGAAGCGCAGGCTATCGGCGGGCCGCTGCGCACCCTGCTGTTCCTGATGGTGGGGCTGGCCGGCCTGATCCTGGCCGGGCGCCTGTTTGTCACCGGCGCATCCGGCATCGCCTTGGCCCTGGGCGTGCATGCCTTTGTCATCGGTGCGCTGGTGGTGGCCATTGGCACCTCGCTGCCGGAACTGGTGACCACTTTGTTGGCGCGGCGACGCGGCCACGATGACGTGGGCCTGGGCACGCTTCTGGGCAGTAATCTGTTCAATGGTCTGGCCATCGTCGGGGTGGCTGCCGCCATTCACCCCATCCAGGCCCCATTGACCGGGATTGCCGCGGCCCTGGTTTTCGGCATGCTGACCGTGTTGTTGATCCTGCCTCGCGCGGGGGCGATTTCACGCCGGCGTGGCATGGTCCTGCTGGCGGTGTATGGGGCTTTCGTGGCAACTACGCTGAACTGATCGAGAGACCAAGACATGACCGCGCCGCCCAAACCCTGGCACGCACAGCCCCCCGAAGCGGTCTGCGCCGCGCTGGAAACCGACCCCGCGCACGGGCTGTCGGCCGATGTGGCGGCGCAGCGGCTGCGGGCCTACGGGGAGAACCGCCTGGTGGAAGCCCGGCCGCGCCCGCTTTGGCTGAAGTTCCTCGACCAGTTCAGGAATTTCCTGGTCGTCGTCCTGATATTCGCCGCCGTGCTGGCCTGGGCGGTGGGGGATCTGAAGGACAGCGTGGTGATCCTCATCGTCGTGGTGTTCAACGCCGCGCTGGGCTTTTATCAGGAGCACAGGGCCGAGCAGACCCTGGCGGCGCTGAAAAACATGCTGGCGGCAAGCGCCCGGGTGCGCCGCGCCGGCCAGGTCGTCGAGTTGGACGCGGCGCTGCTGGTGCCTGGCGACATCGTCCTGCTGGAGGCGGGTGAGCGTGTTCCCGCCGACGGCCGACTGCTGGCTGCGCACGCGCTGGAGGTGGACGAGGCAGCGCTGACCGGCGAATCCCACGCGGTAGGCAAGGCTACGGCCCCGTTGGAGATTGCCGATCTGCCGCTGGGCGACCGGATCAACATGTTGTTCATGAATACCGTGGTGACCCGGGGCCGCGCTGAGATGCTGGTGACGGCGACCGGCATGGCCACGGAGATGGGCCGTCTTGCCGGCATGATCGCCGCGGCGCCGGAAGCGGAGACACCGCTGCAAAAGCAGCTCGACACCCTGGGCAAGAAACTCGCCGCCATCGCCGGGGGGGTGGTGACGCTGATCTTCCTGCTCGACACCCTGCGCGGCCTGCCCTGGACGCAGGCCGCCATGACCGCCGTGGCCCTGGCGGTGGCCGCCATCCCCGAGGGCTTGCCGGCGGTGGTGACGGTGACGCTGGCCATTGGCATGTGGCGCATGGCGAAAAACCGCGCCATTCTGAAAAAGCTCTCCGCCGCGGAAACCCTGGGCTCGACCACGGTGATCTGCTCCGACAAGACCGGCACGCTGACCTTGAACCAGATGACCGCCCGCGCCGGGTGGTTCGCCGGGAATCGCTTCACGGTGAGCGGCGAGGGCTATCTGCCAGCCGGCGAAATCCGCTCCGATGCCCCTGGGCTGGATTTGCGCCCCTTCCTGCTGCCCATGGCCCTCTGCATGGACTCGCGGGTCCGCGACGGCGCCCTGATCGGCGACCCCACCGAGGGCGCGCTGTGGGTGCTGGCGCAAAAGGGCGGGCTGCACCCGGAATACGAACAGGAGGCACAGCCACGTATCGCCGAGATTCCCTTCGATTCGGCGCACAAGTTCATGGCCACCTTCCACCACGCCGGCGATACCGTGGAAATGTTCATCAAGGGCGCGCCCGACGTGCTGCTGGCCCGTTCCGCCGCGTGGCTTGCGGAAACGGGCGAGAACGCGCTCGACGACACCCAGCGTGCGCGCATCGAGGCCGAGAACGAACACCTCGCCACCCAGGCCCTGCGCGTGCTGGGCGTGGCGCGGCGGGTGGTTGCCGCGCAGGACTTCGATCCGGCCGGCGACCTCATGGCCTGGGCGCAAGGCTGGACTTTCCTGGGCCTGGTCGGGTTGATGGACCCGCCGCGGGCAGAAGCGAAAAAGGCCATCGCCCACTGCAAGCACGCCGGCATCCAGGTCAAGATGATCACCGGCGACCATCAGCTCACCGCTGCCGCCATCGGTCGGGAACTGGGCCT
>CAZYEY010000016.1:0-16018 GCA_964646585.1 uncultured Thiobacillus sp. | reverse complement strand
CCAACATCCCCCCCCACCGCCACCGCGCCCCCGGTGCAACCACCGCCGACGGCTTCCACGAACCCCAGTTCGCCGTCCTTGCTCCGGCACTCCCGCATGGCGGTGTCCATTGCCAGGGGGATGGAAGCGCCGGAAGCATTGGACTGTCGGGCAACGGTGACCACCACCCGCTCCATGCCCATCCCCGGGTTCGTCGCAGTGGCCTGCATGATTCGGATGTTGGCCTGGTGCGGCACCAGCCAGTCGATGTCCGTCTTTTGCAGGCCGTTGGCTTCCAGGGTCTCATCGACAATGGCGTCCAGGGTGTTCACCGCCATCTTGAATACCGCATTGCCAGACATGCGCATGTAACAGGCGCCTTCCTTCTTGAGGGAGACGCCTCCGTCCACGAACAGCAGATCCTGATAGCGGCCATCGGCATGGAGGTGCGTGGCGAGGATGCCGGGCTCCTCCGAAGCCTGCAGAACCACGGCGCCAGCGCCGTCGCCCCAGAGGATGCAGTTGCCCCGGTCGGTCCAGTCCGTGATGCGGGACAGGGTCTCTGCCCCCACCACCAAGGCAGTCTTGACTTGACCGGAACGGATGAACTGGTCGGCCACGGACACGGCATAGACGAAGCCGCTGCACACCGCCTGGACATCGAAGGCGGGAGTGCCGTTGGTGATGCCCAGCTTGGCCTGGAGCACGCAGGCGGTGCTGGGGAATACCCGGTCGGCGGTGGTGGTGGCCACCACGATGAGCCCGATGTCGGAAGCGTCGATACCGGCCGCCTCGATGGCCGCCTCGGCCGCCTGCTGGGCCAGGTCGCTGGTCAACTCGCCCTCGGCGGCGATGTGGCGCTCGCGGATGCCAGTGCGTTCCAATATCCACTCGCTGGTGGTTTCAACCAGTTTTTCCAGGTCGGCATTGGTGAGCACCCGGGCAGGCAGATGGCTGCCGGTGCCGATGATGCGGGAATAGATTCTTGGCGCTTGGCTCACGCCGCTTCTCCTTCTTCATCCGGAACGACGCCGTTGTGGTGGGCGTTGACCTGGTCGGCGATACGTCGAAGCAGGCCGCCACGGACTTCCTCGATGGCCTTGTGCACCGCCTGGGTGAAGGCGAAGATGTCGGCAGAACCGTGGCTCTTGATGATGACGCCGTTGAGGCCCAGCAGGCTGGCGCCGTTATAGCGGCGGGGATCCAGTTTCTTCTTGAAGGCGCGCAGCACTGGCAGGGCGATGAGACCCGCCAGGCGGGTGATGGGGTTCCGTTTGAACTCCCAGCGCAATTGATCGCCGATGAGTTTGGCCAGACCCTCCGATGTCTTCAGGGCGATGTTGCCGACAAAGCCGTCACACACCACCACATCCACGGTGCCCTTGTAGATGTCGTCGCCTTCCACGTTGCCGAAGAAGTTCAAACCACTCTCCTTCAGCAGTTCGCCAGCCCGCTTGACCGTCTCGTTGCCCTTGATGTCCTCCTCGCCGATGTTGAGCAGTCCCACGCTGGGTCGTTCCTTGTGCTCGATGGCGGACACCAGGGCGGCGCCCATGATGCCGAACTGGAGCAGATGCTCCGCCGTGCAGTCCACATTGGCGCCCAGATCCAGCATGTAGGTCTGGCCGGCGCGGGAAGGCAGGGTGGTGGCAATGGCGGGCCGGTCGATGCCTGGCAGGGTCTTGAGAACGAAACGGGACACCGCCATGAGGGCGCCGGTATTGCCGGCGGAAACACCGGCGTCGGCCTCACCGCGTTTGACCAGATCAGCGGTGACACGCATGGAGGAATCTTTCTTGGTGCGAAGGGCGACCGGCAGGGGGTCGTCCATCTTCACCACCTCGCTGGCATGGTGGATGCGCAGCCGGGTTCCGGCTTCGGACCTGCTGGCCTTGAGCTCGGCGCGCAGAACATCCTCCAGCCCCACCAGAACGATATTGACGTCCTGTTCCTCGCGCAGGACTGCCAAGGCGGCCTTGACAGTCACATGGGGACCGTGATCGCCCCCCATGGCGTCAATGGCGATCGTGATTTCGCGCATGTTCGACCAGCCCGCCGCGATCTCCGCGCCGGGCAGGATCGCGAAACTTGATCAGGAGTTGTCGGCCTTGGTGTTGACGACCTTGCGGCCACGGTAGTAGCCATTGGGGCTGATGTGGTGGCGCAGATGCATCTCGCCGGTGGTGGCCTCCACGGCGGTGGGCGGATTGGTCAGAAAGTCGTGGGCGCGATGCATGCCACGCTTGGAAGGGGACTTTTTGTTCTGTTGAACAGCCATGTTTTTACTCCTTGAATAAAACCCTGCATCAAGCCTGACATCCCAGGCCGCAGGCGCCGTCGGGATGGCGCGGCGACACGGGCAGGCTCAACAAAATCTCGTCTTCCACCAGGGACACCACATCCAGCCTGCCGTCGGCAACCAGCGCATCCACCAGCGGATCTTCAGCCTCCCAGCGCGCCAGTTCCGCTTCGTCCCGGGCGATGGGAAGGATATTGCTCAATTCGAGCCGCTCCCGGAACGGCTCCAAACAACGCTGACAGGTCAGCCAGACATCCACCTCGATCCACAACCTCAGCACGGGCTTCCCTGCCTCGATACCACCGACGATCCGGTATTGCACCGCAACATCTTCTGAGGTCAAATTGCCCTTCAAACGGGGCAACACTTTGGCCTGGAGCACGCCTTCCAGGCTTTCGCCGGAGCGGGCGAATCGAAGCGAGTCCAAGTGTCCCGATGCAGACATAAGCCGTAAATGCTAAGCTTTACAGCCTTTTTTGTCAAAGCTACGGGATCGTGTCGGCGTTGTTCCCGTATCGAATTCCTGACCGCGTCACTTATTCGAAGGCCACAGCGTGATCAAGAAGATACTGATTGCCAACCGGGGCGAGATCGCGGTCCGCATCGTGCGGGCCTGCAAGGAAATGGGGATCCAGTCGGTGGCCATCTACACCGACGCCGACCGCCACGCTCTCCACGTCAAGAAGGCCGACGTGGCCTACAACATCGGCTCGGACCCGGTACTGGGCTATCTCAACGCCCACAACATCGTGAACCTGGCGGTGGCTTCCGGCTGCGACGCCCTCCACCCCGGCTATGGCTTCCTCTCGGAAAACCCGGTGCTGGCGGAAGTCTGCGCCAGGCGCGGCATCAAGTTCATCGGTCCCTCTGCCAGGGTCATCACCCAGATGGGTGACAAGATCCAGGCGCGCCAGGCCATGATCAAGGCCGGCATCCCGGTGGTGCCCGGCTCCGACCACAACCTGGAAAATGCCGAGGAGGCCCTGAAGCTGGCCCGGGAGATCGGCTATCCGGTCATGCTCAAGGCCACCAACGGCGGCGGCGGCCGGGGCATTCGCCGTTGCGACTCCGACGACGAGCTGGTCAAGAACTACGAGCGGGTGGTGTCCGAGGCCACCAAGGCCTTCGGCAAGCCGGAAGTGTTCATCGAGAAGTGCGTGGTGAATCCCAAGCACATCGAGGTCCAGGTCATCGGCGACAGCCACGGCAACTGCGTCCACCTGTACGAGCGGGACTGTTCCATCCAGCGCCGCAACCAGAAGCTCATCGAGATCGCCCCCTCGCCCCAGCTCAGCGAGGCCCAGCGGGAATACATCGGCAAGCTGGCGGTGCGGGCTGCCAAGGCGGTGGGCTACGAGAACGCCGGCACCGTGGAGTTCCTGCTGGATTCGGACAATCAGTTCTACTTCATGGAGATGAACACCCGTCTCCAGGTGGAACACTGCGTCACCGAAAACATCACCGGCATCGACATCGTTCAGGAACAGATTCGCATCGCCGACGGCCTGCCCCTGCAATACAAGCAGGAAGACATCCGGCATCGGGGATTCGCCATGGAGTTCCGCATCAACGCCGAAGATCCCCAGAACGGCTTCCTGCCCAGCTTCGGCCGCATCACCCGCTACTACGCCCCGGGTGGTCCCGGCGTGCGGGTGGATGCGGCCATGTATTCCGGCTATACCATCCCGCCCTACTACGACTCCATGTGCGCCAAGCTCACGGTCTGGGCCTTGAACTGGGACGCAGTCATCGAGCGGGGCCGGCGCGCCCTGGACGACATGAAGGTCTACGGGGTGAAGACCACCATCCCCTACTACCAGGAAATCCTGCAGAACCCGGACTTCCGCACCGGCCGCTTCAACACCGGATTCGTCGAAGGTCATCCGGAACTCCTGAACTACGCCGTCAAGCGCCCGCCCGAACACGTGGCCGTGGCGATCTCCGCGGCCATCGCCGCCCACCTCGGCATCTGAACGGAAGAAAGCACGATGACGACTCAAGTCAAGATCACCGAACTGGTTCTGCGTGACGGCCATCAGTCCCTGATCGCCACCCGCATGCGCACCGAGGACATGCTGCCCATCTGCGGCAAGCTTGACGCAGCCGGCTTCTGGTCCCTGGAAGCCTGGGGCGGCGCCACCTTCGATTCCTGCGTGCGCTTCCTGAAGGAAGACCCATGGGAACGTCTGCGCAAGTTGCGCAAAGCATTGCCCAATTCCCGCATCCAGATGCTGCTGCGGGGCCAGAACCTGCTGGGCTACCGGCACTATCCGGACGACGTGGTGCGCGCCTTCGTGCAGAAATCCGCAGACAACGGCGTCGACGTCTTCCGCGTATTCGACGCCATGAACGACATCCGCAACATGCGGGTGTCCATCGAAGCGGTGAAGGCCGCTGGAAAGCACGCCGAGGGCACCCTTTCCTACACCACCAGCCCGGTTCACGACATCCCCTACTTCGTGGCCCTGGCCCGGCAATTGGAGGCCATGGGCAGCGACACCCTGGCCATCAAGGACATGGCCGGCCTGCTCACTCCTTACACTACCGCCGAACTGGTGAAGGCCCTGAAAGCCGCCGTCTCCATCCCCATCCACCTGCACAGCCACGCCACCTCCGGCCTGGCCAGCATGGTACACATGAAGGGTGTGGAAGCCGGTGCCGTAATGATCGACACCTGCATCTCCGCCTTCGCCGAAGGGGCCAGCCACCCAACCACGGAAAGCCTGGTGGCCGCCTTCGCCGGCACCCAGTACGACACCGGGCTGAACCTAGGCACCCTCCAGGAGATCGCCGCCTACTTCCGGGAAGTGCGCAAGAAATACTGGCAGTTCGAGATGAGCGGCCCCCAGGTGGACACCCGCATCCTGGTCTCCCAGGTACCGGGCGGCATGATTTCCAACCTGACCAACCAGCTCAAGGAACAGGGCGCGCTCAACCGCATGGACGACGTGCTGGCGGAAATCCCCCGGGTGCGCGAGGACCTGGGCTACCCGCCCCTGGTCACGCCCACCTCCCAGATCGTCGGCACCCAGGCCGTGCTCAACGTGCTCACCGGCGGCCGCTACAAGTCGGTCACCAACGAAGTGAAGAACTACCTGCTGGGCCGCTATGGCGCGGCCCCGGGCAAGATCAACGAGGAAGTGAAGAAGCTGGCCGTGGGCGATCAGGAAGTCATCACCTGCCGCCCCGCCGACCTGTTCACGGACGAACTGGACAAGCTGCGCGGCGAGGCGGAAGGCCTGGCCAAGACCGACGAGGACGTGCTGACCTTTGCCATGTTCCCGGACATCGGCCGCACCTTCCTGCAAGAGCGGGCCGCCGGCACCCTGGCCCCAGAGCCCCTGCTGCCGCCCGAATCCCGGGAGGCCCTGTCCTGCCCGGCCGTTTACGCCCCCAGCGAGTTCAACGTCACCCTCCACGGCGAGACCTACCACATCCGCATCAAGGGCACCGGCCACGGAGAAGGCCAGCGGCCCTTCTACGTCCACGTGGACGGTGTCGCCGAGGAAGTCCTCCTGGAAACCCTGGATGAGGTGGAAATCACCCCCGGTGCCGTAGCGCCCCGCAAAACCAGTGGCAAGAAGGGGGGCGATGGCGGCAGCGCCGGCAGCAAGCAGCGGCCCCGCCCCACCCACGCCGGCTGCGTCACCACCGCCATGCCCGGCACCATCGTCGAAGTGAAGGTGAAAGCCGGCGACAAGGTGAGAGCCGGCGATGGCGTCCTCGTCATCGAGGCCATGAAAATGGAAAACGAGGTCCAGGCTCCGGTCAGCGGCATTGTCACCAACGTCTTCGTCGCCAAGGGCGACGCGGTGACTCCGGACCAGGTACTGGTGGAGATCCAACCGGAATGAGGCTGGTCCTGGCTTCCACCTCGCCCTACAGGCGGGAACTGCTGGCTCGCCTGGGCGTGCCGTTCGAGGTGGCCGCGCCCGACGTGGACGAAACGCCACTGGTCGGCGAATCCCCGGACGAAACCGCCCGACGCCTTTCCCTCTCGAAGGCCCGGGCGGTGGCGGAGCGCTTCCCCGATGGCCTCATCATCGGTTCGGACCAGGTGGCTTTGCTGGAAGGAGTTCAGCTGGGCAAGCCCGTCACCCACGAGAAAGCCGTGGAACAACTGCGGGCCATGCGTGGTAAGTCCCTGGAATTCCATACCGCCCTGACCTTGCTGAATGCCCGGACGGGGACGGCACAGACCGCCACCGTGCCGGTGCGCCTGGTGATGCGGGACTACAGCGATGCCCAGATCCAGGCTTACCTGCGCAAAGATCAGCCCTACGACTGCTGCGGCAGCGCCAAAAGCGAATCCCTGGGGATCGCCCTCATCGCCCGCTTTGAAACCGAGGATCCCAACGCCCTGGTGGGTCTGCCCCTCATCAAGCTCACCGAGATGCTGGCCAACGAGGGCCTGGACGTCCTGACCCACGCGGCTTGATGTGGCCGGCACCCTCTACCTGATTCCCACCCCCCTGGGCGACACGCCCCTGGAAAGGGTGTTGCCGGCGGAGACCCGCCGCGTCGCCGCCGGACTCGATACCTTCATCGTCGAACACCCCAAAACCGCCCGGGCCTTCCTCAAGCAATTGCCCACGGCCACGCCGCTTCAGCAACTGACCCTGCTGGAACTCAACGAGCACACCCGGGACCCGGAGCTGGAAGGACTGTTGCGCCCCCTGCTGGACGGCCGGGACGTGGGCCTGCTGTCCGAGGCCGGCTGCCCCGCCGTGGCCGATCCGGGCGCGGATCTGGTGCGCCTGGCCCACGCCCGGGGGGTGAGGGTGCGCCCCCTGGTGGGCCCCTCCTCCATTCTCCTGGCCTTGATGGGTTCCGGACTGGTGGGCCAACGCTTCGCCTTCCACGGCTACCTGCCGACCAAGCCGGCGGAACGCCTGCATGCCCTGCGCGAATTGGAGCAGCGGGCCCAGCGGGAAGACGCCGCCCAGATCTTCATCGAGACCCCCTACCGCAACCAGGCCATGATGGAAGCCATTCTGACCGCCTGCCAGGGAGACACCCTGGTCACCCTGGCCTGGGATCTCACCCTGGACACGGAAACCGTATCCACCCACAGCGTCGCCACATGGCGCTGCATCCACCCCTCTATCGAGCGCAGACCCTGCGTCTTTCTGCTCTACCGGCAAGGCGCATCGCATCATTCGCGGTAGGTGGGCGGCGACCACGAACCATCCGCTCAGCCTGCCCCGGCGAGCCGGATGTGAATCCCAGGTTTCATTTGGCGGGCGATTCCTCCGGACCGGTGGCGGACGCGGACTTCAATCCGGCGGTTTCCCGATCGAGGGCCTCGATGCGGTCCAGGATGTCCACGAAACGGGCGCCGAAATCGGTCAACCGGTATTCCACGCGCGGCGGGACTTCCGCAAACACGGCCTTGTCGAGAATTCCATAGCGCACCAGCTTGCGCAGGCGTTCGTTGAGAACCTTGGCGGACAGGCCTGGAATGGCATGCTCCATGGCGCCAGGCCGCCGCGTGCCGTTTCGCACCAACTCCAACACGGTCAGTGACCACTTGCAGCCGACGATGTTCTCTACCATCCCGGCAACGGATGGCTTCGGTGGCAAAATTTTTTTCTCTTTTGCATTCATCAAGATGCACCAGAAAGTCAGCAAGGAACCAGTTTGTGCCCGCTTTTCAGCCCCATGCGCCCAGCCAATCATGGAATCTCCACAACCCAAAGGAGACCATCATGCTGAAGACCTGCACCACCATCCTGCTGAGCCTTTCCACCTGCCAGGCCCTCGCGGCCGATCCGCCCACGGTGCCCTACCCGGAAGGCTATCGAGACTGGCACCACATTAAGAGCATGGTAATCCAGGCGGGCCACCCCCTGCACGAAGCCTTCGGCGGCATCCACCACCTGTACGCGAATCCCAAGGCCGTGGAGGGGTACCGCAAGGGCCGCTATGCCAATGGCGCCGTGATCGTGTTCGATCTACTGGAGGCCAAATCCGCGGACCACGCCATCGTCGAAGGCCCCCGAAAGGTTTTGGGGGTGATGCATTTCGACGCGAAAAAATACGCCGCCACCGGCGGATGGGGCTTCGAGGGCTTCAAGGGAGACAGCAGGACGGACCGGGCTGTGGGCGCCAACGCCAAGAGCGCCTGTTTCGACTGCCACACCAGCCAGCGCGACACGTCCTACGTCTTCAGCCGGCTGCGCCCTTGATCGCGGAGGCGTCAGGCGGGGAACACCCCGGTGGAGAGATAACGGTCGCCCCGGTCGCAGACGATGGACACGATGACCGCGTTCTCCACTTCCTGGCTGAGCCGCAAGGCGGCGTGCAAGGCGCCGCCGGAGGAGATGCCGGCGAAGATGCCCTCTTCCCGGGCGAGCCGCCGGGTGGTCTCCTCCGCGTCGGCCTGGCCCACGTAGATCATGCGATCGATCCGGGAAAAATCGCAGATCCTGGGCAGATACTCCGGCGGCCATTTGCGGATGCCGGGGATCTGGGCGCCCTCTTCCGGCTGCACGCCGACGATCTGGATGGCCGGGTTGACCTCGCGGAAGTAGCGGGCGCACCCCATGATGGTGCCGGTGGTGCCCATGCTGGAGACGAAATGGGTGATGCGCCCGCCGGTATCTCGCCAGATTTCGGGGGCGGTGCCCTCGTAGTGGGCCGCCGGGTTATCGGGATTGGAGAACTGGTCCAGCATGATGCCCTCCCCCGCCGCTACCATCCGGTCGGCCAGATCCCGCGCCGCCTCCATGCCGCCTTCCTTGGGCGTGAGCAGGAGCTCGGCGCCGAAGGCGCGCATGGTCTGGCGGCGTTCGACGGAAAGATGCTCGGGCATGATGAGAATCATGCGGTAGCCGCGCATGGAAGCGGCCATGGCCAGGGCGATGCCGGTGTTGCCACTGGTGGCCTCGATGAGGGTGTCGCCAGGCTTGATCTCGCCCCGGGCCTCGGCCTTGGCGATCATGGACAGCGCCGGTCGATCCTTCACCGAACCTGCCGGATTGTTGCCTTCCAGCTTCACCAGCACCACGTTGGAGGTGTCGCCGGGCAACTTCTTCAGGCGGACCAGGGGGGTGTTACCGACGAAGTCCTCCAGGGTTCGATCCATTTTCAATCCTTGCCGAACAGATCGCGGCTGTACACCTTGTCCGCCACGTCCTTGAGGTCGTCGGTGATGCGGTTGGCGACGATGACGTCGGACTGGCGTTTGAACTCGGCCAGATCGTTGACCACGCGGGAATGGAAGAACTCCGGCTCGGTCAGCACCGGCTCATAGACGATGACCTCGATACCCTTGGCCTTGATGCGCTTCATGATCCCCTGGATGCTGGAGGCGCGGAAATTGTCGGAACCGGCTTTCATGATCAGCCTGTGCACGCCCACGATCCGCGGCCGCATGGCGATGATGCTATCGGCGACGAAATCCTTGCGTGTGGTGTTGGCGTCCACGATGGCCCGCACCAGGTTTTGGGGCACGTCCCGGTAGTTGGCGAGCAATTGCTTGGTGTCCTTGGGCAGGCAATAGCCGCCATAGCCAAAGCTGGGATTGTTGTAGTGGCTGCCGATACGGGGATCCAGGCAGACGCCTTCGATGATCTGCCTGGTATCCAGGCCGTGCACCGCAGCATAGGTATCCAGTTCGTTGAAGTAGGCCACGCGCATGGCCAGGTAGGTGTTGGAGAAAAGCTTGATGGCCTCGGCCTCGGTGGAATCCGTGAACAACACGGGAATGTCCTGCTTCACCGCGCCTTCCTTGAGCAGGTTGGCGAAAGTCTGGGCCCGCGCCGAACGCTCGCCGACGATGATGCGGGAGGGGTGCAGGTTGTCGTACAGCGCTTTGCCCTCCCGCAGGAATTCGGGAGAAAAGATGAGGTTGGAGCTTCCGGTTTCGGCTTTCAGTTTCGCGGTGTATCCCACCGGCACCGTGGATTTGATCACCATCACCGCCTGGGGGTTGATGGTCATGACATCCCTGACGACCGCCTCCACCGAACGGGTATTGAAGTAGTTGGTCTCCGGATCGTAGTCGGTGGGGGTGGCGATGACCACGAACTCCGCGCCTTCGTAGGCATCCGCCTTGTCCAGGGTGGCCCGGAAATTCAGGGTCCTGTTGCGCAGGTAATCCTCGATCTCCGTGTCGACGATGGGCGACTCCCCACGGTTGAGCATCGCCACCTTCTCGGGGACGATGTCGAGGGCCACCACCTCATGGTGCTGGGCGAACAGGATGGCATTGGAGAGACCGACGTAGCCGGTGCCGGCGATGGCGATTTTCATGGTTGTTCCCGGGGTTGCTCAGGTTGTTGGGCAGCGGCGATTTCAGCATGGATCTGTTGCAGGGCAGCGATCGGGTCCGGCGCCTGGGTGATGGGCCGGCCGATGACCAGATAATCGGCGCCGGCTTGCAAAGCTTGAGACGGCGTCAGTATGCGGGTCTGGTCTCCGGCCGCGCTACCGGCCGGGCGGATGCCCGGGGTCACCAGACGGAAATCCGGTCCCAGTTCCCGGCGCAGGGCTGGGGCTTCCAGGGCGGAACAGACCACGCCGTCGAGCCCGGCCTCCCGGGTCAGCCTGGCCAGGACCAGCACCTGTTCTTCCGGACCGGCTTCGAGGCCGATGGCCTTCAGCTCCGCCGGCCCCATGCTGGTCAGTACCGTCACGGCGATGAGCAAAGGCCGATGTTCGAAGCATTCCAGGGCCTCCCGAGCGGCGGCGAGCATGGGCGGACCGCCAGAAGCATGGACGTTGGTCATCCACACCCCCAACCGGGCGGCGGCCCTGCAGGCCTGGGCCACGGTATTGGGAATATCGTGGAATTTCAGGTCCAGGAAGACGCCAAAGCCCTGATCCACCAGGTCCCTGACCAGATCCGGGCCTGCGGCCACGAACAGTTCCTTGCCCACCTTGAGCCGGCACAGGCCGGGGGCCAGGCGGGCGACCATGGCCCGGGCAGAGGCCCCGTCGGGATAGTCCAGCGCCACGATGACGCGGGGATCGGAGACGGCTTCAATCATGTTCCACTCTTTCCGGAGGGATGCTTTCCCAGCGGGCGCAGGCGGGGCATTGCCAGAAGAACTGGCGCGCCTTGAAGCCACAGTGGGCGCATTGGTAATAGGCGGTCCGGCTCACCTGACGATGGACCAGGTCCTGAGCCAGGCGGATCTCCATGGATTCCGGGCTGACTGCGTTGCTGGCCTGGAGATAGTCGTCCAAGACGCGCAGACTGGGATGGCGTTTGAGCTCCTCTGCGGCGAGCTGGCGGGCGGCCTCCCAGCCTTGCTGTTCGGCCACGGTCTGGAACAGCAGATGCAACAGATCCGGGCTGGGGCGCCGGTCCAGATAGGCTTTGAGCAGCGCGATGGCCTCGCCGGGGCGGCCCAGCCGTGAATGGGCCTGCACCAGGCGCTCGGCCACGGTGGGCAGGTAGGCAGGATTGAGTTCCTCCAGGCCGCGCCAGGCGGCGATGGCAGCCTCGTCGTCGCCCATCTGCGCTTCCAGATCCCCCAGCAGCATCCAGGCCCGGGCCGAGCGACGGTGTTCCTTCCGGGCCTGTCCCAGGAATTCCCGGGCGGCATCCCAATCTCCCTTCAACATGGCAGCCACCGCGAGTTCGCAGTAGTAGTGGGCGGTGTCCGCGTTCTGGGCTGGACAGCCCAGCTTCTCCAGACGCCCGGCGGTCTGGATGGCCTGCCGCCAGTCCTTGGTGAGCACCTGGATTTCCAGGATGTTGCGCAGGGCATCCAGGGCATGGGTGCCACTCTCCAGGCGGCGGAACACGGACTCGGCCCGGTCCAGCAGACCCGACTTGAGGAAGTCCTCCCCCAGTTCGTACAAAGCCTTCATGCGCTGATCCTGGGACAGGTCGGCCCGATCCACCAGGTTCTGGTGGATGCGGATGGCCCGGTCAAGCTCACCCCGGCGACGAAACAGAGCGCCCAGGGCGAAGTGCAGTTCCAGGGTGTCCGGATCCATCTTCGCCACTTCCAGGAAGGCCTCGATGGCCTTGTCCGGCTGCTCGCTGAGCAGGTAGTTGAGCCCCTTGAAATAGGACCGGGGCACTTCCCGGGATTCCCGCATGACATGGCGAATGTCCACCCGGGCCGCGATCCAGCCCAGGGCGAAGAACAAGGGAATGACCAGCAGATACCAGGCCTCGAATTCCACGCTCACTCCCGATGCAGATCCCGGCGCAGGGCGCGCAACTCCCGATGTCCACGCAACAGGCGCGCCGAGCAGGCCAGCAGGCCAACCAGAAGGCCCAGCGCGAAGGCGACAAGTATGACCAGGGAAAGGGGCGCCTGCCATTCCAGGCCCAGCAGGTAACGCAAGCGCACCGGGTCGCTGTTGAGGGCCGCGAACCCCAGGAGCAACAGGAACATTACGATCTTCAGGGGCAGTGCCAGGGCGCGCACGAATCAGGCCGGTGGATTGGGGGGGACGGGGATTGGCGCGATTGTAGCGGGATGGTTCGGGGCGAACCACAGCGCCGGCGCGGGGAATAAAAAAGGCGCCGGGGTGGCCGGCGCCTCTGAGCTGCTGACGGGAATCGTTTTATTCCTTGAAATCCACCCGATCACGCAATTCCTTGCCCGCCTTGAAATGGGGCACATACTTGCCTTCGACATGGACCTTCTCGCCGGTCTTGGGGTTGCGTCCCACCCGGGGCGGCCGGAAATTCAAGCTGAAACTGCCGAACCCGCGGATCTCGATACGTTCCCCTTCCACCAGGCTGTTCACCATGGCGTCCAGGATCGTCTTCACAGCCAGTTCGGCATCCGCCGCGACCAGATGAGGATGGCGCTCCGCCAGCCGGGCGATTAGCTCCGACTTGGTCATGGCGCCCACCTCGATCATTCAGCGCTCTTGTTGTCGAGCTTGGCCTTGAGCAGCGCCCCCAGGTTGGTGGTGCCGGTGGACTGCTCGGAAGCCAGCTTGCGCAGGGCCTCGGATTGCTCGGCGGCATCCTTGGCCTTGATGGACAGGTTGATCTGGCGGTTCTTGCGATCGATGTTGATGATCACGGCTTCCACCATGTCACCTTCCTTCAGGTGGTTGCGGATATCCTCGACCCGCTCGCGGGACACCTCGGAAGCACGCAGATAGCCTTCCACGTCGCCGTCCAGGGTGATGACCGCGCCCTTGGCATCCAGGGACTTGACCGCGCCCTTGACGATGGAGCCCTTGTCATGGGTGGCCACGTAGGCATTGAAGGGGTCGTTCTCCAGTTGCTTGACGCCCAGGGAGATGCGTTCCTTCTCCACGTCGATGGCCAGCACCACGGCTTCCACTTCCTCGCCCTTGCGGTAGTTGCGCAGGGCCTCCTCGCCAGGCAGGCTCCAGGACAGGTCGGACAGGTGCACCAGGCCGTCGATGCCGCCGGACAGGCCGATGAAGACGCCGAAGTCGGTGATGGACTTGATCTGGCCCTTCACCTTGTCGCCCTTCTTGAAGTTCATGGCGAACTCGTCCCAGGGGTTGGCCTTGCACTGCTTCATACCCAGGGAGATGCGGCGACGGTCCTCGTCGATCTCCAGCACCATGACCTCCACCTCGTCGCCCAGGGAGACCATCTTGGAGGGATTGACGTTCTTGTTGGTCCAGTCCATCTCGGACACGTGCACCAGGCCCTCGATGCCCGGCTCGATCTCCACGAAGGCGCCGTAGTCGGTGAGGTTGGCCACCTTGCCGAACATGCGGGTGCCGGTGGGGTAACGGCGGGCCAGACCCACCCACGGATCTTCGCCCAACTGCTTGAGGCCCAGGGAGACCCGGTTCTTCTCCTGGTCGAACTTGAGCACCACGGCGGTGACCTCGTCACCCACGTTGACCACTTCGGAGGGATGCTTGACCCGGCGCCAGGCCAGGTCGGTGATGTGGAGCAGGCCGTCGATGCCACCCAGATCCACGAAGGCGCCGTATTCGGTGATGTTCTTGACCACGCCCTTGACCTGGGCGCCTTCCTTCAGGTTGGCCAGCAGGGTCTCGCGCTCGGCGCCCATGCTCTGTTCCAGCACGGCCTTGCGGGAGACCACCACGTTGTTGCGCTTGCGGTCCAGCTTGATGACCTTGAACTCGGCTTCCTTGCCCTCGAAGGGAGTGGTGTCCTTGATGGGACGCACGTCCACCAGGGAACCGGGCAGGAAGGCGCGGATGCCGTTGCACATGACCGTCAGGCCACCCTTGACCTTGCCGTTGATCACGCCCTTGACCACGCGGCCCTCTTCCATGGCCGCTTCCAGGTCCAGCCAGGCAGCCAGACGACGGGCCCGATCCCGGGAGAGCTTGGTGGAGCCGTAGCCGTCTTCGATGGACTCGATGGCGACCTGGATGAAGTCGCCCACCTGAACTTCCAGCTCGCCGCGGTCGTTCTTGAACTCCTCGACGGGAATCAGGCTCTCGGACTTGAGGCCGGCGTTGACGGTGACGAAGTTGTCGTCGATGGCGACGACCTCGGCGGTGATGACTTCGCCATGACGCATTTCCTGCTTGGAAATGCTTTCCTCGAACATGGCGGCGAAGGATTCCATGGATTCCATGGGTTCGGTGGCGGTTGCGGTGGACATGTGGAAACCTAGAAAAAACCGTGTTGCCACGGCGGGTTGGTTGAAAACAAAAAAACCGAAAGGCGCCCGGAGCTTCATCCGGACGGCGCCTCTCGGCGGTTCAGGCGGCGGAGATGGCTGTACGGTATCCCTGGAGCACCCGCTCCACGGCCTCTTCGATGGTGAGGCCGGTGGTATCCAGCAAAGCGGCATCCGCCATCTGCTTCAGGGGAGCCACGGCCCGGGCGGCATCCCGCGCGTCCCGCTCGCTCAAGTCCTGAAACAGGTCGGCGAGGTTAGCATCGAAACCTTTTTCAATCAACTGCTTATAGCGTCTTTTCGCCCGTTCCTCGCAGCTCGCGGTAAGGAAGAATTTGACCGTCGCATCCGGGAACACCACCGAGCCCATGTCGCGGCCGTCGGTCACCAGTCCGGGAGCCTGGCGGAAGGCCCGCTGGCGTTCCAACAAGGCCGCCCGCAACACCGGCAGGGCGGCGATCTTCGAGGCGGCGCGGCCAGCCTCTTCGGTGCGGATGGCATCGCCCACGGCCTGGCCATTCAGATAGACCTCGACGCCATCGAAGCGCAGGTCCAGCCCCCTGGCCAGCTCGGCGAGGGCCTGCTCGTCCTCCAGGGATAGCCCGGCGCGTCGGGCGGCATAGGCGGCGACCCGGTAGATGGCGCCGCTATCCAGGTAGTGAAAACCCAGGGCCTTGGCCACCAGGGCGGCCACCGTGCCCTTGCCGGAGGCGGAGGGGCCGTCGATGGCGATGACGGGGATGGACTCGGTGCGCATGAATTCAGAACCTGGCGGTGGTGGTGATGGCGGCGAAGCGCTCGAAGTAGTCCGGGAAGGTCTTGGCCACGCATTTCGGATCATTGATGCGCACCGGCACGCCGCCCAGGGCCACCAGGGAGAAGCACATGGCCATGCGGTGGTCGTCGTAGGTGTCGATGACGGCATCAGCGATGAGGCGCGCCGGCGGCATCACGCGCAGCCAGTCCTCCCCCGTTTCCACGGTGGCGCCGAGCTTGCGCAGTTCGCCGGCCATGGCGGCGATGCGGTCGGTTTCCTTGACGCGCCAGGAGGCGATATTGCGCAAGGTGCAGGGGCCATCCTGTCCCTTATACACCTCTGGCGCCGCCGACGCTCCGCGCTGTCTAGAGCCAGGTCGTCCCCCGATCATTGAAACAAAAAGCAGCGCGCGTACAGCTACGC
>CAZYEY010000015.1:0-21616 GCA_964646585.1 uncultured Thiobacillus sp. | reverse complement strand
CGGAAAGGCTTTTCACGCTTAAATGCAAAACTTCGTTCGTGCTTGGAACCTTGGCCGAACCAAGGCCAGGTAGCTCAGTTGGTAGAGCAGCGGATTGAAAATCCGCGTGTCGACGGTTCGATTCCGCCCCTGGCCACCAATTTCAAAAGCCCGAACCCGTTTCGGGCTTTTTTACGCCCGCCCGCAACGCGAGAATTGGCGGGCCTTTGCGAGAAAGCCTCTTGAACAAAGCACTCTCGAATACCCCAGTTTTGCCTCCACCCAAGCCTCTCTGCTGTCGTTTTTATCTGCCAACCTCTTGAGCATTCAAGAGGCCACCCCTCGCAACCATGCGGGTTTGCGGGCAGGAGGTTGTCGCTGGCAACTGGACAGAAAAAGCGACCGGGGTTGCCGTTCGCCTCCCGATGAACTCTTCGGAAAGCGCTTTGCAGTAATCATCGCCACTCCTGCGCCACGACTCAGTCATCATCGAAAAGATCGTAGAGATAACTACCCAGAGCCGTGCCGAGCACGATGTCAAAGAATCCCAAGCGCCGCTTTTCGGGAGGACTGCGATGGCGCTGCTGGCGAGAAAGCTCCCTGTCGATCCTGGCGTTGGCTTCATTCATTCGTACAGTCAGTATGTCAAGCTCGGGCGCGCCGGTGAGTTTGAGCGTCACATCCAGTTCGACTTGGCCTTCCAAGGGCAGTCCCTGCCGACGAAGCTCAGCGACAGGGTCGGTCAGAATGGCGGACAGCCGCGTCAGCCATTCTTGGATTTCGTCGAGATTGTGACGCAGGGCAGCGGCGAGAAGCGCCTGCATGTCGGCATGAGAGGCGGGAAATACGGCGCCGCGCAAGGCATCCCATTCGTCCAGCATCATTTCGAAAAAGGCCTCGAGACGACCGATGCCGTGCTGGACGGCCGATTCGTCGGCCGCTTCGTTGGAGAGAATCTCGCGGTTGATCCAGTCGAAATGCCGATGCGCCTCGGATAGAAACCGCAGCCAGCGATCACTGACTCTCTGCGCACATGTCAAGGGCTCGGCGACATATTCTCCGACTGGCGGCGGAGCAGCCAGCCGCTGGTTGAAGGCGTCGCGCAACGGCTCCAGCGCTTTCCCAAACAGCGAGAAACGCGCCGGAGGCGTAAATTCTGCGGGGGCTTCGTTCATCGGGGCTTCTCCCGAAGTTTTTTTCATGATCCCATGACCTATGGCTCAATAAGCGAGCCACTGCTATTCTTCATGCATGAACCGCACTGAACGCTTCTACAAGATCGACCTGATGCTGCACGAGCGGCGGGTGGTGCCGCTGGCCGTGTTTTTGGAGGAACTGGAAGTCTCGCGCGCCACCTTCAAGCGGGACATGGAATACCTGCGCGAGCGGCTCAATGCGCCCATCGTCTGGGATCGTGAGGCCCGCGGCTACCGCTTCGAAAGTGTCAAGACCACAGGCCCTGCCTACGAGCTACCGGGGCTATGGTTTTCCCCAGGCGAACTGTATGCGCTCCTCGCCGCACAAAAGCTGTTGGCGGACATCGAGCCGGGCATTCTGGCTACCCATGTCGCTCCTCTTCATGCGCGTCTGGCTGCGCTGCTGGAGGCTTCGGGCCACGCTGCCAGCGAGATTACCCAGCGGGTGCGTCTGCTTTCGATGGCTAGGCGCACGGTCGAGCCTCGCTTCTTCACCGACATTGCGATGGCCCTGCTGGAGCGCAAACGCATCGAGATAGATGCCTGGAACCGGGGGCGGAACGAGATCAATACCCGCACGGTCTCCCCGCAACGTCTCATCCATTACCGGGATAACTGGTATCTGGATGCCTGGTGTCACCTGCGCCAAGGCCTGCGCAGCTTCTCGATCGATACCATTCAGCGGGTGAGGGTGTTGCGTGAAAAAGCGCGCAATGTTTCCGACAAGGCACTCGACGCCCACTATGCCAGCGCCTATGGCATTTTCTCTGGAAAGCCGAAGGCGCGCGCGGTATTGCGCTTTTCACCGGAACGCGCCCGCTGGGTGGCCGCCGAGCGCTGGCATTCCCAGCAGCAATCGGAGTGGCTGCCCGACGGCAGTTATCTCTTGCGGGTGCCCTACGCGGATGAGCGCGAGTTGCTGATGGATATCCTGCGCCACGGGCGACATGTCGTGGTCGAAGCGCCCATCTCACTCAAACAGCAAGTGGCGGAAGAAGTGGCCGCCCTGCATGCGCTCTACCCAAATCGATGACGCCTGCCGGGTCCCGTTCCGCGTGCATGATCCGGTGCACCGGAGCTCCTCGGCGGACTATCGGCCCGGCAGCCAGTCCGCTTCGCGCCGGCAGGCGCAGAACACTATAGCGCACCCTGCTCCTCAGCGGCTGATTCGATGACATACCCCATCTGCCGTCAAGGTTCGGCATCGGGTTCGATTTCCTCAATGCGGGCGGTAAGCTTTTCGCCGGCATCGAGCCTGTGGAAGCGGGGGGGTTAGCGACGTGGGTGCGAGACATTCCAATACACCGTGACAGAAAACGTGATGCCTTGATCCGCAGGGTCGTCCAGCAACGCCAATATCCAGGCCAGCAACGCACCATATCCCGTCCAGCCGAGTGTGGCTCCAGTGTCAAGATGACGGCAATCTGGCTCCGCGACAAACCTCGCTGCAAACCAATGATGGCAGGCAGCACAGCGCAGATGGTGAGATAGACGGAGACGATAGTGATCAAAGTATTCATGGAGTTTTCAGGCAGCCGCGCAAGGATGAGATTCAGACCCAGGCAAGATGGCAATAAGCGCATCGTTCATCGCCGGTTATTTCCGTGCTACGGTTTGTTGGTTTTTCCCATCATTTCATCCACTTCAGATTCAACCGCATTACGTAGTTCGAAGTGCGCCCGCCACAAAACATCGATCTCTTGCCACTGATCGTAGCTCTGGGCGAGCGTCTCGCAGCTCATCAGCGCCTCGTACGCGGCACGCAGCCGTCGCTTGGAAGCGATCATGCGCTCATCGAACAGCGTCGCCTCGTTCCAGCGGGAGAAATCGCCCCTCTCTTCGAACGACCAGACACAGCAGGTGATTTCGAAATTCGCCCGCGCCTGCGTCAGGCTGTGGTCGTTCGGCCCGCCCCACGCCTCATCGGCGTGGGGGTCGTCCTGGCCGTCGTCCTCCCAATGGCACAGGCTGCAATAGTCAAAACCTGCGCGACTGGCGAGCATCGGGTAACCGCAGGCCGGGCAGGTGCAAAGACGCCTGCTATGGTCTGGGTGAAGATCGAAAAAACTGCGGCGGGTATTGAAATCCACACCAAGCCACTTGAACCAGCGTTTCTTGATCGTTTCTTGCGAGTCGCGTTTCCCCATGGGACGGCTTCCTCACGCCTGAGCGTCTGTTGCCTTTTCGACTATGAACCCTACCCGCCGCCAGGGCTCGGCATCGAAGTCGATGTCCGCAATGCGTGCGCGCAAGGCTTCGCCATCATCCAGGCGGGCGGCAATCTCGGCGTTGCGCTCCCGCGGCACGTAGCCAAGCTTTTGGCCTTTCCAATCAATACGCACCGCAAGTGGATCATGCGGATTGGCCAGCTCGCGCATGAGCTGAAGCGGCTGCCCTGGGCGCAGCCGCTCTTCGATCTTCGGCCCGGCATGGTACTGATAGCCGGCAATCGAGGCGGATAGCAATACTTCCGGCCCCGGTGGCTGCATGCCCAGCCAGTCCAGCACGGCTGCCAACTGGCGTGCGCTTTTCGCATCGAGCCAGGCCAGCCAGTGGTGGCGCGCGTCGTGGCGTGCGACGTCCAGCCGTCCGCGCGCTTCCAGCGCCGCCCAGCGTGCCTCCTGCCGCGAAGGCTGGTTGAGCGCGCAGGCAACGATCTGCGCCCAGGCGAACATCGCATCGCTGACCTCTTGGTTGAACGGGCCGCGCAACTGCGCCAGCCGGTATTCGGTGTCGTGGTCGACGTCATCACGGATCGTCGGCCGGTATTGCGCGGTGGCCCGTTCGCCATCGGGCAAATGTAAGGCGAAGATGCGATCGCCGGCCACGCATTCTGGCCAGTAATTCGCCACGCAATGCTCCATCGCTTCGCCTTCATCGCTCAGGGCCTCGGGCGTGAGCAATTCTTCGGCGTGGCGGCCTCGGTCTTGCCAGTGGCCGAGAATGGCCGGCAGCCGAAAGCCCTCCGGCACGTCCCAGCGCTCAGGCGTCGGCCGCAGCCGGTGCCAGCGCCTCGACGCCTCCAGCAACCCCAGCAGGCCATGACAGGCGAGCCACCCAGCCGCCAGCCGTCCCCTCGGTGGGCCATAGGCACGGCGCAAGCGGTGGGCCGCCATTTCGCGTGCGGCGGTGAGGAAGTCCTCGCAATCGGCCAGGGCCGGATGCAGATTGCCGTAACGCCGCGCCGCCGTCTCCCATGTGCGTGACCAGCCGAGGCGAAACGCGCCGCGATGCACCTCGGGGGGCTGCGGCAAGGGGTGGCGCTGATCGTTCTCGCCGAGCAACGCGAAATAATTGGCGAGATAAAGCTGCCAGCGCTCGAATTCAGGAAGCGTGGGCCGCTGATTGGACGGCAGCGCATCAAGGAGCTTCAGCCAGCCTTGCCGCAGCTTGCCATCGCGCGCCGCCCACATTGCTGTGCACAGCGGCGAGCGCACGAGACCCTTGGATATGCCGTAATGCCGCGCCAGCGCGCCGGCCAGATCGCGTCCGGCGTCGATGGCCGCCTCGACCGTTGCGTCCTTTTCCCGCCAGGCATGGCGCTTGCCGTCGCAAACATTCGGCGAATGGTGCAGAGTCAAAAGAGTCGGCGCCACCAAAACGGGGAAGCGGGTGATCGCCTGCATGCGCCGTTCGCGCTGCTCGGGCGGCAAAGCGGCGAGGCGGTTGTAGTTGCGCACTGAGGCGAGATAAAGGCGCGGCAACGGATGCGGCCCTTCACCATCGCGCCGGGTGACCGCGGGCGGATACGGCTCACGCTCCAGTGACAACAAAAGCCGCATGATCTCTTCATCGAGACAGGCGAGAAAGCGTCGGTAGTCAGGATCGAAAAGGAAGGCGGCATGGTCTTTCTGCGGCACGGGCAGCACGGGCGCCGCGTAAAGCACCTGCGCCCAGCCGAAAGCCGGATGCTCGATCTCCCAACACATGCCGCGCAGATCGTCCGCCACGGCTTGCGCCAATGGCGCAACTATCATGTCATCGCCGAGCGCGACCTTCGGCAGGCGGAAGGCCAATACCCGGCCGTCGGCAAGAATCAGCCACAGCCGCGGCTGATCGTCGGCAGGACCGAATACACGCCCCGGCAGCCATAGCCGCGCGCGTACCGTGGGCGGTTGTGGCGCGGATGCAGACAAGAACACGGGTGCGGGCGAACCGGCATGAGAGGTATTGGCTTTCATGCCGGCCATTGTCCGGCCGGCAAGGCTCAAAGCGTGAGCCTGTCAATCCTCGCGCCGCGCATAGACGGCATAAGCCATCGGGCAGAACGGATGGAAGCGCAGGCCGATGCGCACCACGCGGATACGCAGCGGTTTCCGCTCGGAAAGCCATTGGCGCATCTGCGCATGAGCCTTAAAGGGATGCCCCAGATATCTTCCTTCCCAGAAAAGCTTCACGCCCCGCCATCGGTAGTGATCCAGCGCGATGCAGGCGTTGAGCGCGTCGCCTTCCTGAATTCCGGCTCGTGAGGCACCATGATCTTGCAGGATGCCATCGACGATGAGAACGGCTTCCCCCGGCCGGGCATAGCGCAGCGCGCATTCATGCAAGAAACCTTGCATCCCCCCATGTCGGGGCACCGGTTCATCGGGCGCGAGCAAAAACGATCGTCCCCTGAAGCCACGTTCGGCGGGGGAAAGCACGAACCACTTGTCGCCGGGCAGGAATCCGTGCGCATATTCGAGGTCGATGCGCAGCCGGCGATCCGCCGCCAGACGCACGCGCAGCCGCCTGGGCGGCGGGAAGTGGCGTCCGCTGGCCAGCGCCCGCGCCTGCAGCTCGGCGTAGCGCTGCCAGAACCAGTCGTGCCATCGCCCGAAAAGCCAGCGGGTGCCTTCGCGCGGGCAGGCCAGGATGGCCGTATCGTCGGCGAAATCGATGCTAGCCTCGCCCGACTCGCTGGGAAAGAAGCGCCGCAATTCGGCAAAGCCGATGTCGTCATCGGCGTGAATCCAGACCACCTGAGCCAGCTGGGTGAGAAGATGACGAATGGCTTTTAGCGGCGGCTCGACCGCCTCGACATAGAGCGCCACGCCGCGCAGAGGCTCGCCGTTTTGTGTGCGCAAATGACGTGCGCGCTTGCGGGCGCTGACTTGGTGCTCGCCCCGGCGCTGGAAAGTCCATTTGGGCTCGAAGGCATGGGGGCCCGTCAAGCCTGTGTCCGCAGTACCGATCACGAAAGGCTGTCGCCTCACTGATCGTCTCCCCAGACCGAGCCGATCCATAGGCCGATGAGCAGCGGCCAGATCCAGCTCGACTTCTGTGCCGCAGGCGTTGGTGCACTGGTGACCGTCTCGTATTCGGTGGTTTTAACCCGGCGCAGCGTCTCGGCGGCTTCGGTCCGTTGCCGCGGCGTCATGCTGGCAGCGAATAGCAAGGTGGAGACGAGCGCAAGCGGCGCCGCCAGCAGCGGAATGATGAGCACAACAGAAAAAATAAGCGACATGACGATGGCGACGATGACCGCCGCCCAGACATTCATACCTGTTATGAGCCACAGCCACAGACCAATCCACAGCGGTGAGGAATAGACCCAGAATTTCCAGTGGACCTCGAATGCCTCGGCGAGGTATTCGCCCACGCCAATCCATGAGGTTTCGCCGCGCGCCGGACGTGAACGCATTCGATGCGACAAGGCTGCGGCGTTGAAGGGGGTGACCACCGCCTGCGGTTTCGGAGCCTGAACGGGTAGCGCTGCGCGCGGCTTGCGCCGTCGCCGAAGTTGGCGGCCCTGCCAGAGCGTGAAGGGGTTGCTTAAGAAGGGCTCGCGCGGCTGGGACCTGCGGCGCCAAGGACGCATGAAAAGCCGCCGCCCAAACCATTCGAGCATCATGGAAACCAAGCACAACGGCGCCAATCCCCACCAAGGGAAGCGTAAGATGGCCGCCACCGACACCTGCACGGCGACGACGAAAAAGGCGGCGATGAAGGCGGCCGGCAAGACGGCCCACAGCGGTTCATGCGCATAAAGATCGATGTAATACCCCCATAGCAAGCCCACCGCCACGGCGAGCCAACCCTGCACATGGGCGCGATAGCGGTGGCGCAAAAAGGCGCGCCAGACTGAGGTGGACGGGTTATGCATCGTCATGTCTCTCTCTGTTCGTCTTCCCAGCGCTTCCAGCGCCGCCAGACTTCTTCCGGCATGCGGTTGGGATCGGGATTTTCCAGCCAGGCATCCCATTCGGCCATGGTTTCGCGCGTCATCCGCCGGCGTTCCGGATGGCGAAGGTGACCGACCCGGACATTTTCGTCGTGCGTTTCCACATGGGCTGCAGGCCAGGCATCACCATGGTCGAGAAAAAACCCGCGCCGCTCGCGCAAGGTGGGCGAGATCGGGTCGCCGCGCTCGTCCATCGTTGCATCCAGCGCGGGCGTGCGTCCAAAAGTCAATTGCCACAGGTCTTCGTATCCGCAGATATCACACGACTGAACGTCATCCACGTCGTCATCCATGCAGGGATAGCCGCAGACCGGGCAGACGACGCAGACGGGTGATGCGTTGAGCTCAATGAAACGCAGCCGCCGTGCATCGATCGGATCGAGCCTATCCCGGTCGAAACGAGGACCCGTGGCCACCGGCCAGCGGCAGGACGGATGCCGCCCGGCATGAAAGGCATCTTCCTGCGTGATGCGGCCATCGTCCCAGTAAAGCAGCCAGTCGCGCCCCTCGGCACGCAGGATCACGGCACGTCGGCCCGCGTGGTCTGCGATGAAGGTGCCCGCACCGATGGGAAGATGCGGCTGGCAGGCCTCGGCAATATTGGCGATGTAACCGAAGGTCGCCTGCATGACCTCGAGATGCGCGTGATTGAGCGCAAGACGACTCGCTTGCTCGTCGCGGGCCGATGCCACCGGGTAATCCAGAGCCAACTCATACGCATCTTGGATCAGGCGCAAGGCTTCTGCGTGTGGCGGCACATCCGTGCGCACTTGCGCCCAGGCAGATTGCGCGGCGCGGATGGCAAGCCGGGCGAAGGCCAGCTCGCGCAAAGTCCAGAAATCGGGATCAGCGGTGTATTCGCAGCCATGCCCGCGTGAGCGCAGTTGATGTGCCATCGAGAGATAAAACCAGGCGATGCGCTGCTGCCGCGTCCAGGGTGGCGGCTCCAGTGCGGGAATGTCGGCAAGCTCTTCCCAGGGCATGTCGCGCATCGCCTCGGGAAATCGTTGTTCTCCCTCACGCTCCCATTCGATCCAGGGCAAGCCGTCGTCCTGACAATAAGACGCCCAGAGCACGCTCCAGCGTGCAAGAAAAGCGCACCTTTCCTCCGTCCAGGCGATAGCGTCGATCACCCGTCCGGGCTCGAATGAGAAGCGCCTGCCCTCGCGCCGGATGAGCGAGAGGCGCAGACGCTCCGCTGGCAGTTCTTCGGCGACGTAAAGGACTTCCGTGCCTTCCTCGTCGATATGCACGGTCACCGGCAACAATCCTCGCGCCACCGCCACTGACCACAGCCACAGATCGGCGAGCGGCGGAATAACATTGCTCATGTCGATCGGCGGGAAGTCGGCACTCTCAACGTGGCAGCGAATCCGGCCAGCTTCGGGTGGAGTGAGGCGGAAGCCGGGCGCGGTGGCGAGCGGGCCGTCTGTCGGGTTGTACTCGGGTGCGGCGAAGTCGAGATGGAATGGCTGCATGTTTCCTCCTGAGGACAAGTTCACTTCAATGCGCACATGTCCAGCAACTCTCCGTCGCCACCGTAGAGCAGATACTCGCCGTGACCAAGATCGACACAAAAGCGTGCCGGATTACGAAAGCGTGTGCCGTGCCGGCGGATGATGTCCGGCACCTCGGCATCGTCGATGGCCAGCACCACGGCCCCGGCCCAATCCTCGTTGAGGATCGGGAAGCGGCCATCGATGGTTCTTGATTTCTCATCCGGTGCATCCCTCTCCCGGATGGGTAGCTTGCTGGAGAGGATTCCCCCGACGATGCCGACCGCAATGGCAGCCAGCATCAGCCACGGTTGAAGGGCGAAGCCGACGATCCACAAAGGAATTAACAGCGACTTGAGCATGCCCCATTCTGGATCACGCAAGGCTCAAATCATGAGCCTGTCCGGCGCGTCGTGCAAAGGTGCTATTGGGGAAAATGCAGACCTTCATGAGATGCGCGCGCCAGCCCCTCCACACAAAGCCTTGCGTTGCGCCGGCCAAGATGCAAACAGCTTGCCACGGAGAAACTGGCTAGCGCCCGCTTCGATACGCCCGCTGACGATACCTTCAACCAGATCAGGAGCCAGTTGCGTCAAGCGGATGATCTTGCTGGCCTGCGCAAGGTCGATACCCTCGGCCACTGCGATCTCGGTCAACGAGGTGACGCGCCCCCCCTCCAGCAACCGCTGCCAGTGGTGCGCCAGCCCGAGCGCCCGCAGCAGTGGGCTGTCCCCCTTTTCGGTTGGCGCTGCACTTGGCCGCCCGACATCGTTGACGAAAGACTGCTCGCCCCCTGGCGGTGAAATGACCGCCTTCTTCAAGCCCCTTCTCACCAGCGTCCAAGGCACGAAGGTTTGCAACCTCACCCCGCCGGCCGGGCTGGGTAGGGCCTCCGTGAAGGCCCGACCCGTCTGTCGGCCAGTGTGCTTCTTCCCGTTCATGTCGCCTCCCGCGCGAATCCTTCCACCATCCGGTGCTGCTCGTCCCAAGAGAGCGGAATGTCGTTACGCATCAGCCACAATAGGGTCAGCCGGCGCGACTGCCTGCCCCACAAGAGCTGTTCGATGATGTCTGGCGAAAGACGCGCCAGCCGCAGCATGCGCCCCACCGTCGTCGGCCTCAATCCCTCGGCTTCCGCCAGTTCCCGCACGCTTTTGAAGACCCCTGCGTCGAGCAATCCGTGCCAGTACATCGCCCGGGCAATCGCTTCGACGATACAGGTATCGTGCTCGGGGTCAGGCGTGTCATAACGTAACCGCCCTTTCTTGCGCAGCGACGGCAAGGGATGAAACGTGACAGCCGCTTCGCGCATCATGCCGCCGCCTCCAGTTCCACCAATTCCCCGCCGATCTCATCCGGCGCGAACTCCTCGACGAGGGCATTCCAGCCCAATTCGCGCCAGCGGATCTGGATGCCCTGCACCGCGCCCATGGCGACAAGATCGATGCGCTCGATCATCAGATTGACGATGCGGTGACGCTCGACCGGATAGAGCTGCTCCCACACATCGTTGAGCCGGCCCATCGCCAGGACCACCTTCGCCTCATCGAGCGGTGCGCCGCTTTTCTGGACATGACGCACCACGGCGGACACGGCCTCGGGGCTTGTCAGAACGCTGCGGATCTGGGCCACCACCGCCGCCTCGATCTCCGCTGCGGGCAGACGCTCGTAGCGCTTGCCGGGAGCGCCGAAGCGGCTTTCCGACTTGGACACGTAGTAGAAATACCTGCGCCCATCCCGTTTGCGCGAATACGTTGGATACATCCGCTCGCCCGACGGCGCATAGAGGAGCCCACGCAGGAGCGCGTCCGTGCGCGCGCGGATCTTGGTCTCTACCGACAGGGCATGACTATCTCTGGCCAGGAAGACGTGCACCTTGTCCCATAGTTCCCGGTCGATGATCGGTGGATGCTGGCCCGGATACCAACTTCCCTTGAGCGGGAGTTCCCCGAGATAGAGGCGGTTTCTCAACAGCTTGTGGAGGTATTTCTTGTCGAACTTGCCCCCTTGGCGCACGCGCCCTTCCTGCGTCGTCCAGGACTTGGTGGTAATCCCTTCGGCATTGAGCCTGGCGGCGATCTGGGTGGGCGAGCCGAGGGTGAGCATCTCCTCGAAAATGCGGCGCACGATGGCGGCCTCGGCTTCGTTGATGACGAGTTGCCGATTGACCACGTCGTAACCCAGCGGCGGCACCCCGCCCATCCATAGCCCCTTCTTCTTGGCGGCGGCGATCTTGTCGCGGATGCGCTCGCCGGTGACCTCGCGCTCGAACTGGGCGAAGGAGAGCAGCACATTGAGCATCAGCCGCCCCATGCTGGTGGTGGTGTTGAATTGCTGCGTGACCGAGACGAAGGACACCCCATGGCGTTCGAAGACCTCGACCATCTTGGAGAAGTCGGCAAGACTCCTCGTCAGGCGGTCGATCTTGTAGACCACCACGATGTCGATTCGTCCGGCCTCGATGTCGGCCATCAGGCGTTTGAGCCCTGGCCGCTCCATGTTGCCGCCGGAGTAGCTGGGGTCGTCGTAGTCGTCGGCCACGGGAATCCAGCCTTCCGTGCGCTGGCTGGCGATGTAGGCGTGACCGGCTTCTTTCTGGGCGTCGATGGAGTTGAACTCCTGATCGAGCCGCTCATCGGATGATACCCGGCAGTAGACGGCGCAGCGCTTGCGGGGGCGGGTCGTGGCGATGTCGTTCACCGCGCCCCTCCCTTACCAAGACCAAAGAACAGCGGCCCGCTCCAGTGCTGGCCAGTGATGTGCCGGGCGACGGCGGTGAGGCTTTTGAAGCGCTGGCCTTCATACTCGAACCAGCCTTCGGCGGTGACGGTCACGCGGTGTTCGCGCTCGCCCCACTCTCGCAGCAGGACGGTACCCGGGGCGAAGTGAAACTCTCGTGCCGGGGCGCGGCGCTTGATCTTCGAGTGGCGTTCGCCGATCGCTTCCAGGCGCTTCTTGATGTCGGCATCCAGGCCGCCGAAGGCTTCTTCCTGCAGCTTGTAGGTGATGCGGGAAATGAGGTGGGCACGGTGGGGATACTGCGGGCGGGTCTTGAAGTAGCGATCCCACAGGGGCCAGAGTTCGCTCAAAGGCAGCGAATGCAGATCGGCGATCTGCCGGGCTACGGTTTGCTCTTTGCTCGGTGCGTCGTTCATCACAACTTCTCCTGTTGATAGGGGGTTGTATGAACGCGCTGGTCGGGCAGGAAGCCAAGTCCACCTTCTCTCTGTTTTTGATCGTCGCCAGCGAGCGTGCGGACGATGGCCGCTGCGAGAATGAAGACGAGTTCACCGGCGCGCGCGCCGGCGGACATTTCCGAGGGCGATGCAAATTCGGGGTGTTTCATGACGGCTCCGGGGAATTGAAACCGCCAGAATGATAGGAGCACGCTTTAGTCAGACGTGCGTGTTTTGGCGTAAAAGAGCGGGGTTTGATCGAAGCTCGGGAGTGGTCGATCCTTGGGTCGGCATCCTCAGTGGCAACCTGCAGGATTGCCGATAGGACTGCTGCCTCTACACGCTACCGGATGGGAAACTGCCCGCGTTCGATGAACCGGTCGAAAGTATCGCCGGTTTCGTCGTCCCACTCATGCGTCCAGCGCGGCTCGAACTTTGGAACAATCAGCAGTGACAGCACGCGCTCGAACTTGTCCGAAGTGTGCTTCATCTCGCGCAGCATCTCGCCCTCGGGTGCATTGCGGAACCAGAGGCTCGCCGGAACGTATTGCCCCTCCGGGCACTGCCGTATCGAGGCATCAGCCGCGACGGTGCCCGGGATGGGCTCCAGCACCAAATCATCCGGCTGCTCGATCCAGAGACGTTGTTTCTTCGCTGCCTCGCTTCGCGACCAGCGCAGGAACATGCCGTTGTCCCAATATACCAGCACCGCCGGCGCTGCGGTGATCTCGACCACTCGGATGCACATGGCCTCAAAGGACACGCCGTAGATGCCCGCCAACTCACTGATGAGGTCGAGCGTGATCTGCGTCTTCTCGATTCGTGGCCGCAGGTGGTTCGCCGGCATCAGGAGATAGCTTGCGAACTGGTTGGCCTGTGCCTCGATGTTTGCCTCGCCGGTGTCCTTCTCGACGATTGCCTCTGTACCGCACTGGAATTGGTTCTGCTGCCGGCTGTGCAGGATGTAGTGCCCGAGTTCATGAGCCTTGGTAAACCGCTGTCGCTCCTCGCTGACGGTGTCCTTATAGCTCAGCAGCCATTCCTTCGGGTTGTCCGGGCTGCGCTTCAGGAATCCGTCGAAATCCTTCCAGGGGGCGCCTTGAATCTCGACGATCGGGTCGTCGCGCTCGTACATGGTGTGGGCGTTGCGCGCCAGCAGGTCGACGTCGACGGGAAACCTTGCTTCACCCCAGGGTTCGATCCAACGGGACACTTTCATTGCGGCCTTGGCGCCGGTCATATCCCTCTGTTTTCTTGTCTGCGTCACGTACTCTTCCGCCCCCGGAAAATCTCCATCATCAGTCGGTAGTTCTCGCGATCCTCGGGCGACATCTTCATATAGTTCCGGAAGAATGCGATGTCCTCGGGATCGGCTTCCTCTCCGAGCTCTGGAGGTGCCTCTCCCAGCAGGTCCAACAGGCTGACGTCCAATGCCTTTGCGAGGGCGTTCATCACATTGGCAGAAGTGCGATGAGCGGGCTTGTTCTCCAGTGCCCAGATGTAGCTCTTGGATACGCCAACCTTCTCGGCCAGTTGCTCCATGGTCAGGTTTTTCTCTTGGCGCAGCCGGCGCAGCCGATTGCCGAAGGGCGTGGTCACTGGGGTTTCTCCTCTTCAATTCCACGTTTCCCCGCAAAATACCACGAAATTCCACAAAAGAGAACTCGAAGGCAATAGATAGTTGACAAGTGGATGCGAGCGAGTACAATCACATGGAGTTCTCTTTAATTGCACTTGTATCCAACTATTGCGGCTTTGCGGTAGAGGGCTCATCAAGTCGTCACGGTACCTTAACCATTGGAGATCCTATGCCTGACAACAAAAGCATCACCCATCCGCTCGATGCAAAACGCATCGATATCCACGACCCGGCTGAAGTCAGGAACTGGTGCCGGTCGTTGGGCTGTACCGAGCAGCAGCTCAAAGACGCTGTAAGGGCTGTCGGCACGTCAGGTGCGGCCGTAAGGAGATATCTCAAAAAGTGAGTCTGACGCCGGAGTCGGCCTGCGAGTTCTGCTTGCGGGCCGCCCCCGAGCCTTGCAGTTCATTATCACCCCGCCTGGAACCCGCCGCGACGACCGTGGAGTATGGGAGGCCGTCGGCGACGCTGCCTGGCACAAGAAACAGGAGCATGACTGGTGGTGACCAATTTTCGTGGTTTTCTGCGCAACCTCCCGGTCAATACCGACCTGATGTGGGAGTTCCTGGCCGAGCATCTGTTCGACGCCAAGGACGCGGTAGACTGGTCGGCTGACGAGCCGTCTCTGGCAGCGGCGCTCGCCGATGCCATCGAGGCGCACCCCGACACGGCGGTGCGCGATGACCTGATCGCCGCCTTGGAGCAGGTTGCCCAGTTGGCCGACGGCCCTGGCACGCGCCAGATGCTGACCGTGTGCGGCACCGACCCCAAGATCGCGGCCGCCTTCCAGAGCCTCGAGTCGCCGGAGGAGCGGGCTCTGTGGCTCTACGTCCACGCGCCCGGGAAGTTCAACGAGGCGGTGGTCGCCCGCCTCTTCGACGACGGCTTGACGCGGGATTCCTCCCAGCGCTGGACGCTGCCAGCCTGCCCGGACCTGCACCTGGACGAAGCAGTGCAGAACGCCATCGCCGCCGCCGTGGCCGGCTTCTACCTGAAGCGCTTCGGCTATGGGCGCAACCACATGCCCTATGTCGTGCCCCGTCACCTCGAGGGCGCCATTCTCTTCGTGATCGATCTCGCCGATCACGCCTGCAACCGGGCGGTGTGGGTCAACGGCCACTTGCGGCGCGGCCTGCTGATCTTGTCCCGCACCCTCGTCCTCAACTACCAACTGGCGACCGGACGCACGGAGACGGTCGCCCCGGGCGGCGCCGACGCCCACAAGGTGCTGGTGGAGGCCTTCACCGAGCACGGGCTCAAGAAGAAGGGGGTCGCCAAGCGCATCACGCGCCAGACCTACCGACTCAATGCGTTGCGGGATGGCGTGGACATCTTCGACCGGGAAGCGATCGGCATCGAGCAGCCCAGGCTCAAGAGCATTGCCACGCTGCACCTGGAAACTGGCGTGCGCAGCACCCACGAGGTCATGGGGCGGGGCAACCGGGCCTCCGTGGAAAAGCTGCTCGACGTGGTCTACCCGTCTGACAACCCCCTGAAGCGCCAATGGCAGATCGTCGGCGCGCTGATCGAACTGCCCTTCTACCCGGAGGCGGGCCGCGGCGGAGAAAAGAAGAAAACCCTGCCGGTGCGATTCAATCGAAAAGGGCAGGCCAACCTACACAAGTTCACCGAGGAGGAACGCAAGCTGATCGAGCCGCTGCTGGTGGAATGGGGCCTGGTGGAGGCGCCCAAAGTCGAGCAGCCCGCCCCGATCGAGGTTGATCAGCCGTGAGGCCGGTCGCGCCCCGTGCGCTGGGGCTGCTGATCGGTATCCTTGAGACGTCGGGCGGGAGGGTCGTCGAGGATGTCTTGGAGCCCGACGAACGCGATGCTTTCCAGATGCTACGCGATTGTGGGGCGCTATGCCCCGCCGCCGACGTGCCGCTGATCCTCTGTCCGTCGTGCGGCGAGCACGATGTGGAGCCCAAGAAATCCAAGGGCGTCCTCCAGGGACTGTGTCCGGAATGCGGCTATGTGGCGATCACCAACGCCAGCCTCAAGACGTGGGCGGCCGATCCGGAATGGCTGCTCGCCCGGCTGCGCCAGGCCTTCGGGATCGCTTCCCGGCAGGACTCCGAAGAGTTCGTGCCCGGCAGGTTCTGGAAGGTGGGCGACTACAAGGAGGGGCGGCGCGTGCGCCGCATCCTCCTGGCGCGCCGGCTGGCCGACCACGGGACACACCAGGCGTTTCGCGCTGCCCTCTTTGAAAGGGTTGAACGCGACAACGCGGTGATCATCGCGACGACGCCGAAGTCGGCAGCGATGGTGAGCGACCTGTCGCTACCCTACGTCCACTTCGCGGAGATCGTCCATTGGCGCAGCGGCAAGCTGGAACTCGACGAGGCGCGGTGGGCGTGGTGCCTGCAACCCGCGCATCTGCGACAGCACGATGCGAGCCCGGTCTTCTTCGAGAATTTCCGGGTCGCCGTGATCGACGGGGAGGAGTACGAGTTCAGCGCCCTCCAGGCGCGGGTGTTCGCCTACCTTCATGCCGCCAGGGGGCGCAAGTGCTTCAAAGACTCGATCATGGAAGACCTCGGCTCGACGCAGAAGAATCCGCTGGAACTCTTTCGTCATAACCCTCGCCAACTGGAGGCCTTCCAGCGCATCGTCGAATGGGACGACCATGGCTTCTAATGGTTGAGGCGTGACCGGATGGCTTGAGCCCAATCATCCGATCCGTTCATCCCGGCAAGTCTTTCGATGCCGACGACGCCCCGCCCAGTGCGGGGCGTTTCGCTTGGCGGGCATAGCCCCGCAATCTGCAGATTTCCCGCTGGCCTTCCTGCCGGACGGCCCGAGCATACGCTTCAATATTCGTGTCACCGTTCAACGGCTGAAAGGAGCATCCGGTGA
The DNA here is from genome assembly GCA_964646585.1 of uncultured Thiobacillus sp. Classification (GTDB taxonomy): domain Bacteria; phylum Pseudomonadota; class Gammaproteobacteria; order Burkholderiales; family Thiobacillaceae; genus PFJX01. The sequence continues at coordinate 5,111 of CAZYEY010000015.1, read as the reverse complement.
CACCCAAGATCCCTCCCGCGCCTTCGCTATCCGCCGAGCGGCGCTTTCTCTCCGAGCTCGAGCTCGCCAACCGCTGGGGGCTCTCGCCCAAGACGCTACAGCGCTGGCGCGGCATCGGGCAGGGCCCCGTCTTCGCACGCTTCTCCCGGAAAGTCGCCTATCCCCTCGATGGCCAGGACGGCGTCCTCGACTGGGAAAGGCGCGTCCTCTACCGCTCGACCTCCGAGCGGGCCTTCGCGTGAGGACGGCCATGAGTGAATTCCATTCCCCCTGCGCCGTTCCCGTCCTCGATGCAGGCGAATTGCCGCTCGCGCTGGAGAGCCTCACCGTCGAGCGCATCAAGCACCTGTCCGCGCCCGCCAAAGTCGAGCTGCAGGCACTGCTCGACGGGTTGTCCGCCAAGGTCGAGCTCTCCCGCAAGATGTTCCACGCTGCTCTGGACGAACTCTATGGCGAACAGGCTCGCAGCCAACTGCACGAGACAGGCAAAGACACCGGCACGGTCCATCTGAGCGATGGCCCCTGTCCCTCACGGTCGAGATCCGGAAGATGGTCATCTGGACCCAAACCGGACCGGACAGCCTCGCTGCGATCGCGCAGCGGATCGCCGAAGGCGGCGACGACCCGGCCGAGTACATCGACATCAAGTACGCGGTCTCCGAGCGCAAGTTCGAGGCCTGGCCCGAGACGCTCAAGGCGTCCTTCCGCAAGGCCCGCACGGTAAAACCCGGCAAGCCCGCCTTCCGCTTGCAGCTCAACGGGGAGGAGCGCTGATGGCCATGCGAGTGATCACGGCCGACGAGCGTCTCGCCGAAAAGCGCGGCATCAAGCTGCTCATCCTGGGCAAGCCCGGCATCGGCAAGACCTTCCAGCTGCGCACCCTGCCAGCCGAATTGACGCTGGTCTTCGAATTCGAGGGCGGCAAACTGCCGCTCGCGGACTGGCCCGGCGACCTCTTCCGCACCCGGCAGTGGAGCGAATTCTGCGACGCGTTGGTGCTCTTGGCCGGCCCCAACCCAGCCCTGCCGCCCACCGCCCGCTTCTCCACCGCGCACCACGAACGGGTGCTGGCCGGCTGCGAGGCGCCGGAGGATTTCGCGCACTACCGCTATGTGGTGATCGACTCGGTGACCGCGCTCTCGCGCATCTGCTTCACTGAGTGCAAAGCGCAGCCCGCCGCCCAGTCGGAGAGGAGCGGCCGGCCCGACCTGCGCGCCGCCTACGGCCTGCTCGGCCAGGAACTGCTGGCGGCGCTCAACCACCTCCAGCACGCTCGCCATCTGCATGTGGTGATGACGGCGATTCTCGACGAAAAGCTGGACGACTTCTCCCGGAAGTACTTCGCCCCGCAGATCGAGGGTTCCAAGACGGCGCTGGAGTTGCCCGGCATCGTCGACGAGGTGGTCACCCTCACCGAGATCAAGGCCGAGGACGGTTCGAGCTATCGGGCCTTTGTCTGCCAGACGGTGAATCCCTGGCAACTGCCGGCCAAGGACCGCAGCGGGCGCCTGGACGTCGTCGAGGAGCCGCACCTCCACAAGCTCATCCAGAAATGCCTGGGAGGCACGCAATGACCGGCGAAACCATCCATCTCCAGGAATTCGAGCGCTTTGCCGCGTCGGCCAAGGCCACCGAGCGGCGCTTGAGCGCCGAAAACACCTGGCTGCGCCACCACTATACCGAACTCGAGGCCAAGGTCGCCCAGCTCAGGAAGGACATCAGCACACTGAAGTCCGCCACCACCCGCCTCAAGAAGACCCTGGGCCCCGCCCCCACCCAAGAACGCAAGACAAGGAGCAAGAAATGAACACGAACGCATGGACCGATTTCAACGACGCCGACCAACAGCATGGCTTCGACCTCATCCCCAAGGGCACGCTGGTGCGCGTGCGCATGACGATCAAGCCGGGCGGCTTCGACGACCCGGCCCAGGGCTGGACCGGCGGGTATGCCACCGAGAGCTTCGAGACCGGCAGCGTCTATCTCGCCGCCGAGTTCGTCGTCCTCGAAGGGCCGTTTGCGAAGCGCAAGCTCTGGTCGAACATCGGCCTGCGCTCGAAGAAGGGCCCGGCCTGGGCCCAGTGAGGGAGGGGCGCATGAAGATGTCCGTTCCGCGCTGCTTTGCCTCCCGCCGCCAGTACGAACTCTGGCTCGAGGCGGCCCGCGCTGTCCCGCCGGGGAGCAGCGGCTACTGCGCCGACTGCACGCCCGAGTACCAGGGGCAGATGATCGCCGCCCGGCGCTGTGCCTACCCGACAACCTCGTTCCAGGCCGATGCCGACGGCTATGTCGAAGGGCGTCGCCCGGCCGAGGCGTGCCGCCGGCTGCGGGAGGCCGCGTGAAAACGAGCGAAGCGAGTTTCGGCGCAGCCAATACGAGCGAAGTGAAGTTTTGCGAAGCCGAAGGCGAGAGCGAATGCAATGAGCGGCAAATGCTGGGTCTGCCAACGGCAGGCGCGGGGGTTTGGTCACTCGGATACGCGCTATCCAATCGCCGATCCTCGGCGCTATCCCCTCGACTGGGTGTTCTGCTCGCGGCGCTGCCAGGACGCCTTCCACCGGCTCTACGGCAAATGGGCGGACACGCTGCCCTCGCAAAGGGAGGTTTTCATGATCGATCCGTCTGACATGGAGCTCGCCGCCATGAAGAAGTGCCTGAAGGCCTTCGGCGAGGCGGCCGACCAGATCGGCTTCGAGAAGCCCCTCGGGGCGTACTCCGAGGCCGAGGCGCTGCGAGTGATCGACGCCATCGTTACCTGCTACACGGACGCGATGGTCGAGGAGCACGAGGCTACCAGGCATCCGCCGATCCGCGGGCTGGAGGCGGCCGCTCCCTTTGCCGACCTCAAGGACGACCTGCCGTGGGAGGCGTGATGCTGGACTTCAACTCCACCGCATCCCTCTCCGGGCGGCTGACGGCGCTGATCGATGTCGGCATGCAGCAGGCGCGGGCCAAGGAGGAGGCGCGGCGCTATCTCGGCGCCTCCCGCCTGGGTGTCGCCTGCGAGCGCGCGCTGCAATACGAGTATGTGCAGGCGCCGGTCGACTATGGCCGCGCGATCGAAGGCCGGATGTTGCGCATCTTCGAGCGCGGCCACGTTATTGAGGACAGCATGGTCGCCTGGCTGCGCGCCGCCGGCTTCGATCTGCGCACCCGCGACCGTGGCGGGGAGCAGTTTGGCTTCTCGGTAGCCGACGGGCGGCTGCAAGGGCACGCCGACGGCGTCATCGTCGGCGGCTCCGAAGGCTTCGCCTACCCCTGCCTGTGGGAGAACAAGTGTCTGGGCGGCAAGTCCTGGCGCGAGCAGGAGAAGCACCGGCTCGCTGTGGCCAAGCCCGTCTATGCCGCCCAGGTCGCCCTCTACCAGGCCTATCTCGAACTCACCGAGCACCCGGCGCTCTTCACGGCTGTGAATGCCGACACCATGGAGATCTACGCCGAGCTCGTGCCCTTTGATGCGGCCCTGGCCCAGCGCATGTCGGACCGGGCGGTGAAGATCATCACCGCCACCGATGCCGGCGAGCTGCTGCCGCGCTCCTTCGCCGAGCCGACGCACTTCGAGTGCCGGATGTGCGCCTGGCAGGACCGCTGCTGGAGAACTACACCATGAAACATTCCCTTCCCCAACCGCCCGCGGTCGAGCCGATGGTGGATGCCCGCCACGCGGCGCAGGCGCTCAACCTGCCGCTCTACTACTTCACCAAGCCGGCGAGCCGCCGGGCACGCGCCATCCCTTTCTACCGCATCGGGCGGACCATCCGCTTCCGGCTCTCCGAACTCGAGGCCTGGTCGGCGCGCCACCGCAACCAGGCAGCAACGGAGGGTGCGGAATGATCGACTTCAATGACGCGCCAACGCTCATCGAGCGGGATCGCGAGCTGGAGCGCGAAACCATTCGTGCCGAGCTTCTCGGCAATCTGGAAGGCATCCTCGGCGCGATCTTCCCTGCGGGCAAGAAGCGGCACGGCAAGTTCCGCATCGGTGACGTGCTGGGCAGCCCGGGCGACAGCCTGGAGGTGGTACTCGCTGGCGAGAAGGCGGGGCTGTGGACGGATCGCGCGACTGGCGAGGGCGGCGATATCTTTGCGCTTATCGCGGCGCATCACGATATCGATGTGCAGGGGAATTTCCCGCGTGTGATCGAGACGGCGGACGAAATCCTCGGACGATCGGCCAAGGCAAGTCCTCGCAAAGCCCGCAGGAAAGAAGCCCCGGTCGATGAGCTCGGCCCGGCCACGGCAAAGTGGGATTACCTCGACGCGCAGGGGCGGCTCATTGCCGTCGTCTACCGCTACGACCCGCCCGGGCGCAAGAAGGAGTTCCGGCCCTGGGACGCCAAACGGCGCAAGATGGCACCGCCCGAGCCGCGGCCGCTCTACAACCAGCCGGGGATCCAGGACGCCGCCCAGGTCGTGCTGGTCGAGGGCGAGAAATGCGCCCAGGCCTTGATCGAGCTCGGGATCGTGGCCACCACCGCGATGCACGGGGCGAATGCGCCCGTGGACAAGACCGATTGGTCGCCGCTGGCGGGCAAGGCCGTCTTGGTCTGGCCTGACCGCGACAAGCCGGGCTGGGAGTACGCGATGGCGGCCGCGCAGGCCGTGTTGGCCGCCGGCGCCGCCTCCTGCGACGTGCTGCTGCCGCCCGACGACAAGCCCGAGGGGTGGGATGCGGCCGATACCGTCGCCCAAGGCTTCGACGTCGCCGCCTTCATCGCCGCGGGCCCGCGGATGAGCATCAAGCCAGCGCTTGGGCAGCCCACGCAGGAGCCTTCCGTCTGGGCCACCGACGACGCGCTGGCGCTCACCTTCACCAGCCGCTACAGCGAAGACTGGCGCTACTGCACCGCCTGGGGCAAGTGGCTGGTGTGGGACGGCCGGCGCTGGCAGGCGGACGAGACGCTGTTGGTGCACCACCTCATCCGCGCGATCTGCCGCGAGGCCGCGCTCAAGGCCGACTCGCATCGGCTGGCGGCCAAGCTCGCCGCGAGCAGCACGGTCGGCGGCGTGGAGCGGCTGGCGCGCACCGACCGCCGGCACGCCTCCACCTCGCAGGAGTGGGACGCGGATCTGTTCGCGCTCAACACGCCGGGCGGCGTGGTCGACCTGCGC
>CAZYEY010000014.1:0-6087 GCA_964646585.1 uncultured Thiobacillus sp. | reverse complement strand
CGGCTTCGCTGGCCGGCAAGGCGGCTTCGAGCCGCAGCAAGGGCGCATAGTCCTCGCCCACGACCGGCGCGAGACTGCCGGCGGACGCGCCGGTGGCCAGCTGCCAGTTCAGTTGCCCCTCGCCGCCGGCTGCCGCCAGCGCGCCAAGATAGGTATCGGTGTCGGTCAGGTAGTCCAGATCGGCCCGGCTCATGCGCCGGGCGAGTTCCCAGTACGGCACTTCGACGGCCAGCACGAGTGCCGGCGGCAGGGGCACGAGCGGCGGCTCCTCGACCGGTGGCGGCGGGGGCGAGAGCACGGTGTCGCCCATGCCGAACACGTCCTCCACCGCCTCGATGCGCCACTCGCCTGCGCCCAGCGCGCCGGTGTCGATGCCGACGACGCGCACGACCATGCGCGTGATCCCAAGACGCGGCCAGTGGAGCAAGAACACGTCCCCCGGCAGGGGCGGCCGCGCCAGGGCACTGGGCGCGATGGTCAAGGTCATGCGCGCGAGCGGCGAGCCCAGCGCGCGCAGATCGCGCAAGGCCAGGCGCGCGGCCAGCGGCCCGTAGTTGACGCCAGGATAGTCGCGGCGCTGGTTGATCACGCCGCCTTGCAATTGGATCGCGGCGAGGTTCTCCACCGTGACCGTGACCTCGCCGCCGGTGGCCCAATCGGTGTAGAGCACGGTGATCTCGTTGGGGAGCTCCCCCCACTGTGCGCGCTCGAAGCGCTCCATGCGCACGATCTCATCGGGCCCGAGCAGCGGCAGCCCGTCGATCCAGTAGTCGTCGCGCAGGAGCTTCAGCTCGAACGTGCCCTGCTCGGGGTCGAGGTAGAGGACGCCGCCGATGTGGTCGAGCACCTGGGCGATGAAGCCTTCGATCGGCTGCTGGCGCGTCCACAGCAGGTTCAGCCCCAAGCCCTCGCTGGACAGGGCCCAGGCCGCGCTCCAGAAGCTCGCGCCGATCGCGCTCAGCGGATAGCCCATGCCCCAGTGCGGATCGGTCAGGCATTGCACCAGGATGTGCGCCGGGTTCATGCCGACGGTCACGTAAGTGCCGCTGTCGGCATCCCAGCTTCGCACTTCGGCTTCCCATTGCATCCAGGGCGCGCCGTGCCAGCCTTCCATGAAGCGCCGCACCCGCACCGCCCAGGGCTTGAGGTAGGGGTTGTTGGCGGAGAACAGGATCTTGCGCGCCACCAGCGACAGCACGCCGCGGAAAGCCGGAATCGCCGCGCCGAGGCGGCTCATCAGGTAGTCGTTGGGCTCTTGGTCATCATCGCCGCCCAGCACATCGATCTCGCCGACCACGCCGCCTTCGCGCTCGTCGCCGCCGAAGAGGGTCGGCTTGTCGATGGACAGGCGCCCGATTCCGTGGCCGGTGGGCAGCGGCGCGCGGCTGGCGTCGCCCCAGGCGCTGCGCTCGCCGATTCTAATTTCCTGCACCACGTCCACCGGCCCCTGGCACAGTACGAGGTGCAGGCCGATGCGGTAGCGGTAGCCGACGGTCTGCGATTTGCTGCGGCCGCCCATCAGGCCGTCTCCTGCGGTTCAGATTGACGGCGAGCGTGCTCGACCACCCGCATAGCCATCGCATCGCCCGTGGCCAGCAGCGCCTCGGCAGCGATGCCTTCGCGCAGAAAGGCGCGAAAGTCCAGGCCCTGGCGCGCGAACCAGCTGCGCGTGCCGTGCACGCACAGGCCAGTGGCGCGCACGTGGTCGATGGTGACGATGAGGGGCTCGGTCATGTCGTCGCTCATTTCTTGCCGCCCTTCTTCTTGATCGGTTCGGCCTCCAAGTCGCCGTACCACACGACGTTGGCCCCACGGATGAGCACCGCGCCAAACACGACGGGGATCGGCCGGCCTTCTTCGGCGGTGGGCGCATCGACGTCGGAAAGCGACGCCGGCTTGGGTTCGGGTGGTTTCGGGGCGAGCGCCGCAGACACCAGCGCCGTGACCACGATCGCAAGCAGGTACCACATGCGCGATGTCTCCTATCAGAACACGCCCGTCGCAAACGGGTTCTTGGTCGGGATGGCGGGGAAACCGCCGTAATTGGCCAGGTTGTCGAACCGCGCCTGGCAGGTGGCCGTGCTGTGATCGCAGCCGACCGTGAGCAGCACCTCGGCGCCGGCGGCAAGAGGCGCTGGGTAGAGCAGCTCCACGCCGGCGCCGGTTTCGCTGACGATCATGTGGCGCGCGCCGGCCGGCGTTTCCAGCCAGCCTCCGGCCAGGCCACCGGCGACGCTGCCAGGCACGCCGCCCTCGAGATCGACGCGCCGGCCTTCGATGCTGCTGCCCACGGCGCTGGCCGTAATCGGCGTCGCCCCGCAGGCCGCCGAGTACAGCACGTGCGAGCAGGCGCGGCTGTAGAGCCGGCGCAGGCCAATGCGCTTCAAGCTCACCTGCGCGGACTCGCAGCGGATGCGCGCTGCATCAATGGACACCTCCACGCCCAGCACCCGGCCCATCCAGCGCGTGCCGGCGATCCACCAGCCATCAGACCAGGCATCGCGGCGGGCGATGCGCAGCGTCACCGCGGTCGCCTCGCCGGTGAGGGCACTGGCCAGCAGATGGCGCACGAGGTCCGCATCCGGCGGCAGCCGCAGTTCCAACGCGCTCTTGGCGGCCTCGGCACCCTGCGCCAGCGCGTTGCGCTCGATGGGCAGGCTCCGGTAGAGGGCGCCGTCCAGATCGACGTCGAACTCGTGCGGCGTGAGATGAAACTGCGCGCTGTCGCTCTCGAAGGCGTAGAGCTCCACTTCGAGCAAAGGCGTTGCACCGGTGTGGCAGCCGGATGAGGTGGGAACGATGTACGGCATGGTCAGGACGGCATGTAGATCGACCGGTCGTTGCAGCGCGGCTCGGGCAACTGACGCGCGGTCAGGGGAATCTCGACGAGCGTCGGGCTGTGCCAGTACAGCTCGACCGCGTCGTGGTCGAGGCGGCAGCGGGTAAGGCGCAGGACGCGGCTGCCCGCAGGCACTGGCGCATCCAGCCCCGAGCGCAGTACCAGCACGCCACCTTGATCCCGATGGCAGATCGCGGTCAGCGCGTGCTGCCGGCTGCCGTCCGGATGCAGGATCAGGCAGGCGGCGGGGCGGTGCCAGAACGCAGAGATGTCCTCGCCGGTCACCCGCAGGAAGCCATCTTCCGGGTCCGCCTCGGCGCTCACCCACAGCACCGGCGCCAGTCCATCGGGCAGCCAGAAGGCCCCCAGGCGGCCTTGGGCTTGCCACAGCCGCGCCCGCCAGCGCTCGATCGCCTCCATGTCGCCGGCCAGGTAGCGGCGCTGGTAGGTCGTCGCCGGCCACGGATCGTCGCGGCGCACCCAGGGGTCGGCTGGTGAGAGGTCTTGCCGGGTGAGCACCGCCTGCGCGCTGGCCGATGGATCGTCGCGCCAGTTGCCATCGGGCCAGACCGGCAGGCCGTCGAGCATCGGGTCTGGCGGCACGATTTCCGGTGGGCGCGCGCAGGCAATCTCGGCGCTGACACGACCACCGGCCACCCCTGGCACCCACTGGGTGAGATCGCACGGATCGGTCGCCCGCCCGGCCACCAGGTTCATCACCAGACTGCCCGCGCTGGCCGGTCGCGCCAAAGGCTCGGCCAGCCAGAGGACGTCCTGCTCGATGGCGCTGACACGCGCCGTCTGCCCGAAATGGTCGGCCAGCCAGTCCGCGACTAGCGCATCGCCCGCGCGGGCGTGCCCCACGGCGTAGGTGAGGAAGCGCCGGGGCACGCGCCGCAGCCCCTGGCGGGCTTCGTTGCCGCTCGCCAGCCGCGTGACGCTGGTCTGCCACTGCAGCCGCTCCACGAGCGGCTCGGCCCAGTCGTGGCGGAAGGCGAAGACGCCGCGCGGGGCATCGGGCCACGGCGCATCGCCGAAAGCGTCCATGCCGGTGGTGACGATGGCCGCTGCCGCCGTGTCGCGGCGCAGGACTTCCACCAGGAACGCGGGCGCATCGACGGGCGCCCAGGGCGATGCGAGCGATTCCGCGTAGAGTCCGGCCGCCCGGTCGGGCGGCCACGGCGAGGCCGCCGTCTCCGGCGCGAAGTGCGTCGCGCCCGCGCCGAAGGCCGCCCGCGAGAGCGCTTCGGCACGCAAGGCGGCCAGGCTGCTGCCGGGCGCAGGCACGCTGCCCAGCTCCACCCGCTGCTCGGCGACGAGACGCCCGGTCATGCCGACTCCACGCCGAACTCCGCCGCGTTGAACGCGGCCTCGGTCCACGGCACGTTGCCGTTGGGATTGCGCTCGAAGAGCGCCGTGTGCCAGGCCAGCTGCTCTTGCAGGATGAGCTCGGCGCTCACCGCGGTCTGCGCGCCGCTCATCACCAAGCCCTTGACCTTGCCCAGGCCCGCGTCGGTCTTGCGCCCCAGCATCGTGACCTGCACGCCGTGGACGGCGGGTGTAGCCATCGCCGGCAGCGGCGCGATGTCAAACGTCTGGCGCAGACCCGCGGCATTGGCGCGGATGCCGCTGGCCTCATCGCCGTCGCTGACCGCTTGCCAGGCGGATGCCGCGCCCTCGACCGTCCATTGGTTGAGCGACCCGTTCGCCTGGGCGGGCAGCGCATCGACCCGCACGTCGCCCAGGAAGGTGTTGTTGATCGTGCCCGAGGTGTCGGCGAGATAAAGGTCGTCCACGTCCAGCGTGACCGGGCAAGCCTGGCCCGGCACGGCGCCCACGAAGGCGGTGAGCAGCCCCCCGCCGCCTTGCAGCGTGTTCTGCGCGGTCAGCTGGATGGCGAGGATGCCGTTGACCCGCACGCTCAAGACGCCGTTGCTCGTGCCTTGCACCACCTGCAGCTCGACGTAGTGCCAGCCGCGCGCCGGGGCAGTGGCGATCGAGGTCGAGAGCAACTGCTCGTAGCCATATTGCCCGCGGTAGAGCTTCAAGCGCCCGTCCTCGCCGATTCTCACGAGATGCGATACCTGCGCATTCGCATCGCGCACGCCCAGCAGCACGGGTTCTGCGCCGGTGTTCTCGAAAGGCGCCACGCGGATGGCCGCGCCCACAATGAGGCTAGTGCGGGGGGTCTCGAGGTTCTTGACGTAGCCGCCGCCTGCGCCTTGCGGCAGGCGCAGCGCGTAGGACGACGGCCGCCGCCCGGGGATGCGGGTGGCCGCAGGCGACAGGTAGGCCGCCTTGCCGCGCGCCAGCCACGGCTGGCCGAAGGGGTCGAGCGACTGCGGGTCGTAGTGGTCGAAGCCGTCGATGAAGAGCAAGGCCATGGCTTATCCCTGGAGCGCGGCGCGCACCGCGCGGGCGTTGCGGCCGATGATGTTGAGGATGACCCGCTCGCCGGCGGGCGTTTGCAGATGGTCGTGGGTCACGCCCGGGTCGATGGCGTTGACGATGCGCACGGCCTGCTGCACCTGCGGCTGCGCGGGCGGCACGTTGACCTGCGGCACGAGGCCGCCTGCAGCCAGGGCCAGGCGCTGGCCATCCCACGCGGGCGGGGCCTTGAGGCCATTGAGGGCATCCAGGAACGCCACGCCGACCCGGCGAACGGCTGCTGCGCGCACCACGTACTCGCCGGCCGACAGCCGCGCCGGAATCGAGTCCGAGGTGGATGTGCCCGGGCCCATCACGTAGCCGCCCACGGCGAACTGCTTGACCTTGCCCATCAAGGCCATGACGGCGGCCACCATGGCCACCATGGCCGCCATCGCGGCCAGCGCCAGCCCGGGGCCGACGACGGGAATGGCGGCCTGGGACGCGGCCGCCTGCTCGATGGCGGCTTCTTGCTGGGTAAAGCCCAGCTTCATCGCCAGCATCCGCGCCTGCATCCCCACCCACTGCTGGAAGGGCTGGATGACCAGGTGCTGCAGGAAGGCCTCCGAAATGCTGCGGAAGATGTTGGAAAGCCCTTCGCGTAAGCCTTGCGCGCCGCTCACGATCCCCTGCACGGCCTGCCCGAAGCCTTCGCCGATGCGGTTCCACAGCGGGGCGAGTTTCTCGGTGACCAGGTGCGTGCGGTTCAGCGCGTTGCGCACAGCGCTCACGGCGGGCGGCACGGTGAAACCCACCCTCAGTTGGACACACCTCGGCGAATGCCCCCGGCGTGGCTGTCCTGGGACGGGGCCGTGCCGGAG
>CAZYEY010000013.1:0-3138 GCA_964646585.1 uncultured Thiobacillus sp. | reverse complement strand
GTACCACGGCCAGGCTGGCAAGCAGGTTCCATGCCATGCTCAAAAAGACAGCAAATCATTGTGCCATAAGGGCTCTGTCCATTTTGGGGAAAATTATGGCTCCATACCGGTGCATTAAGCACCAATATAGGGCAAATGGGTGCCGCGCTGGTCATACCGCAACGTGGGGAGGTAGCACCGCCAAGACCGCTTTGAAGAGGACTTCACCGATGCGCGGAAACGGGTGCATGAACCATATGCCGTTGGACAATGACCGAGGCAAGGAAATGCACCGGCACTCGGACTTGGCTACCCGTACCGACGTCATAGCCTACTTCGCCAGCCCACCGTTGCCCCCGGTTCAGCACTGTTCCCAAGGCAGGCCATCGTGGCGCCAGCCGTTCCTGGTGCTGCGGTGATGATCCTCGTCCAGTTCCCCCTCGAAGCCATAGAGCACGTTGTAGACGTCGGTGAAACCGTGCTGTTCCAGAAATTCGCCGGCTTCCCTGGAGCGGTTGCCCGAACGGCAGATCAGCACCACGGGCCGGTGGTGGGAGGCGGCGATGCGCACCTCCCCCAGAAAGCGGGGGTTCAGATCCCAGTTTTCCCCCTCGTACCAGGGAATCAGCAGGGCATTCTTGGGATGGCCGACGAAGAGGAATTCCCACTCCGAGCGGCAGTCGATGAACACGGCATCCGGATTGGCCTTGAGGAATTCGGCGGTTTCAAGGGGCGTGAGGTGCTTCATGGCGTTCTCCTGAATCGATTCGTGATGGGGGAGTGAAGCGTGGGCGACCGCCGCCCCGACATCGGGCGGCGATTCCGCGCATGACCATCAAGAAAGCCCCAGGGCCAGTCATTTGAGTCTCCATCCTATGGCCTTATTCTATTCAAACGATTTATTGATCCAGCAAATATTTTTATGCGAGCAAGGCATGGGTTGCCAGGAAGGCCGGTCCCGAGACGTGAATACGGGGGTGATACAATCTCCGCCCATTTTTTCAGCACTTTCCCATGACCGACCGTAGCGACGAATTCCTCGCCCTGGCCGCCCGCCGCATCCTGATCCTGGACGGCGCCATGGGCACCATGATCCAGCGCTACGGCCTGGGAGAAGCCGATTACCGGGGCGCACGCTTCGCCGACTGGCCTTCCGACCTGAAGGGCAACAACGACCTGCTGGTGTTGACCAAGCCCGAGGTCATCCGGGAGATCCACGCCCAGTACCTGGCAGCCGGCGCGGACATCCTGGAGACCTGCACCTTCAACGCCAACAGCATCTCCATGGCCGACTACGGCATGGAGGCCTTGGTCCACGAGATCAACCTGGCGGCGGCCAAGCTGGCCCGGGAGGAGGCAGACCGCTACTCCACCCCGGACAAGCCCCGCTTCGTGGCCGGCGTGCTGGGCCCCACCAGCCGCACCGCCACCATCTCGCCGGATGTGAACGACCCGGGCTTCCGCAACGTGACCTTCGACCAGCTGGTGGCCACCTACTACGAGGCCACCGACGGACTGGTGAAGGGTGGCGCCGATCTGATCCTGATCGAGACGGTGTTCGACACCCTCAACGCCAAGGCCGCCGTGTTCGCAGTGAAGAAGTACTTCGACGATGCCGGCCGGGACTGGCCCATCATGATCTCCGGCACCATCACCGACGCCTCGGGCCGCACCCTCTCGGGCCAGACGGCGGAGGCCTTCTGGAACAGCCTGCGCCACGCCGAGCCGGTGAGCTTCGGCTTCAACTGCGCCCTGGGCGCCAAGGAACTGCGCCAGCACATCGACGAGCTGGCCCACAAGGCCGACTGCCTGGTATCCGCCCACCCCAACGCCGGCCTGCCCAATGCCTTCGGCGGCTACGATGAAACTCCGGCCCAGATGGCTGCGGAGATCCGCGAATGGGCGAAGGGCGGCCTGCTCAACATCGTCGGCGGCTGCTGCGGCACCACCCCGGACCACATCCGGGCCATCGCCGGGGCGGTGGCGGACTGCGCCCCCCGTGCCGTGCCCAGGATCGAGCCCAAGCTGCGCCTCTCCGGCCTGGAACCCTACAACCTGGGCAAGGGCGACCTGTTCTGCAACGTGGGGGAGCGCACCAACGTCACCGGCTCCGCCAGGTTCAAGCGCCTCATCATCGAGGGCAACTACGACGAGGCCCTGGCTGTGGCCCGCCAGCAGGTGGAGGCCGGCGCCCAGGTCATCGACATCAACATGGACGAGGGCATGCTGGACGGGGAGGCGGCCATGGTGCGCTTCCTCCACCTGGTGGCCAGCGAGCCCGACATCGCCCGGGTGCCCATCATGGTGGACTCCTCCAAGTGGTCCATCATCGAGGCGGGCCTCAAATGCATCCAGGGCAAGCCCGTCATCAACTCCATCTCCCTCAAGGAAGGCGAGGCGGAGTTCGTCGCCCGGGCCCGGCTGGCCCGCCGCTACGGCGCGGCGGTGGTGGTCATGGCCTTCGACGAGCAGGGCCAGGCCGATACCTACCAGCGCAAGATCGAGATCTGCGCCCGGGCCTACCGGATCCTCACCGAGCAGGTGGGCTTCCCGGCCGAGGACATCATCTTCGATCCCAACATCTTCGCGGTGGCCACGGGCATCGAGGAGCATGCCAACTACGCCGTGGACTTCATCGAGGCTACCCGCTGGATCCGCAGCGAACTGCCCGGCAGCCACGTTTCCGGCGGCGTCTCCAACGTCTCCTTCAGCTTCCGGGGCAACGAGCCGGTGCGGGAAGCCATCCACACGGTCTTCCTCTACCACGCCATCCAGGCCGGCATGGACATGGGCATCGTCAACGCGGGCCAGCTGGGCGTCTATGACGACATTCCCGCCGAGCTGCGGGAGCGGGTGGAGGACGTGGTGCTCAACCGCCGCCCGGACGCCGCCGACCGCCTGGTGGAACTGGCGGAGACGGTGAAGGGCAAGGCCAAGGAGGCGGTGGAGGATCTGGCCTGGCGCGAGCTGCCGGTGGAGGAGCGCCTGGCCCACGCCCTGGTGAAGGGCATCACGACCTCCATCACCGAGGACACGGAAGCTGCCCGGGTGGCCCTGGGCCACCCGGTGAAGGCCATCGAAGGCCCTCTCATGGACGGCATGAACCACGTGGGTGACCTGTTCGGCGCCGGCAAGATGTTCCTGCCCCAGGTGGTGAAG
>CAZYEY010000012.1:0-31172 GCA_964646585.1 uncultured Thiobacillus sp. | reverse complement strand
CGGCGGCGCCGTCGGCGGCAAGCCCGGGGTTCAAGGCTGCGTTCAGGCCTGCTCGCCGCTCTCGTTGGGGTGGAAGTTCACCGCGCGGCTGGGCACCACGGTGGAGATGGCGTGCTTGTAGACCATCTGGGTAACGGCGTTCTTGAGCAGCACCACGTACTGATCAAAGCTTTCGATATGACCCTGGAGCTTGATGCCGTTCACCAGGTAAACGGATACCTGCACCTGTTCCTGGCGCAAAGCGTTCAGGAAGGGGTCTTGTAATTGCAGCCCTTTGGTCATGGCGGTTCCTTCAAAAAATATACTTATGGGGGAGGCGATTCTAACCCCGATGCGGGGGAAAGTACCCCCGAGATGGTGCTAGTCCTGATTTTCCTCAAGTTGGGGGCGGCCGAAATACCAACCCTGGCCCAGATGTACCCCCATGTCCCGCAGGATGCGGGCCGTCTCCTCATCCTCGATGCACTCGGCCACGGTGATGATGCCCTCCCGCCGGGCAAAGCCCGCCAGGCTCTCGATGATGGCGGCCACCTTACGTTCCTGCTTCATGTTGGCCACCATCCAGCCCTCGATCTTGAGAAAACTGATGGGCAGCCGGGCGAGGTACAGGAATGAGGAATAACCGCTGCCGAAATCATCCAGTGCCAGCCTGAAGCCGAAATCCAGGAGCGGCTTCAGATCCGCTTCCAAAGTATCCAGATTGCTCAGGAACTGGCGCTCGGTGATCTCGAAGACGATGGGCTTGACCGGTCCGAGGGTCACGCCGCAGGTCTGGCAATAGTTCTGGGCGTTGCCCAGCATTTCCTCCACCAGATCCCGGCGGGCCAGGAACTGGGGGGACAGGTTCACGAAGTGGGCAAAATCCGGCCCCACCGCGTTGAGCTTCCCGACGCAGCGGGACATGGCCTGGCGGGTCACGTAGCGATCCACTTCGGCCATCAGCCCCAGACCCTCGGCCGCTTCCACGAATTCCCCCGCCGCCACCAGCCGGCCATCGGGCAATTCCACCCGGGCGAGGGATTCGTCGGCGACTACTTCTCCGCTCTCCAGGTCCACGATGGCCTGGCTGGCCATGCGCAGGCGGTTCTCCCGCATGGCACGCTTGATGATCTGGGCGGACCAGTGCACACCCCCGCCCTCCCGGACTTCCACCCGATCGCGGCCATTGCTCTTCGCCTGATACAGACAGGAATCCGCCAGTTCGAGGGCCGCAAGGTAGTCGGCGTCCTCCGGCTTCGGCAGGCCGATGCCCGCCGACAGGGTGACGGCAATGCTTCCGGCCTCGGTGACGATGGGCTGGGCCTTCACATGGCCGGTGAGGCGCTGCATCACGTAAGCTGCCTCCTGCTGGTCGGCGCCGCGCAGGAAGATCAAGAACTCCTCCCCCCCCCAGCGAGCCAGCCAGTCATCCTCCCGCAGGCCCGCCTCCAATCTGCGGGCTACCACTTTCAGCACCTGATCGCCCACGGCGTGACCATAGCGGTCGTTCACCCGCTTGAAGTGGTCGATGTCCGCCAGGGCCACGGCAAAGCCCTCGTTATGGCGGCGGGCTCGGGCCAGTTCCTCGTGCAGCCGCGTCTCCGCGGCCCGCCGGTTGAGGAGGCCGGTAAGACCGTCGGTCAGGGCGTACCGCTCCAGTTGGATTCTTTGCCGGGCCTGATAGAGCTGGTGGCCCAGCCAGGCCGCCACCAGCTCCATGAAAGCCACATCGGCCTGGGAAAATCCATGGCGCATGGGCGTGCGGCGCAGGAAGGCGAGAACACCGCCGACCTCGTCCCCAGCATGGACAGGCACGCCCGCATATGCGCGCATGCCAGCGTCGCGAACCAGGACATGGGTGGAAAACTCGGCGTCGGTCTCCAGGTCGGGGCGCAACAGAGTCTCTCCCGAAGCCAGCGCATGGCTGCAGATGGTGTCCCGGGCCCGCAGCACGCTACCCTCGGGCAACAGTCCCAGCGGATCATGGGCGAAGCGCACCTGGTAGCTGTCGTTGAATTCCCCCAGCACCGCCAGGTCCATGCCAAGGGCCAGGGCCGCTTCCCGAAGAATGGCCCGGCTGCGGTCCTCGTCGCCCAGGTCGTGACGGGTCGCCTGCCGCCACAGGGCGTTGAGCCTTTGGCTTTGCCGTTCCATATCGTCCGGGTCGGCCTGGGGCGGGTCGATGGAATCCCCATCCATATCAGTCGGCGTTCCAATGGGACGTGGCGATGGCCTCGCCCAGATCGGCTTCCACCAGGCGCCGGCGCACCTCCAGCAGCTTCTCGATGAGGGCGGGCTCGGCCTTGGCGTAGCCTTCGGCATCCGGCACCCGTTTCACCACCACCCCCAGCAATTCGGTGATGGCGTTGCCAATGGAGTTCTGGCTAATGGTGACGATGAGCTTGCCGGCATCGTTCCGGTAGATGAGCTGCTTGAAGGCGGGCTGCCAGCGGATGGCATTGGCGTACTTGGCATCCTTGATGCACCGGTCCCGCACCATCTTCGCGGTCTTGAGCAGATCGTTGTTGAACAGCAGCTTGTTCTCCACCAGATCGGGGAAATGGATGTCCCGGGGCATGGGGGCGTTGCGGGTGGACACTTGGCCAAAGAAGGTACGGTAGAAGTCGATGAAGCCCTTGAGCAGGGTGTCGTATTCCTTCCAGAAACGCACTTCCTTGAGCGAATCAACGCCGCCGGTCACCTCCCAGCTGGGCAGGCCCTGGGGGTAGCCGGTCAGGGCGATCTTGCAGGAGCCCGCCTGGCAGGGGCGCAGGATTTCCAGGTCCAGCTCGTCCATGAAGGACCGGTAGACGTCGCGCATGTAAGCCTGGAACAGGGAATGCTGGCCGCCGTCTGTGAGGTTGGGGTTGTTCGGATCGGCGATGGGCGCGTCGCGCAGCTGGGCCTTGTCGAAGACGATGAAGTGGTTGTGCAGCATGCGGATGCTGGGCACGCCCGGGGAGGTCAGGGGCCAGGTGGCGTCCAGGCTCGCCTCGCCGGCCAGGACCAGGTGGCTGTCCGGGTCCGGGTACTTTTCCAGCATGTACTCGACGATCACCTGATTCATCCGGTTCCAGACATGCTTCACCGGCTCGGGGACCTGGGTGCGCCGCACCGGCCGGCCCAGGGGATCCAGAATGCTGCGGGAGGTGTTGTAGATGATGGAGGTGTCGAACTCGTTGCTGTGGCCCAGGGCCTTGCGGTAGAGCAGCAGGCCCTCCGGGTTCTGCAGCAGTCCGTTGTTGTGGACCAGGTCGTTGAGATTCTCGGTACTGTTGAAGAACTCGTTGGGCTTCATGCCCTCGGGCACTTCAAGGGGGATCTGACGGAAAGGGGTGACGATTTCGCGGGGGCCGGACTGCATGACAGAACCTGTGGACGGGATAGCCCGGGAATATTACCGTGAAAGCCGCCCAGCGGCCCCCCAACGCCTCCCACCTCCGAGGACGGGAGCGGAGCAGGGGCTTGCTATTGATGGGCTTGGCGGACGCCCGCAAAGCGGGATTTCTGAATTTCTAATGCTGTGTGAGGCGGAGATGCTCACCCGGGCAAAGCGTTGTCAATACATCTTCCTGCATCCGCACGCAGTCGATTACTCGAACTCCATCGCCCTGAACACCCTGCCCACATTGAGCCTGGCCAGTTCATCCGCCGTGTGCAGGTGCAGATAGGCGGATTGATCGATCTTGTACGCGTCATCCAGCGACCCACCTTTTTCCAGCAGCGCGCCGACTTTCTCGCGCAATTGCGCCAGGTAATCGCGCGTCCATTTGCGCACTGTGGCCAGATCGGTGGGCCCACCATGGCCGGGAATCACCACCTCGATGCCCTGTTCCCTGGCGCGTTGCTCGAAGGCATCCCATACGCGCATCCAGCGTGCCGTGTCGGTGTCTTCAAAGATGGGCAGCATGCGCACGTGAAACGCGGTGTCGCCGGCCAGTACCACTTTCTTTTGCGGCAACCAGACCATGGTATCGCCGTGGTGGTGGGCATTGCCCAGGTGGCGCACCTCGATCCGCACGCCGCCCATGGATAAATCCAGGAAATCGTCATAGACGATGTCGGGCGTGGCCAGTTCGGTGCGGTACGCCTTGTCTCGGGCCCGGGCCTGCATGGCAGAGAGGATGTCATCGCCCTGTTTGGCGATGTAGGCGGCCGCATCGCGTTGCGCCACGATCTTGGCACCCTGCGCCTGCCAGTAGCCGGAACCGAGCATGGCGTGGCCCTGGCCGTTTTCCAGCACCACGTATTTCACGGGCTTGTCGGTGTGTTTCTTGATCTCGTCGTGCAGGCTTTGCGCCAGGAGATAGTTGTCGCCAGCGTTCACCACCACCACGCCTTCGGGCGTGATGATGAAGGACAGGTTGTTGTTGTGACCCGAGTTCTCATAGGTGCCCGGGGCGGTGGCGCCGATGGCCGACCAGACGCCTGGCACCACTTCCTGTGGCAGGGCATACAGGAAGGAATATGGCGCGGCATCGGTGGCCACCACCGGCAGGCCGGCGCGCCGCCAGTTGAAGAAGCCGTCGCGGTAGTTCTTGACGTCGGTGTAACCCAACTTGATCAGGGTTTCGGCTGCCAGCGGGCTGCGCTGGCTGACCCCGCAGTAGACGACGATGGGCGTGGATTTGTCCGGCACCAGCGTTTCAATCTGGAACTCCAGCCAACCGCGCTGGAGGTTGGCAAAACGCGGCGCGCCGATATGCCCGCCCAGATTGGCCAGCTCTTGCGGCGTGCGCACATCGATCACCCGCGTGTCAGGCCGGGCCTTGAGCTGGGACACCAGCCCGGCGGTATCCAGTTGTGGCACCCGCGCCATGACGGCATCCAGTACCTCCTGCCCGGTTTGTCCCAGCGACGGCGCTTCGGGAATGGGCAGCAGCACGCCCGCGGGGTTGGGTATGGTGTCGAAGACGGGCGCTTCAGCGGCTTGCCCCTCAGACCAGGCCAGGTTCGATATCCAGGCGGCGAGTCCTGCGGCTAAGAGGCGACGGGGTTTGTGCATGGCGTGTCCTGGGAATGGCATCGGCGGCATACGCTACTCCACTCCCCCAAGCCGAAACAGGTACAGCTTTACCAAGCTATCGCGCCTGAAGGAGGCCGCTTGCTACCATTTGCCGACTGGATCCATGGACGGTTGATCCACGCCATGCTTGCTCGCGGGCCAGACGACGAAAGGTGAAAACAGATGCAAGCGACCCCTTACACAGGAAGTACCCGATGGGATGAGCTCAAGGTCAACCGTATCGCCCTTGGCCGGCCCTTTGCGTGGTTGGTCAAAGGCTGGGCCGATATCCGCCAGGCACGCTTGTACAGCCTGCGTTACGGTGCGGCCATTGTTTTGATCGGCGGCCTCATCACCGAACTGGTGTGGCATACCGATACCCTGTTCCTGCTCCCCTTTCTGGTTGCCGGGTTTTTCATCGTTGCGCCGCCCCTGGGTATTGGCCTCTACCTGATGAGCGCGCATCTGGAACGCGGTGAACCCCTGTCGGGCTGCAGCGCCTACAAGGCGTGGAAACTGGCTCAGAGCCAGATCGCCATGGTCGGAACCGGCCTTACCATGCTCATGAACATCTGGCTTGCCGCCACGGTCGGTTTGTTTGCCCTGCTCTACAGGGGCAGCACACCGCCGCTCGACAGCTTCGTCAGCAAAGTGCTCCTGTCCGAGGCCGGCCTGCCCTTCACCCTGGCCAGCGTAGCGGTTGGGTTTGTCGTGGCGTGTTGTGCTTTTGCCATCAGCGTCATCACCGTGCCCATGCTCATCGACCGACAAGTGGATGGTTTCACGGCGATTCGCTTCAGCATCAAATCCGTGCTGCGCAACCCGCTGGCCATGCTGCTCTGGGCCGGCCTCATCGTAATCATCGTCGGGTTGGGGATGGCGACTTTTTACCTGGGACTGGTCATTGCCCTGCCACTGATCGGCCACGCCAGTTGGCATGCTTACCGCGATCTGGTGCCGAGAGCCGAGCAAACCCGCACGGGGGACGTGGCAGCCTGAACAGAACGGCTTGCGAAACCTCTTGAAGAGGGGCTTTCCTCAGCAGTGGGCAGACCGCTGATGCTTTTCATCATGTTGATCGCCAAAAGGAAAAAGCCAGCTATGCAAGCTGGCTTTTTGTGACTACTGGCAAGTCTTTGATTGGTCGGGGCGAGAAGATTCGAACTTCCGACCCCCTGCACCCCATGCAGGTGCGCTACCAGGCTGCGCTACGCCCCGAACGCCGCGCATTATAAGGGGTTGGGGAGGATCGGTAAACACCGGCGAGAAAAAATGCGGGATCGGCGCAAATGGTGTGCAATTGCCGCCAATTGGGTGCGAGATGGTCAAAGGTTGCCGGCAAAAGCCTTTGCCGGCCGAAACCGGCTCAATCCTTCAGGATGGCGAGGATTCCGGCCAGTTCCTGCTTGATCGAGGCCAGATCGACGTTTTCCGTTATCTCGGCCTCCGCCTCGGTGGGATGGGCCGCGTCGTCCTCGGACAAGAGCCGGTTGCGGGCGCCGCTGATGGTGAAGCCTTGCTCGTAGAGCAACTCGCGGATCCGCCGGATCAGCATCACCTCATGGTGCTGGTAGTAGCGCCGGTTGCCCCGCCGCTTCACCGGCTTGAGCTGGCTGAACTCCTGCTCCCAGTAGCGCAGCACGTGGGGCTTGACCCCACACAGCTCGCTCACCTCACCGATGGTGAAGTACCGCTTTGGCGGGATGGGCGGCAATTCAGAGCTTGGCAGTACTTCCGACATGGGCCTCTTCCACCATGGCCTTCAGTTTCTGGCTGGCGTGGAAGGTCACCACGCGCCGGGCGGTAATGGGCATTTCCTCGCCAGTCTTGGGATTACGCCCGGGACGCTGGGGCTTCTCGCGCAATTGGAAGTTGCCGAAACCGGACAGCTTGACGCTGTCCCCGTTCTCCAGGGCGGTGCGGACTTCCTCGAAAAAGGTCTCCACCATGTCCTTGGCTTCTCTTTTATTGAGGCCCACCTTTTCGAACAACAGGTTGGCCAGCTCTGCTTTCGTCAGGGTCATGCGGGTCTTGCTCCCTTAACCACGTAGCGTTGCGTTGAAGCGTTGGATCAGCAGTTCCAAGACGCCCGCCACGGCGGCCTCGATCTCGGAATCTGTAAGCGTTTTCTCAGTATGTTGTAACAACATCTTGAAAGCAAGGCTTTTTTTGCCTTGTTCAACCCCCTGGCCCTGGTAGACATCGAAGCAGGCGAAGTCCGTAACCAGGGCAGGCTTCTCGGCGGCGACGGCCGCCAGAACATCCCCCAAAGGCAAGGTGGCATCCACCACCACGGCCAGGTCACGACGCACTGCCGGGAAGCGTGCCAGGCCCTGGTAGCGGGGCGGCGCCTGCTCCACCAGAGGCAAGAGATCGATCTCGAACAGCACCGGCGCTTTGACGAAGCCGTACTTCTGGGCAAGCCGGGGGTGCAGGCTGCCAATCCAGCCAATGGCGACGCCGTTCAGCCAGACCTGGGCGCACTGGCCCGGATGCAGGGCAGGATGGGCCCCGGGCCGGTATTCGGGGGCTCGGGGATGCAGCGACGCATCCAGGTCGGCCCGCAGATCGAAGAAATCCACCGGCCGGGCCTTCTCGCCCCATTGCTCGGGACGGCAGGCGCCGAAGGCCAAGGCGGCGATGCGCTGGGGCTGGTCCTGGGCGGCGGCGCTGATGAAAGCGCGGCCGACCTCGAAGATGCGCAGGCGCTCCTGGCCATGGTTCAGGTTGTGTCGCAGGGATTGCACGAGGCCGCCCAGGAGACTGCCGCGCATGACCCCCATCTGGCTGGCGATGGGATTCAACAGAGGCAGGACTTCCCCCTGGGCGCGGAAGTCCCGGTCCAGTTCCTCTGAAGTGAAGCTGTAGGTAATGTTTTCCTGATAACCCCTTGCCACCAATAATTTTTTCAGCTCGATGACGGAGCGCGCGCCCTCCCCCGCCGGCAGCATGGCATGCTCCCCGCGCAAGGCGACGGCGGGGATGGCGTCATAACCGTGGACCCGGGCAACCTCTTCGATGAGGTCCACTTCCCGGCTGATGTCGAAGCGGTGGCTGGGGGCCTGGACCCGGACGCCGTCGCCGTTGGACTCCACGCTCATGCCCAGGCGTACCAGGATGCCGACCATGGTGTCGTCGTCCAGATCGAAGCCCAGAATCCTGCGGGCCCGGGCAGGACGAAATTCCACGAGGGCCTTCGCGGCGGCGCCAGGGCCGGATTCGATCAGGGGGCCGCACTGACCGCCACAGATGTCCAGGATCAGTCGAGTGGCCCGCTCCATGGCGAAGCGGGGCAGTTCGGGGTCCACGCCCCGCTCGAAGCGATGGGAGGAATCGGTGGACAGGCCGTGGCGGCGGGCCCGCCCGGCGATGGCGTCCGGGGTGAAATGGGCGGCTTCCAGGAAGACATCGACGGTGGCTTCCGTGACGCCGGTGTTGCCCCCCCCCATGATGCCTGCCAAGGCCAGGGGGCCGCTGTCGTCGGCAATGATCAGGGCATCACCAGCCGGCTCGATACGCTCTCCATTGAGCAGATCCAATTTCTCGCCCATCCGTGCCAGGCGGACCCGAATGGGGCCTCGCAACCTGGCCAGATCAAAGCCATGCATGGGCTGGCCCAGTTCCAGGAGCACGTAGTTGGTCACATCCACCACCGGGTGGATGGGCCGCAGACCCGAACGCTCCAGACGCCGCACCATCCAGGTGGGCGTCGCGGCCCTGGGATCGATACCCCGGATCACCCGGCCGACATAACGGGGGCAGCCCACCTCGTGCTCGATGACCACGGGATAGACATCGGTCACCTGGGGGACGACGGCGGAACAGTCCACACCCTCCAGGGCATGGCCGGTGAGGGCCGCCACTTCCCGGGCGATGCCCAGCACCGACAGGCAGTCGCCCCGGTTGGGAGTGAGCTTCAGGGTGATGAGGTGATCGTCCAGGTCCAGCCAGTCGCGCAGGGCGGTCCCTGCCGGAGCGCCGGCGGGCAGTTCCATGATGCCGGCGGCATCCGTGGACAGGCCCAATTCCTTGGCGGAACACAGCATCCCGAAAGACTCCACGCCGCGGACCTTGGCCTGCTTGATCTGTAAATCGCCGGGCAGTTGGGCCCCCACCAGGGCACAGGCGGTCTTCAGGCCAGCGCGGGCGTTGGGGGCGCCGCAGACGATGGTCAGGGGCGACGCTTCGCCCACGTCAACCTGGCAAACCTGGAGGCGATCGGCGTTGGGATGCTTCTCAGCGCTCAGGATTTCCGCCACCACCACCCGGGTGAAGGCGGGCGCGGCAGGCTCCAATGCCTCCACTTCCAGGCCGGCCATGGTCAGCAGATGGCCCAGCTCGTCAGTGGGCAGCTTGGGATCGACGAGGCTCTTGAGCCAAGCTTCGGAGAATTGCATGGTGGATAGTCCTCAGGCGAACTGCTTCAGAAAGCGGGCGTCATTCTCGAAGAAGAGCCGCAGGTCATCCACGCCATAGCGCAGCATGGCCAGCCGCTCCACACCCAGGCCGAAGGCGAAACCCTGGTAGCGCTCGCTGTCGATGCCCACATGGCCAAACACGTTGGGATGCACCATGCCGCAGCCCAGCACCTCCAGCCAGCCGGTATGGGAGCAGACCCGGCAACCGGCGCCCTCGCAGATGACGCAGCCAATGTCCATCTCCGCAGAGGGTTCAGTAAAGGGGAAGAAGGAGGGGCGGAAGCGCACGGGCAGCTTGTCCCGCTCGAAGAAGCGAGCCATGAAGTCGGCCAGCACGCCCTTCAGATCGGCGAAGGACACCGACTCGTCCACCCACAGCCCTTCCACCTGGTGGAACATGGGGGTATGGGTCACGTCGGAATCGCAGCGGTAGACCCGGCCAGGGGCAATGATGCGGATGGGGGGCTGGCGGTTCTGCATATAGTGCACCTGCACCGGCGAGGTGTGGGTACGCAGCAGGTTGCCGCCCTCCAGGTAGAAGGTGTCGTGCATGGCCCGGGCCGGGTGGTTCTCCGGGATGTTCAGGGCCGTGAAGTTGTAGAAGTCGGTCTCGATCTCGGGGCCATCCGCCACGCTGAATCCGATGGAGGCAAACAATTGCTCGATGCGGGCCAGGGTGCGGGTCACCGGATGCAAGCTGCCCATGCCTTCGCCCCGGCCGGGCAGGGTCACATCCAGGGATTCGGCGGCCAGCTGCCTCTCCAGCTCGGCGGCCTGGAGCGCATCCCGGCGGGCCTTCAGTAGCGTCTCCACTTGGTCCTTGACCTGGTTGATGCGGGCGCCGGCAGCCTTGCGCGCCTCGGGAGGCAAGCCTCCCAGGCCCTTCATTTGTTCCGTGATGGCGCCGCTCTTGCCGAGATAACGGGCCTTCACCTGATCCAGGACGGGCAAGCTCCAGGCAGCAGCGAATTCCCGCTCGGCTTCCTTGAGAATTTCATCGAGATTCATGCTCGAACCCATTGATCTGAAAAAGAAAAAGGGAGGCCTTCTCAGGCCTCCCCCGGTACGCTGCGGGACGGCTTACGCCCCCAGGCTGGCCTTGGCCTGCTCGGCGATCTTGGCGAACGCGGGCTGGTCGAAGATGGCCATGTCGGACAGTACCTTGCGGTCGATGTCGATGTTGGCCTTCTTCAGGCCATTCATGAACACGCTGTAGGTCATGTCCAGCCCTAAGCCACGCACGGCGGCGTTGATCCGGGCGATCCAGAGCTGGCGGAACTGACGCTTGCGCTGACGACGGTCACGATAGGCATATTGCCCGGCCTTCATGACCGCTTCGTTGGCAATCCGGAAAACGTTCTTGCGGCGGCCGCGGAAACCCTTGGCGGCATCCAGGACCTTCTTGTGGCTGGCGTGAGCGGTGACACCACGTTTGACGCGAGGCATGACGGATCTCCTTTCTTAGGCGTAGGGCATCATGTCACGCACGTGACCGACGTCGGAAGGATTCACCTCGGACATCCCGCGCAGCTGGCGCTTGCGCTTGGTGGTCTTCTTGGTGAGGATATGGCGCATGTAGGCGGAGGACCGCTTGATGCTGCCGCTGCCTCGCACGCGGAAACGCTTGGCGGCCCCGCTCTTGGTCTTCATCTTGGGCATGTTGGCTCCATTTTTTCGATGCCGCCTGGCGGTTCCCACCGGGAACGCTTGACCAGCCACACGGCACTTGTCGGCGCGGACATTAACGAGAGCCGCGCCACCCTCGAAAAACGCTTACTTTTTCTTCTTCGGGGCCAGCACCATGATCATCTGGCGCCCTTCGAGCTTGGGAAACTGTTCCACCACGCCGTATTCGACGAGATCGTTTTCCACCCGCTTGAGCAACTCAAGACCGAATTCCTGATGGGCCATCTCCCGGCCCCGGAAGCGCAAGGTCACCTTGGCCTTGTCGCCTTCGCCGAGGAACCTGACCAGGCTGCGCAGCTTGACCTGGTAGTCGTTCTCGTCGGTACCGGGTCGGAACTTCACTTCCTTGACCTGGATTTGCTTCTGCTTGAGCTTGGCCTCGTGCTGTTTCTTGCTCTCCTGGTACTTGAACTTGCCGTAGTCCATGATCCGGCATACCGGAGGCTGGGCCTGGGGGGCGATCTCCACCAGATCGAGATCCGCTTCCTCGGCCTTGGCCAGGGCTTCCCGCAGGCTGACGATACCCAGCTGCTCGCTATCCACACCTATCAGTCGGATCGGCGAAACATCGATTTCGCCATTGATCCTCGCTTCCTTGTCCTGTGCTATCTCAAGCCCCTTGAAAAAGCGAGGAGCCGATCAGCTGCATCGGCTCCTCGGGTTGTTCACTCGCTCTCCCGCAACCTGGCCACGAAGGCTTGCAAGTCCATCTGGCCCAGATCCTCGCCGCCGCGCTTGCGGATCGCCAGCTTGTTTTCCTGGCGCTCCTTTTCGCCGACGACCACCTGGAACGGCACGCGTTGCATGGAGTGCTCGCGGATTTTATAGGTGATTTTCTCGTTCCTCAAGTCGGAAGCCACCCGGAAGCCTTGTTTTTTAAGGGCTTGCGTCACTTCTTTCGCATAGTCCGCCTGAGCATCGGTGATATTCATGACCACCGCCTGCACCGGCGCCAGCCAGGTGGGGAAGTTGCCAGCGTAGTGCTCGATGAGGATGCCTATGAAGCGTTCCATGGAACCCAGGATGGCCCGGTGCAGCATCACCGGCGGTTTGCGCGTGTTGTCCTCGTCCACGAACTCGGCCCCCAGGCGCACAGGCAGGTTGAAGTCCAGTTGGATGGTGCCCACCTGCCACAAGCGGCCCAGGGAGTCCTTCAGCGTGAACTCGATCTTGGGCCCATAGAAAGCCCCCTCCCCGGGTTGCAGGTCGAATTTCAGGCCATTCTGCTCCAGGGCCGCGGCCAGGGCTGCTTCCGCCTTGTCCCAGGACTCGTCGCTGCCCACCCGCTTTTCCGGGCGGGTGGAGAGCTTCACCAGAACGTCCGAAAAGCCAAAGTCGGCATAGACCGCCTGAAGCATTTTGATGAAGTCCGACACCTCGGGCTGGATCTGGTCCTCGGTACAAAAGATGTGGGCATCGTCCTGGGTGAATCCCCGCACCCGCATCAAGCCGTGCAGGGCACCGGAGGGCTCGTTGCGGTGGCAGGAGCCAAACTCCGCCAGACGCAGGGGCAGATCCCGGTAGGAACGCAGGCCGTGGTTGAAGATCTGCACGTGGCCCGGACAGTTCATGGGCTTCACTGCGTAGTCCCGGTTCTCCGAGGCGGTGGTGAACATGTTGTCCCGATAGTTGTCCCAGTGGCCGGACTTCTCCCACAGGGTCTTGTCCATGACCGTGGGGGTCTTCACCTCCTCATAGCCGTACTCGCGGAATTTGCGCCGCATGTACTGCTCGATCTCCTGCCACAGCACCCAGCCGTGGGGGTGCCAGAACACCATGCCCGGCGCCTCGTCCTGGAGGTGGAACAGGTCCAGCTGCTTGCCCAGGCGGCGATGATCCCGCTTCTCCGCCTCCTCCAGACGATGCAGATAGGCCGCCAGATCCTCTTTGTTGGCCCAGGCGGTGCCGTAGATGCGCTGCAGCATCTCGTTCCTGGAGTCGCCGCGCCAATAGGCGCCGGCCACCTTCATGAGCTTGAAGGCCTTGAGCTTGCCGGTGGAAGGCACATGGGGCCCGCGGCACAGATCGATGAAGTCGCCTTCCCGATACAGGGAGATGGTCTGGCCGACGGGAATGGAGGCGATGATCTCCGCCTTGTACTTCTCGCCGATGGATGCGAAGAATTTCACCGCCTCGTCCCGGTCCCACTCCTCCCGGGCGACAGGGATGTCCTTCTTCGCCAGTTCGGCCATGCGCTTTTCGATGGCCGCCAGGTCTTCGGGGGTGAAGGGCCGCTTGTAGGAGAAATCGTAGTAGAAGCCGTCCTCGATCACCGGCCCGATGGTCACCTGGGCCTCGGGGAACAGCTCCTTCACCGCATAGGCCAACAGGTGGGCGGTGGAATGGCGGATCAGGTCGAGGCCGTCCGCATCCTTGTCGGTGACGATGGCCAGATCCACGTCGTTCTCGATGCGGTGCGAGGTATCCACCAGGGTGCCGTTCACCTTGCCGGCCAGGGCGGCCCGGGCCAGGCCGGCACCGATGCTGGCAGCGACTTCGGCGACAGTCACCGGATGATCGAATCCGCGGACCGAACCATCGGGCAATTTGATCTGGGGCATGCTGTACTCCGGGAAACCGCTTCAAGGGCAAAAAAAAAGTGCGGATTGGCCGCACTTTTTCTCTCAATGAAACAAGATCAAGGCTCAACCCGTCACGGGAATCCGATCGGTCGGGCAAGTTCGAAAAATCATCTCGTTTCATTCCTGTGTTGGTAGGCGCGATTGGACTCGAACCAACGACCCCCACCATGTCAAGGTGATGCTCTAACCAGCTGAGCTACGCGCCTAAGGTCGGGGCGCATTCTATCCAAGGCGCCCCCGTTGGGCAATGTGATTTCTCCCGAAATCAACAAGCCTGGCCAACGAGTCCCACTCCCTCACGGGGCAATCCATGCTTCCGACAATGCCTCCGCCTGTTCGAGAACCAACTCGATGGCGCGGGCCTCCAGGTCGGGCGGGTATTTGTGGCGCTTCAGGATGAGCTTGATCTGGGCGCGCATCCTGGCGCGCACAGTTTCGCGCACCGACCAGTCCACGGACAGGTTCCTGCGCAGATAGTCGGTGAGCTGGCGGGCGATTTCCTTGAGGGTGGCGTCGCCCAACAGCCGCACCGAGGCCTCGTTGGTCTCCAGGGCATCATAGAAGGCCAACTCCTCCTGCGTGAGCCCCAGGCTTTCCCCACGCCTGGCCGCCTCGTTGAAGGACTTGGCCATGTCAATGAGTTCCTCGATGACCTGGGCGGTCTCGATGGCCCGGTTGCGGTAGCGGGTCAGGGAGGCTTGCAGCAGCTCGGAGAACCTGGCGCTCTGCACCACGTTGGTGGCGAAGCGGCTCTTGATGTCGTCCTTGAGCAGACGTTCCAGCAGCTCCACCGCCAGGTTGCGGTGTTCCATGTGACGCACGTCGTCCAGGAACTCGTCGGTGAGGATGCCGATGTTGGGCTTGTTCAAGCCCGCCGCGGCGAAGATGTCGATGACCTCATCCGACACCATGGCACCTGCGATGATTTGCCGCAGGGCGTGTTCCCTGGCCTCGTCGGAGAGTTTCCTGTCCTGGCTGCCGTGCTTGGTCAGGGCCGATTTGATGGCCTGGAAGAAGGCCAGCTCGTCCCGATATTCCAGGGCTGCGTCCAGGGTGCAGCACAGGGCGAAGGCTTTACTTGCGGCGAGCACCTGGTCGGCGAAACGCTTCTTGCCGTCGTCCTGGCCGAGGATGTGGTCGCAGGCGCCAGCCAGCAGCACCAGAGCGCGGGTTCTGAACGAGCCATAGTCGAAACCGTGCAGCATGGCCCGCAGGATGCCGACCTTCTCCTCCAGGATTTCCAGCGCCTCTTCCGCCCGGATGGTGGGGCGGCCCTTGCCCCTGGAGTTGGTGTATTCCACCAGGGCGTGCTTCAGCTCGGTGGCGATGCCGATGTAGTCCACCACCAGACCGCCCGGCTTGTCCTTGAACACCCGGTTCACGCGGGCGATGGCCTGCATGAGGTTGTGGCCGCGCATGGGTTTGTCCACATACATGGTGTGGGCGCAGGGGGCGTCGAACCCGGTGAGCCACATGTCCCGCACGATGACCATCTTGAGCGGGTCGGCCGGATCCTTGAAGCGCTTCTCCAGGCGCTTCCTGGTGTCGCCACTGTAGATATGCGGCTTGAGCAGCGCCTTGTCCGAGGCGGAGCCGGTCATCACCACCTTGATGGCGCCCTTTTCCGGGTCTTCGTCGTGCCACCCGGGACGCAGGGCGACGATGGCGTCGTAGAGGTGGACGCAAATCTCCCGGCTCATGGCCACCACCATGGCCTTGCCGTCCATGGCCGCAAGGCGGTTCTCGAAGTGCTCCACCAGGTCCTTGGCCACCCGCTCGATACGCGGCGGTGCGCCCACCACCTTCTCCAGGGCCGCCCAGCGGCGCAGGGTCAGGGCCTTGGCGGATTCCTCCTCGTCCTCGGTCAGCTCATCGACGAGATCGTCCAGATCGAAACCTTGTTGTTGGGTTACGCCCTCCGGGCTAACCCAACCTACGGGGTCTTCGGCAGGTCGGTTTGTCCTGGCGTAACCCGACACCTCTGGCTTCAGTTCCAGCTTGGCCAGCCGGCTCTCATAGTAGATGGGCACGGTGGCCCCATCCTTCACCGCCTGCTCGATGTCGTAGATGTGGACGTATTCGCCGAACACGGCGCGGGTGTCCTTGTCCTCGCTGGAAATCGGCGTGCCGGTGAAGGCCACGAAAGTGGCGTTGGGCAGGGCCTCGCGCAGGTAGTGGGCATAGCCGTAGCGCATGCCGGCCTTGAGCAGGGCGCTCATCATGCCGGCTGCGTCCTCCAGGCCGGGCAGGCGGGCGCCGAAGCCGTATTGGGAACGGTGGGCCTCATCGCAGATGACGACGATGTTCGACCGTTCGGAGAGCAGCGGGTGGCCGTCCTCGTCCTCGAAGGGGGCGAACTTCTGGATGGTGGTGAAGACGATGCCGCCCGAGGGCCGGTTGGCGAGCTTGGCCCGCAGGTCGGGCCGGGTCTCGGCGCGGGCCGGGGCCTCCCGCAGCAGTTCGGCGGCCCCGGCAAAGGTCTCGAACAACTGATTGTCCAGGTCGTTGCGGTCGGTCACCACCACGATGGTCGGGTTGTTCATCTCTGGTGCGGTCATCAGGCGCCCGGCCAGGCAGGTCATCTCGATGCTCTTGCCCGAGCCCTGGGTGTGCCAGACCACCCCGCCTTTTCGCGCTTTTTCCTTGGGTGCGCCCGGTCGGCTTGCCTGGATGACGCTCTGCACCACGGCCCGCACGGCGTGGAACTGGTGATAACCGGCGATTTTCTTGACGTTGCCATCGTCCTCGAACAGGACGAAGTGGCGCAGGTAGTCGAGGAAGAAGTCCTTGCGGAAGAGCCCGCGGATGAGGGTCTCCAGCTGTTGCAGCCCGCCCAGCGGGTCCAGGTTCACGCCGTCGATGGTGCGCCAGGCGGAAAAGCGCTCCCGGTCGGCGGAAAGCGACCCGACCCGGGCCAGGGTGTAGTCGGAAATCGCCAACACCTCGTTGAACACGAACAGGTCGGCGATGTCCTCCTTGTAGGTCTGGAGCTGGTTGAAGGCGGCCCAGATATCGGCGGTATCAATGGCCGGGTTCTTCAGCTCGATGACCCCCAGGGGCAGGCCATTCACGAACACCACGATGTCCGGGCGGCGGGTGTGCTTCGGCCCCTCGATCGAATACTGGTTGACCACCAGCCACTCGTTGTTGTCGGGGCGGGCAAAGTCGATGAGACGCACGAAATCACCCAGGGTCTCCCCATCCTGGTTGATTTCCACCGGCACGCCATCGGTGAGCCAGCGGTGGAATTGTCGGTTGGCCTGCATCAGGCCGGCGACGTTGCCATGGATCACCTGGCGGGCGGCGTCTTCCAGCACTGCGGCGGGGATGTGCGGATTGAGCCGAACCAGGGCCGTCATGAGCCGGTCGGCCAGCACCACCTGCTTGTAGCTCTCCCGCTCCTGCTCGGGGCCATCCGGGGCGATGTCCGGGCCGAAAACACGCTCGTAGCCCAACTCCTCGAACCAGTCGAGGGCGGCTTGTTCGGCCATGTTTTCGGCGATGAGGCTCACTCTGCTATCCTCCCGTTGTAAACGCGCAATGAACACAGGTAAGGCCACCGTCCATAGAGACGATCTATTGGACTGCCCAAAGGGCCTAGCCTACATTACACATCAATATGGCCGGCGCCTCTGCACTCTGTGTACGCGCCGGTTTTCATTTCTGCGGCCACAATGGTCCACTTTCCCACCCCTGGTAAGCACCGAAATCCGCCAGGGTGAGCCGCTTATTTGCCGTGTTCGGGAATTCTTCGTCCAACAGCTTGATGAAACGCGAGCCCCAGCTTGAGTTCGGGCAAATCACCCTCATGAGCTGTTGCATCAAGCAGAAGTAGAACAGCGGCTTTGCGTTGCTGAGGCGGCTATCCCAACCTGCTATCAGGGGCGCTTGTTCTAGCACATTGATGTTCCACAGCCGACTGTGATGCGCCGCCACGTTTCGTATCAAGTTCAGACTGCGGAGCCACTTACCGAAGGTCTGGCCGTCCGGCGCACCATATATCGCCGCGATAGTCTGTTGGTCGGCATAACGCATTCCGGCAAACAGCTTGGAAAGCAGGCCAAAGTCCCACAACTCAATCGCCACCCAGACGGGCAATGCCCCGTATTCCTGTTGGTGATGCACAACAAATGGCGCCTTGTGGGCACGGCGCAAATGATGCTGATACTTCTTCAGCCAGACTTGGTGTTCGGTCTTGCCTTTGTTCGGTCCATGGGCAATCAGCCTTTTCGCAAAGTTACCGTGCAGGCAGGCCGGATTTTCATGGGCACGTGGGTCGTGCTTGCCCAGAAGATGCGCCACATCCACCCGGACGGCCATCTCGATGCGCTCCAGCGCGTCCAGCGCCAGCAGACGAAGCTTCTTGTCGAAGACATAGAGCTTCACCACGTCCTCGAACCGGCTACCGGCAACGAAGGTATCGGCACGCACCGGCTTGCCCTGCGCGGCAGACGCCGCTTTGTCGATTTCGCGCAGCGGATACCAGTAGCCACTCAGGCGGTAGTAGCCAATGCGCTCCAGGTAATCCAGGGCGGCCGCATCGTCCTCCACGCCCAGGCCACGGTCCTTCAACCGCTGCAATTGGTCGGCAAAGGATAGCCAGGGCTTGAGGGGCTTCATGCAGCGGCCTACTCGACGGTTTCTTGTATTTCGGGGATACGCAGCTTGCCGGACATCAGGCGGGGGAGGAGGGTGTCACGGAGCGAAGTCAGGGCGAGAGCCTGCAAATTGTTAGCCAAGATGCGCTCGAAAATCGGATGGGCCAGGGCATCGAAAGCTGAAACCAGTTGTGACGGGGGTTCGCAGACGTTGACCGAGGCCAGAGTAGCGCGGGTGATGGTGTCAAACACGCCGCCATGTGCTAACCGCTTAAGGGTATCGACAAGCCTCTGCGCAGCAAGGTAAATCAACGCTTCTCCTCCCTTTTCCTTGGCACGCAGACCATAGCAGGACTGGTTCATGGCCATCTCGATGCCTGTCAAGGCGAGCTTTCCGACCGTGCCTCTGGCGGAAATCACCGTGGTCCACGCCGGCAGCACCCGCGCCGAGGAGTTCTGTATTCCCAATTCGGTTACTGACTTCTCGGTGGCTACTGTGAATACCTGTCCAAGTGGCGGGGCATCCACGACCGAAAACCAAGGGATGCTGCCGCCCCAATAGCTTGGCTCGCTTGTCTTCGGAGTTCCCCCACCAAGAATCTCGACCATGTCGGCGAATGGCTTGACCCGCCACCCCTTCGGAATCTCCCCCAGCGCCGAATCCTCGAAGGCGCTTGGGAACAGGTCGGCGGCTTCGGGGGGCACGCCGATGGGGTCGCGGCCGTCACGCTTGGCCCGCACGGGGTCGAAATCCACGAACCACGACTTGAACAGGGCCTGGGCGATGGCTTCGAGGGTGGCGTTGGTTTCGCGCATGAGGGCGATTTTGTCGTCGAGGGCGCCGAGCACACCCGCAACCTCACGCTGTTCGGCAATGGGAGGAGTTGGAATACGGAGCGCCTCAAGCACAGGGATGCGGACATTGCTCACTGTGGAGCCTGTTCCTTCGTTCCAGCCAATCTCGTGCTGTACCTGTGGCGACTGGAGCGCATACAGCAAATAGGTGCCATCTACGACTGACGGGTTGGGTCGCAACAAGACCTGCCGCTGCCCAACGCAGCATTCCAAGCCTTTCGGAATCATGCAGACCTCACCCATTGGCGCTTCACGGGTAAAGATAATGTCACCGGCGGTAGGCTTGGCTCTCCGAGTTCTGTGAGCAAAATGCCTCGCATCAGTAAACGACGGGGTAGTGAGGTCGAGGCGTCCGTTTTTGATGTTCTGGTTGCGGATAACGATGTAGCCCGAATCTGTCCACACGGGTGTGCTGTGGGGGCAGTCTGCGATAAGACTGCACAGTTCCCGAAGGGAACGCACCTCAAACGCCATACCCCAACCTCCCCAGCCGCTCCCGAATCCCCTTATCCAATTCCTGCCCCTTCTCCATCTGCTCGGCAAGGATGGCGGTGAGCCGTTCCATCTTGTCGGCGAAGGCTTCGTCGTCGTCCTCGGCCGCCTCGGCGCCCACGTAGCGGCCCGGCGTCAGCACATAGCCATGCTCGGCGATTTCCGCCAGCTTCACGGCGCAGCAGAAGCCTGGCACATCGGCATAGGTCTCGGTGGTCTCGCCATCCTGCCGCCAAGCATGCACGGCGTTGGCAATCTTCTCGATGTCCTCGTCCCCGAGGACCCGCAGCACGCGGGTCTGCATCGTTCCAAGTTTTCGGGCGTCGATGAACAGCACTTCGCCGCGCCGGTCGCGGCCATGCTGGGTCTTGTCCTTGGTCAGGAACCACAGGCAGGCGGGGATCTGGGTGTTGAAGAAGAGTTGCGGCGGCAGGGCCACCATGACTTCCACCACGTCGGCCTGGCCGGAGGGCTTGAGGTGCCAGAGGATGTGTTGCAGCCAGGCATAGTTGGCGTTGCCGGCGGGTGGCGTGCCAAACACCCAGCGGGGGTCGGAAGCCAGCTTGTCGCCGCCCCAGTCGGAGACGTTGAAGGGCGGGTTGGCCAGGATGTAATCAGCCTTCAGGTCCGGGTGCTGGTTGCGGTGGAAGGTGTCGGCGGGTTCCTTGCCCAGGTTGAAGTCCATGCCCCGGATGGCCAGGTTCATGGCCACCAGCCGCCAGGTGGTGGGGTTGGCTTCCTGGCCGTAGAGGGAGAGGTCGCCGAACCTGCCGCCGTGGCTCTCCACGAACTTTTCCGACTGGACGAACATGCCGCCGGAGCCGCAGCAGGGGTCGTAGACCTTGCCCTTGTGGGGGGAGAGCACTTCCACCAGCACCTTGACCACGCTGGCGGGGGTGTAGAACTGGCCGCCCTTCTTGCCCTCGGCGCTGGCGAACTGGCCGAGGAAGTATTCGTAGACCTCGCCCAGCGTGTCCTTGGCCTTGTCCTTGGCACCAAAACCTATCGAGGAAATCAGGTCGATGAGCTCGCCCAGCCGGCCCGGTTCCAGCTGGGTGCGGGCGAAACGCTTGTCCAGGATGCCTTTCAGACGGGCGTTGTCCTGCTCGATGGCAATCAGCGCATCGTCGATGCGCTTGCCGATGTCCGGCTGCTTGGCCTGGTTGCGGAGGGTCTCCCAGCGGGCCGACTCCGGCACCCAGAAGACGTTGGCCATGGTGTAGAAGTCCCGGTCTTCCAGCAGGTTGGCAATCTGGGCACGCATTTCCGCGTCCTCGCCGAGGTAGAGATCATGGCCGGGATCGGTGAAGGCGGCCTCGAGGTCTTCGCGGCGCTCGTCGAAGGCGTCGGAGATGTATTTCAGAAAGATGAGGCCCAGGACGACGTGCTTGTATTCCGCCGCGTCCATGTTGGAGCGCAGCTTGTCGGCAGCCGCCCAGAGGGTCTTCCGCAGGTCTTGGTTCATGGGTCTCGCTCGATTTGCATTCAGCAGCCACCGGGTGGGCAAGTCCGATGTCCTCCCGATTCGATCTGTCCGGGGATTCTAAGGCCGTCCCCATGGTCACCCAAGGTGATGGGATGCGCCGATTTCACCGCGAATGGGCCCGGGCGGATAAAATTCCCCGTCCGTTTCACGCGACACAACAACAAGGCCCGCCATGTCCCGCCAGATCCTCGTCACCTCCGCCCTGCCCTACGCCAACGGCGCCATCCACCTGGGCCACCTGGTGGAATACATCCAGACCGACATCTGGGTGCGCTTCCAGAAAATGCGCGGCCACACCTGCATTTACTGCTGCGCCGACGACACCCACGGCACGCCCATCATGCTGCGCGCCGAGAAGGAGGGCATCACGCCGGAGGCGCTCATCGACCGGGTCTGGCAGGAGCACAAGCGGGATTTCGACGGTTTCCACGTGGCGTTCGACAACTACTACTCCACCAACACGCCGGAAACCCGCCATTACGCAGATACCATCTACACCCGGCTGCGCAACGCGGGCCTCATCGAGGTGCGGGCCATCGAGCAGTTCTACGATCCGGTGAAAGCGATGTTCCTGCCGGACCGCTTCATCAAGGGTGAGTGTCCCAAGTGCCATGCCAAGGACCAATACGGGGATTCCTGCGAGGTGTGCGGCGCCGCCTACCAACCCACGGAGCTCATCAACCCTTACTCCGCCGTGTCCGGCGCCGCGCCGGTGAGGAAGCAGTCGGACCATTACTTCTTCAAACTCTCCGATCCCCGCTGCGCGGATTTCCTGCGCGGCTGGATCGTCCCGCCCCAGGTCCAGGCGGAGGCCGCCAACAAGCTCAACGAATGGCTGGAAGGCGGCCTGTCCGACTGGGACATCTCCCGGGATGCGCCCTACTTCGGCTTCGAGATCCCGGATGCCCCGGGCAAGTACTACTACGTCTGGCTGGACGCCCCCATCGGCTACATGGGCAGCTTCCGCAATTATTGCGACCGCAACGGACTGGATTTCGACGCGTTCTGGAAGCCGGATTCCCAGGCCGAGGTCTACCACTTCATCGGCAAGGACATCCTGTATTTCCACGCCCTGTTCTGGCCGGCCGAGCTCCACCACGCCGGTTTCCGCACCCCCACCGGCGTGTTCTGCCACGGTTTCCTCACCTTGACCGGCGCCAAGATGTCCAAGAGCCGGGGCACCTTCATCACCGCCGAAAGCTATCTCAGGCACCTGAACCCGGAATGGCTGCGCTACTACTACGCCGCCAAGCTCAACGGCAGCATGGAGGACATCGACCTCAACCTGGAGGATTTCGCCGCCCGGGTGAACAGCGACCTGGTGGGCAAGTACGGGAACATCGCCAGCCGCTGCGCCGGGTTCATCACCAAGAAGTTCGGCGGCCGGCTGGGCGCCTGCGACCGGGTCGCGACGGCGGAGTTCGAAGCCGCCTTCCAGGCGGGCGAGATCGCCGAGAGCTACGAATCCCGGGACTTCGGCCGCGCGCTGCGGGAGATCATGCGCCTGGCCGATGTCGCCAACCTCTACATCGCCGAGAAAAAGCCCTGGGAAATGGCCAAGCAGGAAGGCCGGGAGGCGGAACTGCACCAGGTCTGTTCCACGGCCCTGACCCTGTTCCGGGATCTGACCCTCTATCTCAAACCCGTCCTGCCCAAGCTGGCCGAGGCCGTGGAAGCCTTCCTCGGCATCCCGCCGCTGACCTGGACCGATGCTTGGGCCCCCCTGCCCGAGGGCCATGCCATCCAGGAATACCAGCACCTCATGACCCGCATCGACCCCAAAAAGATCGAAGCCATGGTGGACGAGAACAAGCAAAACCTGGCCCCCACGCCGGAACCCGCGCCCGCGCGGCACGCGGAACGCCAGCAGCACGAGGCCCAGGGGGAGGCCGCGGCATCGCCCTGGGAGCCCTTCATCAGCATCGACGACTTCACCAAGGTGGACCTGCGGGTGGCCCGCATCGCCAACGCCGAGCATGTGGAAGGCGCGGAGAAGCTGCTCAGACTCACCCTGGACATCGGCAGCGAGACCCGCACCGTGTTCGCCGGCATCAAGTCGGCCTATGCGCCGGAAAGCCTGGTGGGCCGGCTCACCGTCATGGTGGCCAACCTGGCGCCGCGCAAGATGAAGTTCGGCATGAGCGAGGGCATGGTCCTGGCCGCCTCCGACGAGCGCGGCGGCCCCTTTCTGCTCTCCCCCGACTCCGGCGCCCAGCCGGGCATGCGCATCAAGTAAGGATGAAGCTCACCCGCCATCTCGTCATCACCGGCCTGGTGCAGGGCGTGTGGTACCGGGAGTCCATGCGCGAGACCGCCGAGCGCCTGGGCGTGACCGGCTGGGTGCGCAACCGTCCGGACGGTTCGGTGGAGGCCATGATTCAGGGGGAGGAAGGTCAGGTGGAACGGCTGATCGAGTGGTGCCGGCAGGGCCCGCCCCTGGCCCGGGTTCAGGGCGTGGATGTCCGCGAAGGCGAGGGCGACTTCGGCCGCTTCGAAAAGCGGCCCACCGGCTGAATCAATCCCGAGCAATCCGCTCCACCTTTACAGGCGATCCTGCCCTCCCTATCCTCAACCCTCCAGCACGCGTGCCAGAATCATGTCCATCACCATCAAGACCCCGGAAGAAATCGAAAAAATGCGTCTCGCGGGGCGCCTGGCCTCCGAGGTGCTGGACTACATCACCCCCTTCGTCAAGCCCGGCGTGACCACCGGCGAGCTCGACCGTCTCTGCCACGATTACCAAGTGAACGTGCAGGGCTGCATCCCCGCGCCCCTCAACTACGCGCCGCCGGGACATGCCCCCTACCCCAAATCCATCTGCACCTCGGTCAACCACCAGGTCTGCCACGGCGTGCCCGGCGACAAGAAGCTGAAGAACGGCGACGTGGTGAACCTGGACATCACCGTCATCAAGGACGGCTGGCACGGCGACACCTCCCGCATGTTCTACGTGGGCGAGCCCTCCATCCAGGCCCGGCGTCTCACCGAGATCACCTACGAATGCATGTGGAAGGGCATCGCGGTGGTGCGGGCCGGCATCCATCTCGGGGATATCGGCGCCGCCATCCAGAAGCACGCGGAAAGCCACGGCTACTCCGTGGTGCGGGAGTTCTGCGG
Organism: uncultured Thiobacillus sp.; assembly: GCA_964646585.1. Taxonomy (GTDB): domain Bacteria; phylum Pseudomonadota; class Gammaproteobacteria; order Burkholderiales; family Thiobacillaceae; genus PFJX01. Next base: position 6,954 of record CAZYEY010000012.1, on the reverse strand, counting down.
CCATGGCGTGGGCCGCAAGTTCCACGAGGAGCCCCAGGTGCTCCACTACGGCAAGGCCGGCACCGGGCCGCTGTTGCAGGCGGGCATGATCTTCACCATCGAGCCCATGATCAATGCCGGAAAGCGTGACATCCGCATGCTGGGCGACGGCTGGACAGTGGTCACCAAGGACCATTCCCTTTCGGCCCAGTGGGAGCACACGGTGCTGGTCACCGAAACCGGCTACGAGGTCCTCACCCTGTCGGCGGGCTCGCCACCGCCGCCCGCCTTCATCCGCATCCCGGCCACCGCTGCCGCATGAACCCGGAATTCGCCCGCGTCGCCGGCTGGCGCGAGGCGCTGGCCAAGCAACGCGAGGCCCTCTTTCAGGCCTACCTGGCCCGGCCCCGGGCCAACACGCTCCTGCGCGGTCTGGCCAGACTCACCGACCGCATCCTCGCCGATATCTGGAATGCCCACCACCTGCCCGGACGAGCCGCCCTGGTGGCAGTGGGGGGCTACGGCCGGGGCGAGCTCTTCCCCCAATCCGACGTGGACGTCCTGCTCCTGCTGGGCGACGACCTGGCGGAAAGCGAGCGGGCCCGCTTCGAGCCCCTGATCGCGGTGTTCTGGGACGTGGGCCTGGCCATCGGCAGCAGCGTGCGCAGCGTGTCCGAATGCCTGGCCGAGGCCCGGGCCGACATCACCATCCAGACCAATCTGATGGAAGCCCGCCTGGTGGCCGGCCACGCCCCCCTGTTCCGGAAGCTGAGCCAGGCCCTGGCCCAGGACATGGACGCAGTGGCCTTCTTCCAGGGCAAGGCGCTGGAACAGAAGGTCCGCCATGGCCGCCATGCCGACGTGGCCCTGCTGCTGGAGCCCAACCTGAAGGAAAGCCCCGGCGGTTTCCGCGACGTCCAAACCATGCTCTGGATCAGCCGCGCCGCCGGCCTGGCCACCAACCTCGCCGGCCTGACCCGGGCGGGCCTGCTCACCCTGGAAGAAGCCCGCTCGGCGGCGGCGGATCTGCGCCTGCTCTCCCATCTGCGCATCCGCCTGCACCTCCTCAGCCGGCGTCGGGAGGACCGGCTGCTTTACGAGTTCCAGGAGCCCATCGCCCGGGCCATGGAGGTCGCCGCCAGCGCCAACCGGCGCGCTTCGGAACGGCTCATGCAGCGTTATTTCCGCGCCGTCCGCCGCATCCGCCTGATCAATGAACTGGTCATCGGCGAACTGCGCACCCGCCTGTCTCCGCCGGCCCCGGCCCACGCCCTGGCCAACGCCCCCGGCTTCCGGACCCAGGGCAACCTGCTGGATGCCGACGAGGATCTCTTCACCCGACGGCCCGAAGCCCTGCTGGAAACCTTCCTGGTCCTGGCCCGGGAGCCCGAGGTCAACGGCTGCACCCCGCGTCTGCTGCGGGCCCTCTGGCGGGCCGGCCGCCACATCGACGCCAGCTTCCGCCGGGACCCGGCCAACCATCGCCGTTTCCTGGAACTGCTGTCCCAGCCCCGAGGCGTGACCCTGGCCCTGCGCCTCATGCACCGGCTTGGCATCCTGGGCCGCTATCTTCCCGTGTTCGGCCGCATCACCGGGCAAATGCAGCATGACCAGTTCCACATCTACCCGGTGGACGAGCACATCCTCATGGTGCTCCGGAACCTGCGGCGGCTGGCGATGCCGGAGTTCGCCCACGAGTTTCCCCTGGCCCACCGCCTCATGGCCGACTGCAAGCGCCAGGACCTCTTGCTGCTGGCGGCGCTGTTCCACGATATCGCCAAGGGCCGGGGCGGCGACCACTCCACCCTGGGCGCCATGGAGGCGCGCCGCTTCGCCAGGCACCACGGCCTGAATTCCCGGGATGCCGAGTTGGTGGCCTGGCTGGTGACCGAGCACCTGACTCTGTCCCAGGTGGCCCAGAAGCAGGATTTGTCCGACCCGAGCGTCATCGCCGCCTTCGCCCGGAAGTGCGGCGACGTGCGCCGGCTCACCGCCCTCTATCTGCTCACCGTGGCGGACATCCGGGGCACCAGTCCCAGGGTCTGGAACGCCTGGAAGGATAAGCTGACCCGCGAGCTCTATCTCTCGGCCCGGCGGGTGCTGGAAGGCGGCACGCCGGAGGCGGACAGCGTGGAGGAGAAGAAAGAGCAGGCCCGGGCCCAGCTGCGTCTCTACGGCTTCGCGCCCGACAGCGAGCAGGCCCTGTGGAGGCGTCTCGATGACGTTTATTTCCTGCGCCAGGATGCCCGGGACATCGCCTGGCAGACCCGCCGCCTGCTGCCCGTGCTCAGCCGGGAGACCTATATCGTCAGGGCCCGGCTGGCGGAAGTGGGCGAAGGGGTCGAGGTGCTGGTGTTCGCCCCGGACGAGGAAGCCCTGTTCGTCCGCATCTGCGCTTTCTTCGCCCGCATGGGCTACACCATCCTCGCCGCCCGCATCCACACCACCCGGGACGGCTTCGCCCTGGATACCTTCTACGCCTATGACCCGGAACAGCGGCAGGTGGCGTATCGGGACATCCTCAACTACATCGAGCACGAGCTGGCCGGCGAACTGGCCCGCCACGAGCCCGCCGAGAACGTGCCCACAGGACGCATCCCCCGCCGCCTGAAGGCTTTCCCCATCGAACCCCAGGTATGCCTGTCCCCCAGCGACAGCGGCAAGGACTATGTGCTCACCTTCACCGCCGGTGACCGCCCCGGCCTGCTGGCCAATGTGGCCAGGCTCATCCATCAGCACGGCGCCGGGGTGCGCTCCGCCCGCATCAACACCCTGGGCAACCGGGCCGAGGATGTGTTCGTGCTCAGCGGCGAAGCCCTCAACAAGAACGCCACCCGCCTGGCTCTGGAAAAGGCCCTGCTGGAAAGCTTAAGGATTTGAGGCGCCGGCCGGCTGGGCCTGCTCCAGCCGGTAAAGCCAGGCCAGCAACTCGGCCACCGCGACGTAGAGGGTAGGGGGAATGCGGTCGTCCAGGTCCACCTGCATGAGCAGATTGACCAGATCCGGCGACTCGTGGACGAAGACCCCGGCGGCCTTAGCCCGCTCGATGATTTCTTCCGCCAGCAGACCCCGGCCCTTGGCCACCACCCTGGGGGCGCCATCGCCCTGCTCGTAGGCCAGGGCCACGGCCCGGGCAGGCCGATCAGCCGGCATGGCCGGACTCCACGCTCATCCCGCCGGGCCGCAGGCCGGCCGCCTCCAGGCCTTGGATCAATTGGGGCAGCGCCTGACGCATCTCGTCCCGGACGGATTCCTCCGGCGTCGTGATGCGCAGGTTCAGACGGTCCCCATGGAGGCCGATGCGGGCATGGACGGAACCCAGGCGGGGGAGCTCCAGGCGCAATTCGGTACGCCATTGATCGGCATCCTCTTCGCCGCCGGCCTCGCCGTCTCCACCTCGTCTTTCCTCCACCAGCCATTCCATCCACTGGCCAGGCCAGGCCAGGCCCTGCCAGACAAAGGGCGCGCCCTCTAGCAGGTGCAGTTGCTTGCCGGCCAAGCGGGCCGCCTCGTCAGGCATGCCTCCCAGCTCGGCCAGGGTGGCATTGGGGACGTTCTCCCGGCCAAGGCGGGCCTGGGGCTCGCGCAACAGGGCCTCAAAGGACAATTCGCCCTTGGTCCAACGCGCCAGATGCGATTCGTAGAACAGCCCGCTCTCGCTCAAGGTCTGGTAGAGCCGGGTGGGCAGCAGGCTTCTCGACGGACCCGGCTGCTCGGCGAGCACATTGGGCGTCAGGTTGGTGCTGGACGGGACCGAAGCGCGCAAACCATCCACCGCCTGGCCCACCAGGGCGGTATTGGGGCTGACCGCGCCACCGGGGATGGGGCTTTGCACCGCCGTATAGTTCTGCAACATGACCACGTTGGCGACGATGGCGCGGGCCGTGCTGACCGCAGCGGGATTGGTGGAGGTTCGGGCGGCTTCCGATGCCTGGGTGTTGGCCGCCAACTGCCCCGCCGTCCTCCCAGCCTGGGCCGGGACGGGCAGATCCGAGGCATTGGCCTGCCGGGACGCGGCAACAGCCACGAAATTGGCGCCCTCCGTCCTTGGCGAGGTGGTGGGTGGGAGTTGCAGGCTGGATGAGGCCGGTGCCGCCGCCGTGGTGGCGTGGGGCGCGGCCAGACGCATCAGGGCGTTGACCTGCTGGGCGGTGGTGGACAGGCTGACAGGCTGGGAGGACGCGGCAGAAGGGGCCACAGAGGCGGCCTGGTTCAGCAGGAAGGTGGGGCGCGGGCCGCCGCTGAGATAGGTGAGGCGGACACTGTCACCGGGCTGGGTATTCCGGGGTAGGGCCATGTCCATTTTCTGACCCGCCACCTGCACCAGATGGCGCCCCCCGGGCAGATGGTCCAGCACCTTTGCCTCATACTGGGCGCCGGGGCGAAACGGCGCCGGCAATCCGCCCGGCTTGTCCGTGCCCATCTGGGAGGCGCCCTGGTTCCTGAACCAGGCCAGCAGGAGTTCCGGCAGGGCGGAAAGATTCATGGCTCGCTAGCCCGCTGGGCAATCCAGGTGGCGACCGTTCACGATGCGGTCTTGTGCAAGGCGATGATCAATTCCGCCTCGCCCCGGGAAATCCCCAGCCGTTCCGCCAATTCCCCCGGGGCGAAACCCTCCCGCGCCAGGCGCAGGGCTTCGGCGTACGTAGCGCTCTGGGTATCCAGGGCGCTTTCCACGGGAGGCCTGGCCTCCAGCATTTCCACCCGGGCCCTGAGGGCGGCCAGCTCCTGCTCCAGGCTGGCGATGCGCTCCCGGACCGCGCGATCATCCCGGGGGACGCGGCGGCGTGAAAACAGCAGGACTTCCAGCAGGTACACCACCGAGGCCAGCACCACGGCGATCAACAACTCCCGGCCGCTGAAGTGGAGTTGGTCGAGCATCGGACCTAGGCGGGGAGACCCCGGCCTGGTCGCCGGGAGAGCATGCGGACAGCGTACTCAACGACCGTCCGGAGACGTTCATCCAGCCAACCGGTCGAAGTGGGAATCGCCATGGGGCTGGTCCGCCGGACTGGACATCAGGCGCCGACTTCCTGCTCGGGCGCGGGTTGCTGGGGGGAGGACAAGCCCTCAGCAATTTGTTTGTTGATATTGATCAACACGTTGAGCTTTTCCTTCGAGGGGTAGGCCATGACCTCGAAGGTGCGCTTGTCCACGAAAGCGGAGAGGTTGAGCAGATCCTGGCGCAGGGCGGGCGGCAACGGATTGTTTTCTTCCAGCAGTTCGGCCTGGAAAAAGGTCCACAGGCGCTGGTTGAAACGGACGGCCTCGTCGAAGCGCTCGGCATGCCCAGCTTCCTCCCATTGATCCTGACAAATCTTCAAGAGCAAGGCTGCCTTGCTCAGCAGAGAAGACTCCAGCTCGCGACCATTCTGGGTTTCCTGCTGGACGGATTTGTAGGCGTCAATTGCTTTGCCGGGCATTTTTCAGAAGCTCCGTTTCATAGTGGATGAGCTGTTTGGTCGATTTCAATGCGTTGTAGTAGCGGCCCTCCGACACATGGGTGCCGATCTCCTTCACCAGTCCAGCGGTACTGGGTGCCGCTTCAAGCACATCATGGAGCAGTTCGGTCAGCATTTTGTAGTACGTCGGCCGGTTGCCCTGATCCATATAAATCTGCTGCACGGCGAGATAAATCCGGCGACACGGCGTGGTGGCCTCCCCTTCATGCAGGATCTCTTTCTGGCGAAGGATGGGCACATCGTTCAGGATGGTCAACTCGGTCTTGGTCGCCCCGTTCTGAACCACCGCGCCGCCGATGAAAATCTTTTCCCTGGGTTTGAGGGTCAGACTCAAGGCCATGTCAATTCAGCAGTCCAAGCATATATCGGGCATCCTGGCCAATACTTAAACGATCGTCGTGCAAAGTCTTGCCCACCGCCTGACTGCTGGCGCGGAAATAGTCCTCCTCCTCCCTCGTGGTGCCGGCGAGCTGGATCGAGGCGCTCATTTCGGCGCGGGCGGCCGACAAGTCGTCGAACAAACCGACGACACTGGCCAGGCTGGCCTGAAGGGAAGCATCACTGGCGCTCGAATCGACGAAGGCTTCCTGGGAAAAGGTATGGGAAACCGCCTGGCTCTGGGCATGGGGGACGGTCAGGCGCTCGATCATGGCCCGTATCCCGGCGACGCTGTTGAGGTACTGTTCACGCTCCATGCTTCCCGGGGGGAAGGGCGGAAAGCTTTTCACAACCACCTCCAGCTCCTGGCGCACTCTGCCCACCAGGGTTCTGGCCTCGTCCAGGGCACGGAACTCGCCCACCATCCTGTTGACGGCGTCCTTGCCCGAGCTCAACACACCATACAGACTTTGTACGTCCACGGACTCCTGTCCATCCCCCACCGGGGCGGGCATACGGGCAGTGATCTCCTCGTTGATCCCGGCTGCGTTGGCAAGGCCGATGGGCACTCGCCCGACGGCGGTCCCACCGGCACGGGCCAGCGCCTGGGTTCCGGTGATATCAATGGGATTCATCATCGCAATCCTCCCAAAACAATCAATGCGCCACGACCGAACTGAGGCCGCGACGCAACAAAGGCGGCCACCCGAAACCGGCGGCCGCCTTTATCCCGGACCTACGCTTAGAACAGGCGCAGGACCGACTGGGCGGCCTGAGAGGCCAGGCTCAGGGAGGTCACGCCCAGGTTCTGCCGGGTCTGCAAGGCCAGCATGTTGGCGCTTTCCTCGTTCATGTCCGCCAGCGTCAGCTTGTCGGCGCCCTCCTTCAACACGTTGGTGAGCTCGGTGGTGAAGTCCTGGCGGGCGGAAATGATGGAGAGGTTGCTGGCCAGGATGGAGGCTTGGGTGGTCAGGGTGGTCAGGGCCACCTGGATCTGGGAAGCCGCCGCATCCAGCGCGGTGCCGCCGGCGGAAATGTTGGCGCCGGAGGTGGTGATGCCCAGGCTGGTCACGTCGGCCGAGAAGCCCGCCACCGACAGCACGTTGGAACCATCCTCGTTGAACAGCACGGTCAA
>CAZYEY010000011.1:0-3044 GCA_964646585.1 uncultured Thiobacillus sp. | reverse complement strand
GGATGGGGAGGGCGGCCTGGCCCGGCTCCAGGCGTCGGCCTACGACGCCCTGATCCTGGACATCATGCTGCCCGGCATGGATGGCCTGGAGGTGTGTCGCCGGGTCCGGGCCATGCCCCACTACACCCCCATCATCATCATCAGCGCCCGCTCCGGGGAATCCCAACGCATCCTGGGCCTGGAACTGGGGGCCGACGACTACGTCGCCAAGCCTTTCTCGGTGCAGGAACTGCTGGCCCGGGCGCGTGCCCTGTTCCGCCGGGTGGACGCCCTGGGTCGCACCGCGCGCCAGGAGGCGGGGCGGCTCAAGGCTGGCACCCTGTCCATCGACCCGGTGTCGCGGCAAGTATGGTGCAAGGGCCAAGCCGTGGAACTCACCGCCCGGGAATTCGACCTGCTGTTCTTCTTCGCCCGTCATCCGGGACAGGTCTTCTCCCGCATGGAACTCCTTGCCCAGGTCTGGGGCTACAGCCACGAAGGCTACGAGCATACGGTGAACACCCACATCAACCGCCTGCGCGGCAAGATCGAGACGGATCCGGCCCGGCCGGACATGATCCGCACGGTCTGGGGCGTGGGCTACAAGTTCACGCCGGAAACGGACGCGGGAGGAAGGCCATGATTCGCAGCCTCTACGGCCGCCTGGCCCTGGTCTTCGCCCTGCTCACCCTGGCCTGTGGCGGTTTCGCCGCCTGGCTGTACCAGGACATGGCCGCCCGCCACCAGCAGGAGGTGCTGCAACGGCTGTCCAAGGGTCTGGCCGGCCACATCGCCAACCACACCGACCTGGTAAAGGAATTGAAGTGGAACCGGCCGGCGGTGGAACAGTTGTTTCAGATGCTCATGGTGGTGAATCCGGGCATCGAGGTCTATCTCATCAAGGCCAACGGCCACGTGGATGCCCACGTGGCTCCTCCAGGGGCGGTGAAGCGTCAATGGGTGGACTTGGCGCCCATCCACGCCTACCTGGCCGGCGGCCGTTTCCCCCTGTTGGGGGACGACCCCCGCAGTTTCACGGCCAGGAAAATTTTCAGCGTCGCCCCCTGCGTCCAGGATGGCCATACGGTGGGGTACCTCTATGTCATCCTGGCGGGGGAGTCCTACGACCGCCTTGCCGCCGACGTCTGGGCCAGTCAGGCCTTCAGCGGCGGCGCCCGGCTGCTCGCGGCCATGCTGGTTCTCACCCTGATTGCTGGCCTGGCTGCCTTCGCCCTCATTACCCGCCCCCTGCGCCGGCTCACGGGCGAGGTGGCCCGCCTGGATGCCGGCGCATTCCAACCGCCCCAGGAAGATCCCACCCGGGAAGGGGACGATGAAATCGGTATTTTGCGTCGGACTTTCCGCCGCATGGCCGAGCGCATCGCTACGCAGATGGGCGAACTGAAACGTCAGGACGAGATGCGGCGGGAGATGGTGGCCAACATTTCCCACGACCTGCGCACGCCATTGACCTCCCTCCAGGGCTACCTGGAAACCCTCACCCTCAAGGCAGGCCAGTTGTCCGAGGAGGACCGCAACCGCTACCTGGATGTGGCCGTGCGCCAGAGCCGCAAGGTGAGCCGGCTTGCCCAGGAACTGTTCGAGCTGGCCCGGCTGGAATGCGACGCGGTGAAACCCCAGAAGGAGCGCTTCGCCCTGGCGGATCTGGTCCAGGACGTGCTGCAAAAGTACGAGCTGGCGGCCCGGGAGAAAGGGGTTGCCCTTCGCGCCAGCGTGGCGCCCGAACTGCCGGCCGTCATGGCCGACCTGGGCATGATCGAACGGGTGCTGACCAACCTGCTGGACAATGCCCTCCGCCACGCTCCCCCGGGCGGCTGGGTGGCGGTGGACTTGACCCGGTTGGAGGGTGGTGTGGGCGTGCGGATCAGCGACAACGGCGGCGGCATCCCCGCCGAAATCCGCGCCGACCTGTTCGAGCGGCCCTCGCCCCTGCGTGGCGGCTACGGCCGCGCCTCCGGCGGCCTGGGCCTGCTCATCGTCAAGCGCATCCTCAAGCTGCACGACAGCATGATCCGACTGGAGGATGAGGCCGAGACTGGCACGGCGTTCAGCTTTGCCTTGCCGACGGCGGGATAGGGCGGCCAGGCCCCCCGTCGGGTCAACGCGCAGTCTTGCGGCGGGATCCCAGGCGATAACCGACGATGCCCAGGCCGGCCAGGAACATGGCGTAGGTTTCCGGTTCCGGCACGGCGGCCACTGCGAAAGGAGACAGGCTGTCCGTGTAGGCGGTGATGGTGTTCGCGTCCACGTCGACGACACTCGTCAGAAGTTCCCAGGTACTGCCATTCCAGTGATAAACGCGAAGGTCGTGTTCGTTGAATCCGGTCGGGAACAAGGTGTCGTCGTAGCTGAAAGTCAGTTTGATCTGTCCATCAAATTCGCCCTCGAACTCCACCTCGAACAATTGCAGCCGGCCACCAGGAACCTGGAAAGTCGGTAGTCCAAACTCACCCAGGGCGACCAATTGCAGGACGCTATCCCAATCTTCCGCTTCGTATTCGAAGAAAAACTGGCCGGCGGAGTGATTGCCCTGGAATTCGTAGCGGATGGTGCCAGGTGGGTAGCTGCTGCCCGCGCCACCACCCCCGTTGCCCATGCCGCTCCCCGTGTCGGCGCCGACCTGCCAGCCAGTCCGAATGGTGAGCATCAGCTCGAGGGTGGCGGTTGCGCCTGCCTCCAGGGTATTGGCCATGTCCCAACGTGCGGCCCCGGCGACCCAGGGGGCCTCTGGCGTGAAGGCGTCGGTCCCGGAAAGTGCATTGGTTTCAACCGACAGGTGGGTGCCTACGCTGGGTTTGCCTGTGACTGTCATGTCCCGGCGGATTGACCACTTTTTTAACGACGAGGTGAGGATGTGAGACCTGCCATTTTTTCAAGACCTTTACTGGTGCGATATTCCCCAAGGCCTTTTTCGGCAGTTTATGGTTTGCCAGCCAGGCATAGCGCAAGTGTGCGGTCTCCAATTCCTCGCCGTAGCGGAAGGGGAAGGTTTCTGGGATATACCCGATGCTACCGTTCAAGCGCTCCTCCCTGCCCGTTGTCGT
>CAZYEY010000010.1:0-7648 GCA_964646585.1 uncultured Thiobacillus sp. | reverse complement strand
GGGCGTAGTCGTGCGCGCGCCCGGTCCCGGGTGGTGGACTGGTACGGCTCGCGCGTGTGCGACCGGTGTGCATCGATGGGCAGGTGGGGGACCGGCTACGCGGCGGGGGCGTTCTGAGTGGTGGGGGGGGGCGTGCCCGGCCACCGGCCGGCGACGGCGGTGAGCTCCTCCACCGAGCGGGCCAGCTTCACGCCGGCCGCGTTGCCCCGCCCGCCCGCGTGGATCTGGGCGTTGGGCACCCAGGTGGTGGCGCCCAGTTCGGCTGCGGCCGGGGCGCATTGCCCGGCCTCGCTCACCACCACGCCCCGGGGGGTGGGAACGCCGTACTCGCGCAGCACGGACTTGGCCTGGTACTCATGTAGGTTCATGGCGATCGGACTCCTCTCTCGACGCAGACCGCCATTTTCCGGCAAAGCGTTGTGCACCGCCATAAGCGGAGCCTTCGCCGCGGTATCATGGCGGCCTTCTGGAAAGGCCCGACATGAAGGAAATCCTGGTTCTCTACTACAGCCGCCATGGCTCCGTGCGGCAACTGGCCCAGCACCTGGCCCATGGGGTCGAGTCGGTATCCGGCATGGCCGCCCGGGTGCGCACGGTGCCGGCGGTCATGACGGAAAGGGACTCGCCGGCCAGGCTTGTGCCCGACGAAGGGGCGCCCTACGCCACTCTGGACGACCTGCGGGAATGCGCGGGAGTGGCGGTGGGCTCCCCCACCCGCTTCGGCAACATGGCCGCTCCCATGAAGCACTTCTGGGACGGCACCTCGGGCCTGTGGCTCAACGGTGACCTGGTGGACAAGCCCGCCTGCGTCTTCACCTCCACCGCCAGTCTCCACGGCGGCCAGGAGACCACCCTGATGTCCATGATGACGCCCCTGCTCCACCACGGCATGATCATCATCGGCCTGCCCTACACCCTGCCGGAGCTCAACCAGACCCGTTCCGGCGGCACGCCCTACGGGGCCAGCCATTGGGCCGGACCGGACGGCCGGGAACCGGTGACCGACGAGGAGCGCAGGCTGGCCTTCGCCCAGGGCAGGCGGCTGGCGGAAATCGCCGCGAGGCTGGCGAAATGAATCCCGCCAACGAAGCCGGCCGCGACAATGGCGGCGAGGCCCGCCGCTTCACCCGGGCCCAGCACAGCGGCGTGCTTTCGACCATCTCCAAACGGCTGGAGGGCTTCCCCTTCGGCTCGGTCGCCCCCTTCATCCTGGACCACGCGGGGCGGCCGGTGATCCTGATCTCCACCCTGGCCGAGCACACGAAGAACATCGACGCCGATCCACGGGTCTCCCTCATCGTCCAGCCCTATGCGCCGGACATGCAGGTGACCGGCCGGGTCACCCTGCTGGGCCGGGCGGAAAAGCTGGCGGACAAGTCGGAACTGGGGCCCCGTTACCTGCGCTTCCACCCCCAGGCGGCGGACTACTTCGCCATGCACGACTTCAGCTTCTACCGCATCGAGCCAGTGCGCGTGCGCTGGATCGGCGGCTTCGGCCGCATCCACTGGGTGGAGCCGGAGCAGTATCTGCTGCCCCCCACCCCCCTGGCGGAACAGGAGGACGGCATCCTGACCCACATGAATGACGACCACGGGGACAGCCTGGTGGCCTATTGCCGGCATGTCCACGGAGTCGAGACCGGGCGGGCAGCGATGATCGGCATCGACCCGGACGGCTTTGACGTTCGTTCTGACCAGGGCGTGCTGCGCTTCGATTTCGACGCCCCCGTCACCGACGCCCAGGGCGCCCGCCAGGCCCTGGTGGCCCTGGCCCGGGCGGCGCGATCTTGAATACCCTGAAGGGCATCAACCCCCGGCACCTGCGCTATCTCGCCTCGGCCAGCCTCATCGCCCTCATTTTTCTGAGTGTGGCCTGGGAGCTATGGCTGGCGCCCCTGCGGCCCGGGGGCTCCTGGCTGGTATTGAAGGCGATTCCCTTGCTGGCGCCCCTGTTCGGCATCCTGGGGGGCAAGCGCTACACCTACCGCTGGTCCACCCTGCTGATCTGGCTCTATTTCACCGAGGGGGTGGTACGGGCCTGGTCCGAATCCGGATTGGCAGGCACTCTCGGACTTGTGGAGCTGACACTCGCGCTGCTGTTCTTCGCCGCCGCCGCGTTGTACGCCCGCAACCCGGAATCCCCCATTGGCTGAGCCCCGTTGATCGATATCAATGTAAGAGTTTCCTATCCGGATATCATGCCAAGCGTTATATTAGCGCTCTCTGATATTTCACCTTCGCATCAAAGGTATTGTCATGACAAAGATGAACTTCACGCACTTCAAATTCCTGCCCATGTCCTCGCGGGTTCTGTTCACCATGGTGTTGCTGGTGTTCGGGGTCGGTTATCTCATGGCCATGATTCAGGTTTGGGAGTCCCATGCGGGCAAGGATGGCGACCCCATGCTGTCCGGCAAGGACCTGATGATCGCCTACAGCGGCAATCCCGACGGCACCAAGTTGGAAACCGCCCTGCGCGGTCCCATGCAGGACATGTTGCCAGCCGAGAAGCGCCAGATCATCTTCGACTGGCTGCACGCCGGCGCCAAGGCGGAGGAGTTCGATAGCAAAATCAACCCCATCCTCCAGGAGCATTGCATCGCCTGCCATAATCCGGAGGCTAACCCCCACCTGCCCGACCTGCGCAATGCTGCCGGCGTCGCCAAGGTCACCGCCAAGGACGAGGGCATGACCATCCCCACCCTGGTGCGGGTGTCCCACATCCACCTGTTCTCCATCACCTTCATCTTCTTCATCGTCGGCTATATCTTCACCCACGCCTACGTGCGTCCCACCTGGCTGAAGTGCCTGCTCATCGCAGCGCCCTTCGTGGTGTTGATCTCCGACGTGGCCTCCTGGTATCTGACCAAGATCTGGGTCGGCTTCGCCTGGGCCGTGATCATCAGCGGCGCCATCATGGGCATGTCTTTCGCCGCCATGTGGGTGATCTCCATGTGGCAGATGTGGTTCTGGAAAGTCCCCGCCGAAATCAGCGATAACCAGGGTCAGGTTCCCTGTCTGCATGGCGAACAATAAGCAGGCCACACCAAAAAAATGGGCGGCCCAGGCCGCCCGTTTTTTCGTCCGCTTTTGTCAGACCTGGGGGTGGGCCCGTTCCTCGGCGCCATACAACTTGTTCAAGGCATTGAGATAAGCCTTGGCGGATGCAATGACGATATCCGTGTTCGCCCCCTGGCCGTTGACGATGCGGCCATTGCGGGACAGCCGCACGGTGACCTCGCCCTGGGCATCGGTGCCAGTGGTGATGTTGTTCACCGAATAGAGCAGCAGGGTCGAACCACTACCCACCAGCTTCTCGATGGCCCGGAAGGCGGCATCCACCGGACCGCCGCCGGTTTCATCGGCCTTGATCTCGGTGCCGCCATCGGACAGCACCACGAAGGCGTGGGGCGTCTCGCCGGTTTCCGAGCAAACCTTGAGGGAGACCAGCTTGAAGCGGTCGCAGGCGTCGATGTTGGCATCCACCGCCACCAGGGCCTGGAGGTCCTCGTCGAAGATTTCCCGCTTCTTGTCGGCCAGGGCCTTGAAACGGGAGAAGGCGGCGTTGAGGGCCTCCTCGCTCTCCAGGACGATGCCCAGTTCCGAAAGACGGGTGCGGAAGGCATTGCGGCCCGAGAGCTTGCCCAGGGTGAGCTTGTTGTGGCTCCAGCCCACATCCTCGGCGCGCATGATCTCGTAGGTCTCCCGGTGCTTGAGCACGCCATCCTGGTGGATGCCCGATTCGTGGGAGAAAGCGTTGGCGCCGACGATGGCCTTGTTGGGCTGCACCGGATAGCCGGTGATCTGGGAGACCAGCCGGGAAGTGGGCACGATCTGGGTGGTGTCGATGCGCGAGTCGCAACCGAATACATCCTGGCGGGTCTTCACCGCCATGACAATCTCCCCCAGGGAGGCGTTTCCGGCCCGCTCGCCCAAGCCGTTGATGGTGCATTCCACCTGGCGGGCCCCGTTCATGACGGCGGCCAGGGAATTGGCCACCGCCATGCCCAGGTCGTTATGGCAGTGGGTGGACCACACTACCTTGTCCGAGTTGGGCACCCGCTCGATGAGCTGGCGGATGCGCTCGCCCCACAAGGCGGGAATGCTATAGCCCACGGTGTCCGGCACGTTCAGGGTCTTGGCGCCAGCGTTGATGACGGCCTCGAAGACCCGGCACAGGAAATCCATCTCTGAGCGCACCGCGTCCTCGGCGGAAAACTCCACGTTGTCCGTGTATTCCAGGGCCATCTTCACCGCTTTCACCGCCGCTTCCACCACCTGGTCCGGCGACATGCGCAGCTTCTTTTCCATGTGGATGGGGCTGGTGGCGATGAAGGTGTGAATGCGGCCCGAGGCCGCAGGCCGGATGGCTTCGCCGGCGGCGCGCACGTCGCGCTCGTTGGCCCGGGCCAGGGAGCACACCGTGGAGTTCTTGATGATGCCAGAGATGGCCTTGATGGCCTCGGCATCCCCCGGGCTGGCGGCGGCGAACCCCGCTTCGATGACGTCCACGCCCAGACGTTCCAACTGCCGGGCGATGCGGATCTTCTCGTCCTTGGTCATGGCGGCGCCGGGGCTCTGCTCGCCGTCGCGCAAGGTGGTATCGAATATGATCAATCGGTCTGACATGACTGGCTCCAAATGGCTTGCCCGCCCATGCCTGGGGCGGTCAGGAACAACCGTTGCGGTACTACCAGGGGGGAGGTGTGATCAGTGCCCGCGCCGGGGCAGCAGCAGCCGGGTGGCAAGCCGCATGAGGCAGAAGAAGTGGACGGTGGTGAATTCGTCGCGCATGAAGCCGAATATAAACAGCTATTCGGCACTCGGCAAGGCATCCGGCCGCCTGCGGGACAGGCGACGCTTGATCCAGTAGACATAGCCCGACAGGCCGTAGGCAAGAAGCAGCAGGAACAGCACGATGGGCGGGTCCACGGCGATGAGGCTGAACCCCAGGGCCACCAGCACGATGACCAGGAAGGGCACGCTCTTCCTCAGGTTGACATCCTTGCCGCTGTAGAAGCGCAGGCTGGTGATCATGGTGATGCCGGCAAACAGGGTGAGGCCCCAGGCCAGCCAGCGCACCTCGTCGCCCTTGACATGGTTGTCCACCATGACCCAGATGAAGCCCGCCACCAGGGTGGCCGCCGCCGGGCTGGGCAGGCCCATGAACCACCGCTTGTCTTGAACTGCCAGCATGGTGTTGAAGCGGGCCAGACGCAGGGCGGCGCCGGCACAGAAAACGAAGGCGGCGATCCAGCCCAGTTTGCCCATGTCTTTCAGCGCGAAGCTGTACATCACCAAGGCGGGCGCCACGCCGAAGGACACCATGTCGGACAGGGAATCGTATTCGGCGCCAAAGGCGGACTGGGTGTTGGTCATGCGCGCCACCCGGCCATCCAGGCCATCCAGGATCATGGCGATGAAGATCGCCACGGCAGCCATTTCGAAACGGCCGTTCATGGCCTGGACGATGGCGAAGAAGCCGGCGAAGAGGGCGCCTGTGGTGAACAGGTTGGGCAGCAGGAAGATACCGCGCCGGCGAGGCCTGGAGTTCAGGGCATCTTCACCGGAATCCGGCTCCCCGCCGGCGCCGGGCTTGATGTCACGCATGGTCAAAGCTGGGCGAGCACGTCGCTGGAGGCCCGGACCTTATCGCCCAGGGCCACCCGGGGCTTGGCGTCGAGGGGCAGGTAGACGTCCACCCGGGAGCCGAAGCGGATGAAACCGTAGCGCTGGCCACGTTTCAGTTGGGCGCCTGGCTCCACGTAGCAGAGGATGCGGCGGGCAATGAGGCCAGCCACCTGAACGCTGGTGACATCCTTGCCGTCCGGCGTCCGGAACCACACGGCGTTGCGCTCGTTCTCGGTGGAGGCCTTGGCCAGGTCGGCGTTGACGAATTTTCCCGGGTTGTACCAGCGGCCCTTCACTTCGCCATCCACCGGCGCCCGGTTGGAATGGACGTTGAACACGTTCATGAAGACGCTGATCTTGAGGGCCCGGCGCTTGAGCCAGGGATCGTCGGTCTCCTCCACCGCAACGATGCGGCCGTCGGCAGGGGACAGCACCAGGCCCTCGCCCACGGGCGCCGCCCGGGCCGGATCGCGGAAAAACTGGAGGACGAAGACGAAGACGCCCCAGCCCAGGGCAGTCGTGACCGGACCGGAGTAAAGACTGGCCAGCAGGGCCAGAACCAGTGCCCCCCCCAGGAAAGGCCAGCCTTCACGGGCGATGATGGGGTGAGGCCAGGGAGCCTTGGCAGGAGGAGCCATACCGATGCACATGGGTTCGAGGGACGGGGGCGCCGGGCGAGGGATCCAGGTTCCGCGCCCAACGCCGCCCCGGCATCAGTTGCGGCTTTTGTCCACCAGTTTGTTGGCCTTGATCCAAGGCATCATGTCCCGCAGTTTCTCGCCCACCACCTCGATGGGATGCTCGGCGTTGAGACGGCGGCGGGCAGTCATCTCGGGATAACCGGTGCGGCCTTCCAGGATGAAGCGCTTGGCATACTCGCCAGTCTGGATGTTCTTCAGGGCCTGGCGCATAGCGGCACGGGACTGCTCGTTGATGACGGCAGGACCGGTCACATACTCGCCATATTCCGCATTGTTGGAGATGGAGTAGTTCATGTTGGCGATGCCACCCTCGTAGATCAGGTCCACGATCAGCTTCAGTTCGTGCAGGCACTCGAAGTAAGCCATCTCAGGGGCGTATCCGGCTTCCACCAGAGTCTCGAAGCCCATCTTCACCAGTTCCACGGCGCCACCGCAGAGCACGGCCTGCTCGCCGAACAGGTCGGTCTCGGTCTCCTCGCGGAAGTTGGTCTCGATGACGCCGGCCCGGGCGCCACCATTGGCGGCGGCGTAGGCCAGGGCAATGTCCTTGGCTTTGC
The DNA here is from genome assembly GCA_964646585.1 of uncultured Thiobacillus sp. Lineage (GTDB taxonomy): Bacteria > Pseudomonadota > Gammaproteobacteria > Burkholderiales > Thiobacillaceae > PFJX01. Next base: position 759 of record CAZYEY010000010.1, on the reverse strand, counting down.
CGGACTTGTCCTGGTAGATGGCGATCAGGGAGGGCACGCCGCCGCCGGCCAGGTAGGTGGAACGCACGGTGTGGCCGGGGCCCTTGGGGGCGATCATGATCACGTCCAGGTCGGCGCGGGGCACGATCTGGTTGTAGTGGATGTTGAAGCCGTGGGCGAAGCACAGGGTGGCGCCCTTCTTGATGTTGGGCTCCACTTCCTTGTAGTACACGCCGGGCTGCTGCTCGTCGGGCACCAGGATCATGACCACGTCGGCGTCCTTGACGGCGGCGGCCACTTCCTTGACCGCCAGACCGGCGGCCTTGGCCTTGTTCCAGGAGGCGCCATCCTTGCGCAGGCCCACGGTGACCTTGACGCCGGAATCCTTCAGGTTGTTGGCATGGGCGTGGCCCTGGGAACCGTAGCCGACGATGGCGACCTTCTTCTTTTTGATCAGGGAGAGGTCGCAATCTTTTTCGTAGTAAACCTTCATGGGATGTCCTTTCAGGGTATCGCTCAAATTTTCATGATGCGGTCGCCACGGCCAATACCGGAGGCGCCGGTCCGTACGGTTTCGAGGATGGCGGCGGGATCGAGGGCGGCCAGGAAGGCATCCAGCTTGGTGCCCGGCCCGGTCAGTTCGATGGTGTAGGTCTTGTCCGACACGTCCAGGATGCGGCCCCGGAAGATGTCGGCCATGCGCTTCATCTCCTCGCGCATCTCACCGGTGGCGCGCACCTTCACCAGCATGAGCTCCCGCTCGATGTGGCTGCCGTCGGT
>CAZYEY010000009.1:0-15945 GCA_964646585.1 uncultured Thiobacillus sp. | reverse complement strand
TGGACCGCGTGAGACAAGGGGGGTTTCATGTCCAGGTCGGGATGATTGGGATCGGCGCCGGCCTCCAGCAGAAGGCGCAGCACCTCCTCGTGGCCCATATGGGCGGCGATGCCCACGGCAGTCGTCCTCAGGCCCAGCCGGGTCAGACCGGCGCTGTTCCACGACGTGAAATCCGGCTTGTAGGGGAGCAGGGCGCGGACCACCCCGGCATGGCCCATGAGGGCGGCGGCGATGAGGGGCGTGTTGCCATCCGCCGCCTTGCGATCCGGGTCGGCGCCCGCCCGCAACAGCAGTTCGGCGATGCGGGCGTGGCCGGCCAGGGCGGCAAGGACCAGGGGCGTGGTGCCTTCGCCCTTGAGGCCGGGATCGGCCCCCGCATCCAGCAGCAGGCGGACCAGTTCCACGTCGCCCCGCTCCACCGCCCGGATCAGGGCCCGCCGACCCCAGACATCACCAGCCCGGTTGGGGTTGACGCCTTCCGCCAGCAGCGTCTCCACCCGTTCCCGCTGGCCCCGTTCCACCGCCTCGATCAAGGCCGCCTCTCCACCCGTGGCGTAGACGGGCAGGGCGCCGTTGCCATCCATCTGGACCCGGGCGAAATCCAGGGGGGCGTAGCGAGGCCGTTGGTCCCGCTCCAGCCGGGGCGGCTCCTGCGCCATCCAGGCTTCCCGCTCCGGTTCGAAGGCCCCGGCCTGGGAGGCAAGGAGCAGGCCCAGCAGAGCAAGGCTGCTAGAACTTCGCATTGAAGTCCACCTGGAAGACGTTCACGCCCAAGGGCAGGCCGTCGATCTCGTCTGCGGAGAGCCACTTCAGACCCAGCCAGGCGTTGTCCTCCAAAGCGTACATGCCGCCAAGGAAATAGCCCTTGGCATCGGTGCCGCCCAAACGGAAGTCGGAATCGGCGAAGGCATCCAGCACCGCATCCCGCTCCAGATGGCGGTAGCCCAGGAAGGCCTGCCAGTTGCCCCGTCGCCGCATGTCGTGCATGCCCACCGCGACGCGGCCCTGCCAGCCCAGGGTCCTGGCCTGGTAGCCCGCGCCCATGCGGGCCGCCACCGCGCTCTTGTCGTAGCCCACGTTCTTCACCACATCGCCGCTCAGCATGACGTGGACGGGATCGAAGTGGGCCAGATCAGCCGCCACGGTCAGGTTGGCCAGGCGATATTCCGCCGCCAGGCCCCACACGGGATCGTCCTGGGTGCCGTTGTTGTTGGCATCGGTATCGATGATGAAGAGGGAGTTGCCCTTCTGCCGGAACTGGGGCGCGGTGGCATCGTAATAGCCGTGCAGGGTGGGCGTGGGGTTGCGCACGCCGGTGACGTTGCGATAGTCGTAATAGGCCAGTCCGAATCGCCAGCGGGTGTTGGAGCCGGGCCGCCAATCCAGGCCGATCTGGGCGCCATACAGCCACTTGTCCCTGGCCAGGTTCGTGGTGGAGGTTTCCACCTCCTGGAGGGGGAAGGCGCCCAGGGTGGCGAAGGGCTTGAAGCTGCGCTCCTCCCGTGCCCAGGGGGTGAAGCTGGCTGCCACGCCTTCGAAATTGAGATCGTCGTCCCACACCAGGTCGGTGCTGAAGAAGGGATTGGGAATGCGGCCACCGTTCAGGTTGAGCCATTCCCGGGGCTCCAGACGGACGAAGGCCCGGTCCAGCACCAGGGAGTATTTATTGGCGGTGGTGCCCAGGGTCTGGTTGGTGGACACCGGGTCCGAGGTGTTGCCCGTGGTCAGACGGGCGCCGGCGGACACGCCACCCGCCACTTTCGCCGTCAGCGCCAGGCGCCCCCGCACCCGCCAGCGGTGGCGGTCCTCGTCGGTGTTGGTCAGGCTGACACCGGAAGCCTGAAAGAACCCTGGCGCCGCGTTGCTGTCGGCGAACAGGTCGCTTTGGTGGCGGACCCGCAGGTCGCCTTCCCATTTGAGCCGGTCCACCCATTCGGGCACGGCGTTGACGTCGCCCCAGCGCTCGGTCCTGGCCTGGGCCACCACTTCCTGACGGATCTGTTCGCGGATTTCCCGTTTCACCACCTCGGGAATGTAGGGCACCCGCACCACGCCGGCGGCGGCCTCGGCCTGCTCGGCGGATTCGGCCTTCTCCATGCCTTTCTTCTCTGCCTGGCGAACCAGGCCCTTGGCCGCTTCCAGGCTCAGGATGCCCTTTTCCACCAGGGCGTCCAGGATGGCGTAGGTGGTCTCCCGCAGGGCTTCGAGTTGCTTGCGCTCGTTGGCCTGGGCGGCGAGGGGCGCCGCCAGGGCCAGGGCGAGGATGAGGGGTTTGATAACGGGTGGTTTCATGGGTCGGTCTGGGTTTGAAGGATGGATTCAGCGGGAAACCACGCGCAGTTTCACCGGCTGGGGAATGTCTTCGGGCAGGGGCTCCCGCAGGTTCACTTCCAGGATTTCCCGGCGCAGGGCCTCGTCCAGGGCGCCGTCGCCGGTGCCCCGGTCGAAACGCACCCGGGCGACGCTGCCGTCGGCGTCGAACCAGAGCTGGGCGATGATCTGGTATTCCTTGCCCTGCAAAGCCTTGGCCCGTTTCAGTTCGTCCTCCAGGCGCCGGGAGATGAGCCTGGAGAACCAGGCGATGCGGTTGCCGCCGCCACCACCACCCAGGGTGGTGATGTCCCGGCCGCCCTTGCGCGCGGCCAGGCCGAAGCCGTCGCCGCCGGCGCTGGCGTCCGCGTCCAGACCCAATTGCTCGCCGGGCGGCGGCCCTGGGTCCTGGGGCTGGTCCGGCGTGGGCTGGGCCAATTGGACTTCCTCCTGCCTGGGCTGCTCCTGCTGGATTTTTTCCGGCTCCGGCGGCTTTTCCTCCGGCTTGGGCGGCGGCGGCTTCACCAGGGATATCTTCTGCACCTTGGGGGCATCCGGCGGATCGGCCTTGCCGATGAAATCCTTTACCAGCCAGATCACGCCGGCGGTGAACAGGGCCATGAACAACAGCCCCGCCAGGAGCGGCGCCCGGCCACGCAGGGATTTCCTGGCGGATGCCATGGCTACTTGACCAGTTTCTGGGTCACCAGGCCCAGCTGGGTGATGTCCAGGCGGCCGCACAGATCCATGACCTCGATGACCTTCTCGTATTGGATCTGGGCGTCGCCCTTGATGACCACGGGCAGATCGGGCGTGATGGCCTTGAAGCTCCGCAGGCGGCTTTCCAGCTCGCTCATGGTGACCGGATAGGTATCCAGGTAGATCTGCCCGTTGGCGTCGATGGTCACCGCCTTGGTCTTGGGCTTGGCCAGGCTGGGGGCGGCGCTGGCCTTGGGCAGGTTGACCTGGATGCCCTGCACCGTGGCCGTGGTCATGATGATGAAGATCACCAGCAGCACATAGGCCAGGTCCAGCATGGGCGTGATGTTGATGTCGTCGTAAGGCTCGTTGTCTTCCCGTAGCTCGGCCATGTCCGCTCCTATCGGCTGTAGGCCTCGGCGATCTTGGCGATGTATTCGTCCACGAACACATGCATGTCGGCGCCGATGGATTTGATGCGGGAGCCCAGGTAGTTGTAGCCGAACAGGGCAGGGATGGCGACGGCCAGGCCCGCCACCGTGGCCACCAGGGCCGCGGCGATGCCGGGAGCGATGGCCGCCACGTTCACATCCCCCGTGGCGGCGATGGCGGCGAAGGTGATCATGACCCCCACCACCGTGCCCAGGAGGCCCAGGAAGGGGCCGCCGGAAATGGCGATAGTGAGCAGCACCATAAGACTGTTGAGCTTCTGGTTCTCCCGCACCAGGGTGCCGTCCAGGGTGGCGCGGATGGCGTTCAGGGCCTGGGGCGACAGTTCCGCGTCGGTCCGCTCGCCCACCCGTTTCTTCACCTCCCGGATGCCGGCGTGGTAGATGCGGTAGAGGCTGGCGTTCTGGAAATGGTCATGGTGGCCGAACATGATGGCCGCCAGGCCCGAGTCCTTCAGATCCGCGTCCTCCGGATCGTCCTCGGCGTCCAAGGCAGCGGTTTCCCGGCTCTTGAGGCCCCGGAAGGCTTCCAGGAACTGTTGGTTGGCCTTGTCCGTCTTGCTCACCACCAGGGCCTTGCTCACCATCACCATGGCGCTGATGCCCAGCATGATCATGAGGATGACGATGACCACCCAGCCGTCCAGGGTCACGCTTTGCAGGATGACGCCGAAGTAGGAAGCCTCGCCGCCGCCATCCTCCCCCTCGTCCTCGCCGTAGACCGTCAGCTTGGCGTCGGCGCCCTGGCCCAGGGCGGCGGCCCTGATCCAGTCGGCGGAACGGGCCACGTTGGCCAGGCCCAATTCGTCCATTTCCCCCTGGAAGCCCTGGCCCACGGTGATGGCGCCCCCCAGCTCGGGGCAGGCGGCCAGCGCCTCGCCGGCCAGGTTGCCGTTCACATAGACCAGGATTTTCTTGTCCACCGTAACCGCCACGTGGTTCCAGGCCCCGGCCACCAGGTCCGCTCCCGGCGCGGTGCGGGTTTCGGCACCGCCATCGATGACGGCGGCGTACAACTTGCCCCCTTCCAGGCCCACCGTGACGCGCTTGCCGTTTTCCCCCAGGGACAGAAGCAGAGAGCTCTGCCCGGTATTGGCGGCGCGCACCCAGGCCGTGTAGGTGAAGCCGCCGGCGCCGAAGCGCAGGGAAGGCGAGGCCGGAATCACCAGGGGGGTCCGGCCGTCGAAGCCCAGGCCGCCACCAATGGCCGCCGCCGCCAGCCGGGGTCCGGCGAAGTCGCTGGCGTGGTTGGCGTAGCCGGTCGCGTCCTGGGGCGCGCCAGACGCCTCGCCGAAGTGCCAGACGCCCACCTGGGGCGTGTCGAAGCTCCCCTTCGCGTCGCCCGCCGCCGGCGCCTTTTCGTTGCCGGAATAGAGCCAGATCCTCTGGGTCTTGTTACCGGGTTGCAGTTTGGGCACCCGCACCCACACCAGGGCGAGCTGGTTGGTTGCATCGTACTTTTCGATGTGGAAAGCCAGGGGCGTCTTGTCATCCTCGGCGATGAAACGCAGGTCGGCGCCGTCATCCCTGGCCGACAGGAAATCGAAATTGCCCGTGTGCAGACGCACCAGGACCGGCACGTCGGCCAAGCCCTCCTTCAGATCCGCCCCATTGGCGGCGGTATTGAGGGTAATGGCCTTGCGGGTGGTCCAGTCGCCGTTCCACCAGGCCTGGGCGGGGACCGTGGCAGCCAGGAGCAGCAAAGAGAGAAGCAAGCGGATCATGGGTCGGAAGGGCCGTCGGGAAAGTCGTGAGTATTGGCTGTTCCCGTTACAAGCCGGTGAAGCGTCCATGAGCCGTTCGGCTCATGGCGCCTCAGCCGCCCCTGCGTTCCCGCCGGCCTCCGTCCTCGGAGGACGGCGCGGTGCTGGCCGTGCCCTCCCCATAGCCCAGCACCTCCACGCTGATGAAAGTGGGTCGGAAGGACGCCAGGGCCTGCTTGGCTTCTGCGCTCGCCTTGGCCGTGTCGGTGGATTGGCTGCCTACCGAGCGGGTGGCTTCCGCCACGGCCTGGGTGTCGCCCAGGACATTGCCGCCGGCCAGGCCGGCGGAGAGGCTGCCGGTATCGGCCACCGGCACGCCCGAGGATGCGCCGGATACCTGGATGTTCTCCGAGTTCAGCACCACCTGGGCCGCGATGTTCAGGTTGCCTGCCCGGATGCCTGCGTCTCCCGCGTTCACCGTGCCTTTGGGCGCGATCAGATCCACATCGCCAGCCTTGATTCCCGGCTGTCCCGACAGCGCACCGATGCCGCTGCCGGTGGCTACCCCCTGGAGTTCCTGGGTGACGTTGCCCTGGCTGTCCACCTTGATGACCGGCGGCGGCACCGCGCTGGCGGTCTTCTTGCCCTTGCCCGCGTCGATGTCGCCCTCGCTGGACCAGAGCAGGATGTGGCCGCCCCCCACCGTGAGGATGCGGGACTGGTTGACGAGCATGTCGTCCCGGGCGAAGACGCGGATGTCGCCCCTTTCCACCGTCACCATGCCCAACACCTGGTTGCCTACGTTGACCAGGCTGGCGGGGGTATTGGCCAGGCCGACGACCACCTGGCCGCCGGGCACGAATACCTCGATGTCGCCGCCCCGTTCGGTCTTGATGCGGCTGGCGAAGAGGTTCAGGCCGCCCTGGTAGCCGGTGAAGTCGCCAAGGGCGTCGGTCTTGCCGATGCCGGGGAACAGCAGTTCCAGGGCTGCGTAGCCCCGGGTGTAGTCGGCGGCGTAAGGGCTCTTCGCATCGGTGGAATCCCGGCCGGTGGCGCGCAGGGCCGAGAAGATCCATGCCCGCACCCGCTCGCGCCGGGTGTCCGCGCCCTGCTCCTGGATGGCGTGGGTTGCCGCCAGGGCTGCCGCTGCATCTTTCAGGGCGTCATTCCCGGCCAGCCAACGGGCTTGCCAGAGCAGGGCATCGTCGGCGCTGCCGCCAGCCATTTCCAGAGCGGCGGCCAGTCGATCCAGGGCGCCGTCGTAGTCGATGCCTGCCGCGCCAATGCCGGCGGCCACCTGGATGTCCGCGCCAGTGGAAGGCAGGGCAGGGTTGTCCAAATCTCCCCGGCTGACGATGCCCGCCGAGCTGCCCAGGTCGATGTCCCGGCCGGCGATGACCTCCAGCCGCCCCGGCCCGCCGACCCAGATGCGGGCGTTGTCGTTGCGGCCGCTTCCCGACTGGGTGAAGCGGATGTCCCGCCCCGCCCGCACGCTGCTCAGGTCGCCCTGGGGGTTGGCGTGCTGGATCTGCATGCCCAGGTTCATCACGTCGCGCCCCGCCCGCACCCGGACCGCCTCGGCCAGATCGAGGTTGAGGGTGTTGGCCTGACCGGCCACGTCGCCCTCGACCGCATAGATGCGGCTCGGCTCCAGGTCACCCAAGTGCACCGGCGTAGCGGCATGGGCTGTGATGACAGTGGGCAGGAAATCCTGGCCCGCGCGGGTGGGGCGCACAGCATCGGGCATTGTGGCCATGTCCGACATCGTCAGCCGGGTCTGGACGGTCACGTTCTTCCGGGCCAGGAGCTCGAGCCCCGTCGGACTGCCTTGGGCGAGCACCAGACGGGTGCCCAGCAGACTCATGCTGCCCTGGAACGCCACCATCTCCAGGCTGGGGGGCAGCAGCGAGAGTAGATCGGTGCGATAGTTGGCGTTGGTCCACAAGCTGAGCGGGCTGCCGTAGACGCTCTGCAGACGCGCCGAGCCGCCGCCACCGTTGTGCAGGACCACATCCCCCGTCAACGAGGTCAGGCTGACGCCGCTCGTCGGCGCATAGGTGGAGAACAGGCTCCAGCCGGTGCTGGCGGCATTGGCGATGTTCACATTGCTGCCGGAACCGCTGGACTGGACCACCAGATGGGGGTTGAGGATGGTATGGATGTTGGCGTCCCCCCCGGTGGAGACCCGCGCCTGGGCGTCGCCCAGGGCCAGTAGGGTGTAGACCTTGGCGTTGCCCGCGCTGCGGCCGCTATCGATCCGGCCGCCCACCTTCAGCACCAGCTCACCCAGGTCGGCGTAGTACTGGCCGCCCAGCAGGTCGCCGCCGGCCTCTACCCGCAGATCGCCGCCGCCAGTCTCGAGGAGCGTGCCGCTGGCCGGACCGCTGCCTGCCACCCGGGCCTGGGTTGGGGCGTTGGCGGAGACGTTGACGATGCGTTCCCCCGCCCGCAGGGTCACGTCGCCGCCGCCCAAGGCGCCTATCCCCTGTTGGAACTGGTCGAAGCGCACCCACCAGCTGGGCTGGGTGGTGTAGTTTCCCGTGGCCCCATCCACACCGCCCTGACGGAACAGCCAGTTGGAGTAGAGCTGGTTGCTGGGCGTGCCGGTGATGACACCGGTGCTGGCGTCCTTGCTTCCCAGGAAGAGGTCGCCCAGCGCGGTCAGGCTCACCGCGCCACCGCCCTGGCTGAACTGGGCATTGGCGGGGACGCCGAATCCGGGCAGTTCGTCGGCCCTGCGGCCGGCGGTGTAGATGGCCGAGGTATTGCTCGCCAGGCGGATGTCGCGGCCGGCGGCGATGCGGATGTCGCCCGTGCCGGTGCGCACGAGCTTGCCGGCCGCCAGGGCCACATCGCCCACGCCACGCTTCACGGCCAGAGGGTCGGCAGCCCCGGTGTCGGCCCCGGCCACCAGGCGATAGCTCCAGGAGGCGCCGGCATACAGGGTGGCCGGGTTGGAGCCGCTCAGCGGCGTGGCCACGTTGAAGCCGTCGGACAGGTGGTTGTTCAGCGCCAGGTGACCGGCGGCCCGCAGGGTCAGCAGGCCGGCCTGGTTGTTGGCAGCCTGGTCGTTGGCCCGGCTGGCCAGGGCCAGGTTCCAGTCGGCGGCCAGGGTCAGGTCGCCCGACGCTCCCTTGGCGCCGATCTCCGAGGCGGGCCGGATAGCCATGCCGCTGGCGGAGGTGGCGTTGGCGATGGTGGCGAACACGGTGGCCTCGGCCTTCACCAGGCTGGCCAGCTTGGCGTCGAGGCTGTCGGCCTGGTAATTCCGGCGGCCGTACAGGGCGGCCTCGGCCGCCCCGGTGATGTTGTCCGCCATGAAGGACGTGGCCTTCACGCCGCTGCCCAGGCCGGCGCCGACCATCTGGAAGTTCGTGCCGTCGTACATGACTGCCACCACGGCATCCTTCTTGATATCCCCGGCGGCCAGGTTGTCGCCGCCATTCTTCTTGATCGGCTTTGCCGCCAGGCCGCCGATCTGCAGGGTGGGCGTGGCCGAGGTGTTGGCGTTGTTGGCCTTGAAGAAGATCACCAGGCCCTCGCTCAGGGCTGTCACCCCCGTGGGGGCGGCCACCCGGTAGGCGGTGGCCGTGCCGGTGTCGGCCAAGGGGCTGGGGAAGTCCGCCACCTGCCCGGTTTGCGCCGCGATGGCCCGAACCCGGCCACCCGCGCCGCCCGGGCCGCCGGAGACGTTCGCCTTGCCGGCGGCGAGTTCCAGCCTGCCGGAGGCCGATTCGATCTCCACCGTGCCGCCGTTCTCGCCCTCGCCAGTGGCGTTGGCCTTCAGCTCGGCGCCCGGGGACAGGGTCAGGTCGTCGCGGGCATACAGGCCGATCTGGCCGGCATCCCGGCCGGAGGCGTCCAGGGCGCCGTTCACGGTGAGGCTACCCTTGTCCACGCTGATGCGGAGGTCCTTGGCACGCATGGCGCCCACGGTCAGGGCGGCCTGGTCACGCACGCGCAGGAAGCGGGCGCCCTGGAAGCCTGCCCCCAGCTTGGCGTTGAGTACGTCGAAGTCCGCCAGCCGGGCCACGTCCAGCTCGAAGCGGGCGCCATCGTTTTCCCCGCTGGCGAGGCCCAGAAGCTCGGCATCGGTGGATAGCAGGAATTCGCCGCCGGTGGCGCTCACCACCAGGTCGCCGGCGTCGCCGCCGGGGGCCGCGGAGACATTCACCTTGCTGGCGCCCTCCACGATCACGTTGCCGCTTGCGCTGACCAGTAGGACCCGCCCGCCAGGGGATGCCCGACGCAGGTCGAAGAAGGCGACTTCCCGGCCAGCAACGTCGATTTCGGCATGGGAATCCCCCAAGGGCGTGCCGGGAATGGCGGGCAGGGCAGGCCCCAGCCTCAGGTCGCCCGTGGTGGCGGTGAGCTTGAGTTGTCCCGAGGGCAGCACGGCGAGGGTGTCGAAGCCCAGGTTCGCGCCGGCCAGGGCCCATTTGGCGCCCAGGGCGCTAATCCCGGCGAGCTTGCGGCTCGCGGCCTTCCAACCCACCGCCAGACTGCCATCGGTGGCCAGGGACTGGTCCGAGGCTTGTTCCCCGGTGACCCGGTTGACATGCATGGCCGTGCTGGCGGCCGCGAGCCGGGTGGCGCCCGTGCCGCTTCCCACCAGTTCATTGGCGGTGATATCCACCGAGGCATAGCCTTTGATGGCCTTGTCGCCCGCCCCCAGCACCAGGGTGTCCGCCAGGATTTCCAGGGCGCCGTCGCCCAGCCCGTCCTTGATGGCGGGATAGGCCACCGCGGCGGGGTTGGCGAGCAGCAGGCGCTCGGCGCGCAGCTTCGCGGTCTTGCCGGTGTTGTGGAGCCCGGCCAGGCCCGCGCCCAGGAGGCTCAGGTTCTTCAGGGTGGGTTTGCCGTCGCCATCGACGCCGCCCACGTTGACGTCGCCATACAGGTCGAAGGTGGAATAACTGGTCAGGGTCAGGGAGGCGAGGCCGCTCAGGCTGTCCAGGCCGGACTGGTTGAACACTAGCCCCCGGGTGTCGTCCGGCGCCGCGCCGAAGCTGATGGCTTCCCCCCCCAGGGCCAGATTTCCGGCCACGGCCCTGCCTGCTTTGTCAGCGAAGAGCGTCTTGCCCAGAAATGCGTTTTCCCGGGTGGCGTCCAGGGTGATGGCGCCGGATGCGGTGATGCGCGCCGACCCCGGGCCGCGCAAGGCGCCCCGGCTGCCGTCGGGGCTTCCGGTCCGGTTGAAGCTGGCGGTGGTGGACGCCGCCCGCACCAGGGCGCCGTTGCCGGCGGCAGTGTAGGCGCCGGCGTCGCCCGTCCCACCGAAGGCCTGGATGGCGCTATCGGCTTTGAGGGTGAGGGTGTCCCGCGCCGCCAGGATGATTTCCCCGGCGGCCAGGGCATGGCCGGCATCGTTGGCCAGGGTGACGAAATCCGCCCGCACGTCCAGGGCGGTGGTGTCGCCGCCGACGGTCCGGACGCCGCCCAGGAACAGGCTGTCCGCGGCCATCGATTTCAGGATGTCCACGGATACGGGGACGGCATCCGCCGTCGAGGTGGCTTGTCCGGTCAGGCTGACGATCTCCATGGAGGGCGCGCTGATGTCCACCGCCGCGCCGCGTCCGCCTGGGCCTGCCGCGAAGCGGTAGATGGCGTCGGGAGCCAGCTGCAGGGCCTCAGGGCTCGATCCGGTGACGGCCAGGGAAAGCTGGCCGGCGTCGGAGGGCTTTGGCCCGCCAGCGGCGAAGAACCGGGACGCCTTGGTGAGGGTGAACTCGGAGCGCTCCAGCACCTGGGCCCGGGATAAAACCTTGAAACCGCTCCAGCGGGCGTCCCGGGGACCGCCCGCATCCCAGCGGCTGTCGGTCAGATATCCGGCCACCAGCCGGGAACCGTCCGCGAGCAATGCGGCCTGGCCAGCCGCTGCGTCCGTGGCGGCGCCATCCAGCTGAACCGCCAGGGCGCCGGGCAACAGGGCGTAGTGGGCGGGCAACAGGGTGTAGACGCCGGCCTTCAGCACACCGGGAATTTCAGACAGGTAGACCGCCTTGCCGGTGGACAGATCGAAGCCCGCCGCCTCCTGGATGTCGCCCGGGGCGAAGCTGCCCGTGTAGCCCGGCAGGATGGCGTGGATGCCGGCCTGGGCCAGGATGTCCCTGGAACCGCCGGGACCCACCGTGAACTCGTAGGCCTGGAGGTCGCCGCCCCCCGCGATATCGAGGAGAGCGCCGCCCTTGACCTCCACGCTCTTCGCCGTGGCGCGGATGGCCTTTCCAGCCAGGGTGTCCTGGGCGATGTCCGTGGCATTGGATTGGTAGACCCATTGCAGGCCGTTCAACACCTTGCCAAAAGGAATCAGGCTGCCACTCTCCGCCGCGACGGAAGTCAGGCTGTCGGCGAGGAAGGAGACGCGGGTGTCGGCGATCAGCTCAATCTGGCCGAAGGGGGCCCACAGGTTGCCGCCCTGCTCGATCACGTCCGCCTCTACCTTCACCCGGCCCAGGGCGGAGAGGGGCATGAAGGGCGCGCCGGCCTGGCTGGCGAAGGCCACCCGCCGTCCCGGCGCCTGGAGGGTGAAATCGCTATAGGTGGTGGGCGCGATCACCGGGCCGCCCAGTTCGAGATCGGCGGCGCTCCAGAGCAGGCCCGTGGGCCGGGCCTTGGTGCTGGTGGCGATGCCGGCGAGGCGGATTTCCTCGTCCCCCCGCAGCTTGGCGGTGGCCATGCCGCTCAGGCGGAAAGCGCCGGCCAGCTCCAGCAGTTGGGCGCGGACTTCCAGGATGCCGGTGCCTTGGCTCACTGCCGCTGGGGTTCCCTGGCGTTCCTCGTCATAGTTGCCCAGGCGCAGTACCTCGGCGGTGATGAAGGCATTTCCCCCGGCGGTCTCGATGCGCGGGCTGTCCAGACGAACCTCGCGCAGAGGGACGGCGCGTCCGGCGCCCATGTTCAGCCCGTTTTCCAGGCGGATGGCGTCCCGGCTGGCCAGGGTGATGGCTTCGAAGCCGGCTGTCTCCAGCTTTTCCGCGCTCGCCTGGGCCATGCCGGCCAATCCGCCCGGCATGGCCGAGCCTGGCGCCAGCCCGGTGGCCAGGCTGGGGGTGGTTCGAGCCAGGCTCAATACGCGCTCGCCCACCGGGTAGTTTCCTTCCAGGGGACGGTCGGTCAGGCCCAGACTCAGCCTGAAGCTGCCGCCCCGGTTGGCGCTGTCGCCTCCCTTGGCCAGGAGGCCGCCGTCCAGCAGCGCGCCCTCCTGGGCGGCGATGGCCAGGGAACCGGCATCGCTGCCCACCGTCATGCCCAGCCCGCCGGATTCGTTGGGAATGTCCAGCCAGGTGGGCGTGGCGCCGGAGACGTCGATGAGGGATCGGGCATCCGTGACCACATAGCCGGTTTTGGCGGTCAGGGTCACGGCGCCGCCATTCAGCACGGTGCCGGTCATGCGTCCATCGGCGCCGGGGCGGGCCAGGGAGACGCCGGCCACGTCCAGCTTGGCGCCAGTGCCCAGCCACAGGGCGCTGGTGGGGTCGTAGGCGTCGGCGCCGACCCGGTTGAGGGTGGCCGAGATGGCGCCGCCGGGCGCGGTGATCCAGCCGCGGATATCCAGCAGATGCCCGGCCTCCAGGGACACTTTCCCGCCGGGATCGACGCGGATGCGGGCATCGGCGCCGATGCGCAGATTGCCCAGGTCGGTGGCGTCGGCGCCCAGGCTCAGATTGGCTGCCTGGCGGATGCCGTCGTCCCGGATGACCTGGGTGGTGAAATCCTCCACCCGCGCCCCGGTGGCCTGAAGGCTGAACCCGGGTTTCAAGTCCAGGCTGACCACGGCGGGCTGGAGGTTCAATCCGTCGGCCAGCGTCAGCCCGTCCCGGCCTGTCAGCAGGAAGTCGGCGAAGCCACCCTGGCGGAAGAAGTCCGGTGTCAGATCCAGGGTGGCGGCGTCGGCGTCCGCCACCGAATCGATACGGATGGCGCCAGTGGACAGGGTCAGCTTGCCGCCCTTGCCCAGGCCGTGGGCAAGCAACTTGCCAGCCAGGCTCACCTGGCCGGAGTGGGCGTTGGCCGCCGCGCTGCCGGCGTTGGCTTCCAGAGTGATGTCGCCACCCTTGCCGGCGACCAGCTTGCCGTTGGTCTTGAGCCAGCCGCCGCCAGTGGCGTCCAGGGTCGAGCCCTGGCCAAGCGCGACGTTGTCCATGGCGGAAAGCGTGATCTTGCCGGCACTGGGAAGGGTGGCCCCACCCGGGACGGTGGACATGCCCGGCAGATCGTTCAGCCAAAGCCCGCGGACGGACAGGGTGACGCCGTCTGCGACACGGATATCCAGAGGCGTGACCGCCGTATCCACATTGTTGCTTCGGGCGGCGAAGCTGATGCTGCCTGCGGCGGCCTCGATATCAGCCTCGATGGCGATGCCCTTGGCGGTGATGGAGACGCTGCCGCCCGGGGACGCGCGCAGGGCGTCCCGCACTACGGCGGCCTGGTTGGAATAGGCCTTCAGGTGGGCAACCTTGTCCTCGCCCATGAGCGCCGGATCGAGGACAAGGGTGGCGACCATATCCGCCGCAAGCTTGTCACCGAAGGCAAAACCGGCCGGCAGGGTGGCAGCGGTGGAACTGATTTCGATGCGCTGGTTGAGCTTGTAATCCCCTGCTATGGCGCCACTGCCCAGGGTCAGGGTGGCGCCCGCGGGCCGGATGCCGGCGGCGCGCTGGAGCTCGCCCACGGTGGTGCGGCCCCGGATATCGGCCTGGACCACCGAGGCGCCCATGCCCATCACATCCACGGCGCCCGCGTTCTTGCCCTCCAGATAGCCTGGGTCGTAGCGCACGCTCTGGCCCAGCTCGAAGGTTTCGGTCACGCCCCAGCGCCCGTAATCCCTGACGAATCGGGTGGCGATGCCGTCGTAGGGTACTTCGGCGCTAGCATCGGCCACGTCCACCAGCTTGCCGTTCACGCTCAGCAGGGTAGTGGGCACGTAGCCAGGGGTGTAGCGCAGGCTGCCGCCGGAGACGTCCACCACCGCGCCGGATTCCAGGATGGCCTCGCCCTGGGAACGGACCTTGACCGTGCCGCCCGGGGTGGCCCGCTCCGCCACGGTGCGCTCGATGCGGGCCTGGTAGGACTCCAGGCTGTCCTGAGCGATCAGGGTGGATTTTCCCGCCTCGGCGTTGGCCAGGGCCCGGTTGATGTCCAGGTGGACGCTCTTGCCACGCAAGGGGCCGTTCCGGTTGACGGGGGAATCCTTGAGTTCGTCGCCCCGCAGTTCCGCTGGCAATACGTTGCGGGCCACGTCCACCTCCACGTTCTCCAGGCCCGCCACGCTGATGAAGGCCCCGCTGGCGATATGTACCCGGGCCTTATTGGAGATGAAGGAGGCGCCCGCCTGCTTGAAGGGATCGTTGGTGGTGTCCAGGAGTCCCGGGTTGTCCATGGCGATGAACTCCACCACGCCCGAGGGGGCGGTGATGGAGGCGCCCCCCGCCATGCGCGCGTCCTGCCCCAGGATTTTCACCTGGGAGGCTTTGGCCAGGCCTGTGCCGGTGTCTCCGTCCAGGGAGCCGGTGGCGTCCGCCACGTCAGGCAGCACTTCCGTGCGGCTGCCCGTGCCCAAGAGCACCCGGCCGCCCCGTTCCGACTGGGCGTTGTTCACGGCCCGGTCCTTGGCCATGAGATAGACGGAACCGTTGGCCACCACCGAGGTGGTGGCGGAGGCCAGGCCCATCTGATTGACGGCGAAGCCC
This sequence comes from uncultured Thiobacillus sp., assembly GCA_964646585.1. GTDB lineage: Bacteria > Pseudomonadota > Gammaproteobacteria > Burkholderiales > Thiobacillaceae > PFJX01. The sequence continues at coordinate 1,092 of CAZYEY010000009.1, read as the reverse complement.
ACCATGGAGACATTGCCCCGGGCAGCGGACAGTTCCCCCAGGTTGGTGACGTGACCCAGCTTGTCATGGGGGGAACCGGTCAGTTTCACGGTCTCGCCGTCCAGGCTGCCGTCCTTCACGCCGGTGTTGGCGGAGTCGAAGTCCGCCAGGCCGGCGGGGCTGTCCACCTCGATGAGCAGGCCGCGCACGTTGGGATCGCTGTTGGAGGCGGCGCGCAGATAGACCTTGGTGGCGGCGGCGGCGATGACCTGGCCATCCGGGACCCGCACCTGGCCCTGGTTGACCACCGTGGGCGCCAGGAGCATGACCCGGCCCTGACTGCCGGCGGTGATCCGGGCCCCCTCCAGCACCTTGACGAAGCCGCCCTCGCCCTGGAACTGGGGGGTGAGGCTATTGTTGGTGAGGAACTGGTCCAGCACGAAGGTATCGGCGATGTTCAGGCTGGTGGCCGTGAGGGTGTTGAGGTTCACCTGGGCGCCGTTGACGAAGGCGATGCCGTTGGCGTTGACCAGAATCACGTTGGCCTTCTGTCCCGCGGCCTGGCTGATGGAACCGGCGATGACGCTGGGATTCGCATCCCAGATGCGGGAGAGGTTGGTGAAGCTGGCGCCGGCCAGGGGGCTGCGACTGTCCAGGTTGTCCACCCGCTGATAGATCACCTGGCTGCCGGGACTCAGGTTGAAGGAGCGGAAATTGACGATGGCCTTGTCCGCGGCCTGATTGACATAGCCGGTGTTGCCCTGGGTGGTCCAGGAAGCGACGTTGGGGATCTGGGAGAAGGGCACGCTGGCGCCCGGATGGGTGCCGCAGGCGCCGCCCCCGCAGGGCACCGGCAATTCCGCCGCCACCGGCCCCGCCAGGAGCGCCAGACAGGCGGCAGCCAGGCCCGCGGAGCTATATTTTCCCCGACCCCGCGCGGTTTCGGCGACGGGGGTCCAAAGACCGGTGGCGGCGTTCCTGACCAGGCGATGGCGGTTACGGTTCATGGCGTGTCCTTACTCTTGAACTGACTGGCGGGCTTCCCATGGGAAAAACCACGGATCTCCCCACCCCAACCCTCCCCACAAGTGGGGAGGGGGCACACCCCTCCCC
>CAZYEY010000008.1:0-10140 GCA_964646585.1 uncultured Thiobacillus sp. | reverse complement strand
CACCCCCGACCTGGTGCTCGCCGCTCTGGACGGTGTGGGCCTCCTTACCGACGGCCGGCTGCTGGCCCTCAACAGCTTCGAGAACCGGGTCTATCAGGTAGGTCAGGAGGAAGGCCCGCCGGTGGTGGCCAAGTTCTATCGCCCCGGCCGCTGGACCGATGCCGCCATCCAGGAGGAGCACGACTTCACCCGGGAACTGGCGGCGCGGGAAATTCCGGTGGTGCCCCCCCTGGTCCTGGAAAACGGCGCCACCCTGCACGAGCACGCAGGCTATCGCTTCGCCGTCTATCCCCGCCGGGGCGGTCGCATGCCGGAGTTCGACCGCGCCGACACCCTGGAATGGATGGGCCGCTTCATCGGCCGCATCCACGCCGTGGGTGCCCTGGAACCCTACGACCACCGTCCCACCCTGGACATCGCCAGCTTCGGCGAGGACTCCCGCGACTTCCTGCTGGCCGGCCACTGGCTGCCCGCCGATCTCCTGCCAGCCTGGAAAAGCGTCATGGACCAGGCCCTGGACCTGGCCGGACATTGCTTCGCCCGGGCCGGCGAGTTCACCTGCCTGCGCCTGCACGGCGACTGCCACGCCGGCAATGTGCTGTGGACCGACGAGGGGCCCCACTTCGTCGATTTCGACGACAGCCGCATGGGGCCGGCGGTGCAGGATTTGTGGATGCTGCTTTCCGGCGACCGGGCGAACCAGGTCCGGCAACTGGCCGACATCCTGGCGGGCTACGAGGACTTCCGGGAATTCGACGCCCGGGAGCTGCATCTGGTGGAAGCCCTGCGCACCCTGCGCCTCATCCACCATGCTGCCTGGCTGGCCCGGCGCTGGGACGACCCGGCCTTCCCCGCCGCCTTCCCCTGGTTCAACACCCAGCACTATTGGCAGGAACGCATCCTGGAGCTGCGGGAGCAGATCGCCCTGATGCAGGAGGAACCTCTGTGGCCGAATTGACGGAGACAGCCCATGTGCGGCATCGCCGGTGAATTCCGTTTCGACGGCGCCGCCCCCGACCGGAGCGTTTTGAAGCGCATGGTGGACAAACTGGCCCGGCGCGGTCCGGACGGCGAAGGGCTGCATCTGGACGGCCCCGTGGCCCTGGGCCACCGGCGCCTGGCCATCATCGACCTGACGGAGCGCTCCCGCCAGCCCATGGTGGACGCTTCCGCCGGCCTGGCCCTGGTATTCAACGGCACCATCTACAACTACCCTCAGTTGCGGGCCGAACTCATCGGCAAGGGCCACAGCTTCCACTCCGATGGCGACACCGAGGTCATCCTGCGCGCCTATGCCGAATGGGGAGAGGACTGTGTGGCGCGCCTACACGGCGCCTTCGCCTTCGCCCTCTGGGACCGGATGTCCGGCAGCCTGCTGCTGGCCCGGGACCGGCTGGGCATCAAGCCCCTCTACTACACCCTGGATGGTCGATGGCTGCGCTTCGCCTCCACGTCCCAGGCCCTGCTGGCGGCCGGCGACGTGGACACCGGCATCGACGCCGAGGCCCTGCACCACCATTTCACCCTCCACGCCGTGGTCCCCGCCCCCCGCACCCTGCTCAACGGCATACGCAAGCTGGCACCGGCCACGCTCATGAAGATCGACCCCACGGGCCGCCAGGAAAGCCGGACCTACTGGCGCCTTGCCGCCACCCGGCCCGACAAGCCCATGCAGGAAACGGCATGGCGCGAAGCCATCCACCAAGCCTTGCGCGCGGCGGTGAGGAAACGCCTGCAAATCGCCGACGTGAAGGTGGGCGTGCTGCTCTCTGGCGGTCTGGATTCCAGCCTGCTGGTGGCCCTGCTGGCGGAACAGGGGGTGGAAGACCTGATGACCTTCTCGGTGGGCTTCGAGGATCAACCGGAGGAACGGGGCCACGAGTTCGAATATTCCGACGCGGTGGCCGCCCATTTCGCCACCCGCCACCACCAGTTCCACATTCCCAACGACCAGGTGCTCTCCCGCCTGCCCGAAGCGGTGGATGCCATGGCCGAGCCCATGGTGGGCCAGGATGCGGTGGCCTTCTACCTGCTGTCGGAACAGGTTTCCAAGACCGTGAAGGTGGTGCAGAGCGGCCAGGGCGCCGACGAGGTATTCGGTGGCTACTATTGGTACCCGAGGATGCATGCGGAAGCCACCGGCACGCCCCTGGAACGCTTCCGCCGCCACTACTTCGACCGGGAGCACGCCGAGTTCCTGGAGACCGTGGAACCGGCCTACCATGGCCTGGACCACACCGCCTACACCGTCTCCGCCCGCCTCACCGAGCCCGGTGCCGACAGCTTCATCGACCAGGTGCTGCGCATGGACGTGACCATGCTCATCACCGACGACCCGGTGAAGCGGGTGGACAACATGACCATGGCCTGGGGCCTGGAGGCCCGGGTACCCTTCCTGGACCACGAACTGGTGGAACTGGCGGCGCGCATGCCACCGGAGCTCAAGCTCGGCTCCGGCGGCAAGCACATCCTGAAAAGCATCGCCCGGGGCCTGTTGCCGGACGCGGTCATCGACCGCAAGAAAGGCTACTTCCCCATGCCGGCCCTGAAGTACGTGCGCGGCGACTTCCTGGAGTTCATGCGCGACATCCTGGATTCCCGCGCCTGCCGGGAACGGGGCCTATATCGGCGGGATTACGTGAAGAAGCTGCTGGCCGAGCCGGAGAAGCACCACACCCGCATCCAGGGCAGCAAGCTCTGGCACCTGGCCCTGCTGGAGTTCTGGTTGCAGCGAAACGTGGACAGAGCAGATTGATGCTCGCCCCCTACCAGCACCGCCAGCTTCACCGCCTGCGCTGGACTGCCTTCATCGTGGTGGGCCTGGCCTTCGTGCTGTCTTTCTTCCACCGCTTCGCCCCGGCCGCCATCGCTGGCGACCTGAAGGCAGCCTTCAGCATCCAGTCGGCGGCCCTGGGCAATCTGGCGGCCACCTACTTCTACGTCTACACGATCATGCAAATCCCCACCGGGGTGCTGGCGGACACCCTGGGGCCCCGCCGCATCGTGGCGGCAGGCGGGTTGGTGGCGGGCGGTGGCGCGCTCCTCTTCGGCCTGGCGCCCAGCTTCGAGCTGGCCGCCGCCGGCCGGCTGCTGGTGGGCCTGGGGGTCTCAGTCACCTTCATCGCCTTGTTGAAGCTCAACGCCGCCTGGTTCAGCGAGCGCAGGTTCGGCACGCTCACCGGGCTCACCATCCTGCTGGGCAACCTGGGGGCGGTGCTGGCCGCCTCGCCCCTGGCCTGGGCGCTGACCTATGTGAGCTGGCGGGACGCCTTCGTGGTAGTGGGCATTCTCTCCCTCACCCTGGCCTGGCTGGCCTGGTGGCTGGTGCGGGACAACCCGGCCCAGGTGGGGCTGCCCAGCCTGCGGGAGCTGGAAGGCAAAACCGCCCATCCGGCCCACGAAGGCCACTGGTACGACGGCTTGGTGGAAGTCGCCAGGAACCGGCATTCCTGGCCCGGCTTCTTCGTCAACCTGGGCATCTCCGGCTCCCTGTTCGCCTTCGCCGGCCTCTGGGCCGTGCCCTATCTGACCCAGGGCCACGGCTGGGACCGGGCCACCGCCACCGCCCATACCTCCCTGCTACTGGCGGCCTTCGCCGTGGGCGCTTTTTTCATGGGCACCCTCTCGGACCGTCTGGGCAAGAGGAAACCGGTCATCCTGCTTTCCTGCGGACTTTACGTGGCCACCTGGCTGCCCCTGGTCCTGGGCTGGAACCTGAAACCCGGCTGGAGCCACGCCCTGTTCCTGCTCCTGGGCCTGGGGGCCGCCGGCTTCACCCTGACCTGGGCCTGCGCCAAGGAGGTGAACCGTCACGCCCTGTCCGGCATGGCCACCAGTCTGGTGAATACCGGCGCTTTTCTTGGCGCGGCCATCCTCCAGCCCCTGGTAGGCTGGGTCATCGACCGGGTCGCAGGCGGCGGTGCCCTTTCCCTGGACCATTACCAGGTCGGGATGTCGGTGTTGCTGGGCTTCGCCCTGGGCGGCTGGCTGCTCGCCTTCGCCCTGAAAGAGACGAACTGCCGCTACCTGTCCGATCCAGCCTGATCGGACACTCGCCCCCCCAGGGCCAGGACGCCCTCAAGCAGTCGGGCGAAGGCCGGCTCCACCAGGCTATCGGGCCCCTTCACCCCCAGGTCGATCTCGTAGCGGAAGCGTTGCCCGGGATCGATGCGGGGCAGGCTCCAGATGCGCACGCCGGGAAATTCCTTTTCCACCGACTCGAACAGGGGTGTCAGCGTCCCCTCATTGAGGCCGGTCACCACACAGCCCCGCGCCACCTCCCGGCCCTCGCCGAACAGATGCCGGTAATGGCTGTCCAGGACCCATTCGATCATGGGCCAGGCCATGACCGGGAACCCGGGCACGAAGTGATGCTGGTCCAGGCTGAAGCCCGGGATGCGGTTGTAGGGATTGGGAATGAGCCTTGCACCTTGCGGCAACTCGCCCATGCGCAGCCGCTCGGGGGTGAGGGGCTGGCCGATCTCGGCCATGTGCTGGGCGATCAGGTCGCGGGCCTGGGGATTCAGTGTCAGGGGCACACCCAGCGCCGCAGCGGCCGCCTGGCGGGTGTGGTCGTCCGGCGTGGCGCCGATGCCGCCGCAACTGAACACCACATCTTCTCCGGCCAGGGTTTCCCGCAGGTTTTCCACCAGGCGCGGCCGCTCGTCGCCCAGGTATCGCACCCAGGCCAGTTTCAGGCCCCGGGCCGCGAGCAGTTCCACGACCTTGGCGAAATGCTTGTCCTGGCGCTTGCCAGAGAGGATCTCGTCGCCGATGACGATGAGGCCAAATGCCATCACAGGTCTCCTTGGGATTTCGAAGCTATTTCAGTAGGCGCTTATCATGGAACGCATTGTCTTCCTCCGGAGGGAACCATGAGCATCCAACTCACCTGCTGGAAATGCGGCGCCGATCTCAAGGACCTGCCCCAGCCCCTGGGCCGCCGGGCCGAATGTCCCGTATGCGGCGCGGAACTCCATGTCTGCCGGCAATGCCGCCACTACGATACCGGCAAGGCCAAGCAATGCCGGGAGTTGGCGGCAGACGAGATCCAGGACAAAACCCGGGCGAATTTCTGCGAATGGTTCCAAGCGGGCGCCGGCAGCCACCGGCAAAGCGACGGGAAGGAGAAGGATCGCTCCGCCCTGGATGCCCTGTTCGGCGGCCCCGCCAAGTCAGATGGGCCCTCGAACACCCGCTCGGAACTGGACCGCCTGTTCGGGAAGGGATGACCTACTGGGGAGGGATGCGAACTTCCCGTTCGCCGTAGCGGCCCTCATTGGCCCGGGTGTGGCAGGCGATGCAGTTGCCCGGCGTGCCAATCTTCTTGCGCTTCCAGATGTGGCCCGGCACCTCGTCGTGCATGTACTTGAAGTAGCCGGTCTCGGCAATGCGCTGGGGGGCGGCGCTCGCGGCTATGGCGCCGTTGATGCGGCGCATGCGCATGTTGGCGTGGGGCGAGTCGGAGGCGAGGTTTTCCAGGTCCTTGAGGATGGCCAGGCGCTGGGGTTCCTCCAGACTCGCGTCCTCGCCGAAGTGGTTGGACAACTCGGCCATCATCTTGCGCCAGGAACGGGCAGGCAGCAGGCCGGGGGCGAAGGCGGTGTGGCAGCTGCCGCATTCGTTGACGTAGGTCTTCCCCGCCGGCATGGGAAAGATGGCGTCGTCGTCGGCGGGGGCCTGGCCGATGGCGAAGGCGGTGGCGACCACGACCACGGCCAGGGTCAGCAGGTTCTTCCAGGTAATGCCGGGATCGTTTCGCATCATTTCACTTCACCGAGATCATGTAGGCGGTGAAGTCCGCCTTCTCCTGGGGCGTGCAGGCCCGGGCCAGGACTTCGTTGCAGTTGCGCTTGAACCACTTTTCCACCTTGGCCGGATCGGTGAAGCGGTCCTTCTGAGCCACCGGGGCGAGGGGATCGATGGCCTTGTGGGTCTTGACGTGCTGGCCTGGCGCCTTGGGGTTGTCAGTGTGACAGGCGGCGCAGGAATCGGCGGTTTTTCCGACGGTGGATTTGGCCCGGTAGAACTGCTCGCCCCGGGTGGCGGAGGCCGGGCCGGCCTGGGCCACCAGGCTGTCCAGTATCTGCTGGGGGGTTTCCGCGTAGGCAGGTAAGGTCAGGAAGACCAACAGGGGGACGATGCGCTTCATTTCTTCTCCTTCCGGTATTGGTAGCCGCTCACCATGGCCTGGGCCATGGGCACGCCATGGCGCACCTCATGCAGGATCAGGGCGGCGATATGCAGGACCACGTAGATCCAGACGAACTTTTCCAGGATTTCATGGGGCTCTCGGAACAGGTGCTTCAGGGTCACATCATGTCCCAGCAGGAATACCAGCGGCCCCTGGCCCTGGTCGATGGCGGCCAGGGCCAGGCCGGTGGCCGCCATCGCCAGCGTGATCAGGTAGAAGCCCAGGTAGGTCGCCGAAGCCAGCGGCTCATGGCCGAAGGCTCGAGGCTCACCGAAGAACCTGCGGGCACGCAGGGCGGCAATCCAGTCCCGCCAGTGCCACAGGGCCGACCAGCGGGCATGGGCGGGGCCGTTGATGCCCCAGACGATACGCCCAACCAAGCCCAGCACCAAGGCGTAGCCGACCCAGACGTGAAAACGCCAGAGGGACGTGGCCTCTGGCGTGAATGCGATGGCCTCGGCCACCAAGCTGCTGAGGATCAGCAACAAGATCGCCAAGCCATTCCAGGCGTGCAGGATTCTGAGTATGGGATCGTAGACTTTTTCCCGAATCAGAATCTGCCCGGCCATGGCCGCTTACTTGGTGGCGAAGGCGTAAGGAGCAGCGGCGTAGGGGGTCATGAGGGCGGGGGCCGCAGCGGCAGGAGTCGCCTCGTCATCGCCCTTGATGGTGAAGAAGGGCGAGGTGAAGAAGGGCTTGCCGATGGACTGGTAGTAGGCCGACACGTCCTCGATTTCCTTATCGGTATAGAAGGCGGTGGCCATGTTCATCATGGGGTGGAGAATTTTGAGGGTCTTGTACTTGTTGGTCTTGATGGCCAGCTTGTCGGCATTTCGGCCGGCCAGCTGCAGCGTGTAGAAGATGCCGCCAAAGTTTTCGCTACCGTGGCAGACGATGCAGGCAGTGGCCTTCTGCTTGCCGACCACGGGATCGCCGGCGTAAGCGGGCGCGGAAAGGGCGAGGGTGGCGGCAGCGACGAGGGTCAGAGCTTTCATGGCGTTCTCCTAGAGGGTGAATGTATAAGACAAAAATGATTTTTTTCAGGCGAGACGATAATGTTCTAATTTTCTAATATTGTCAATTACTCGAATTAATTCATGGAGATACGGGACAACGAGGTCGCATTGCCGCCACGAGTGGCAAACCATGAAGCGAATTTCCGCAGACCCCCTTGATCTTTCTTCTGGACCGGGTCAGCTGGAATGGCGAATTGGCCATATGGCTGGAACCCAATGACGGCATGACGTCGTGAATTCCCCGTGGACTGGAAAGGGTGAATCCGGGTCCTCTCCATGGTGACTCCCACTGGCAGGACAAGCGGCCCTCAACCCGGTTCACCCATCGACGGCATCCAGGCTCTCCCGGGCGATCTCCCTCACCTCCGGGTCCATATCCTCCAAGAGCGTTTCGAGGTGGCGACGCGCGCCCGGGTCCCGGCCCAGGCCCAGGATATGGGCCGCGTCGGCCCGTACCCGGGGATCCTCGGACCGGGTCAGCCCACCCAGCCGATCCGTCAGGGCACGCAAGGCCCGGCTACCCGCGTATTCCTCGAACACCATCCCAGCCCCCAGGCGGACGTTGAGGCTGGCCTCCGGGTTGGCCACGATGGGCAGCAGGGCCGCGAGCCGAGCCGGGTCTTGCGCCACCAGGCGCAGCACTTGGCTTGCCGCGCCGGACTTCAGCAGGTCATGGAAGGCTTCAGCCATGCCATCCGCGTCCATCCCCCGCTGCGCCCAGCGCTCCAGTTCGCCCACGGACAAGGCACCCTGAAGTTCGAAGGGCCCAAGGCGCAGCCAGGGCACTGAACGAACTCCCAGTTCCGCAGCGCGTTCGAGATGGATTTCGATGTTCACCGCCTCCAGCCGCCCCACCACGCCCCGCTTGACCAGTTCCGCCAGTCCGGCCAGCACAACTGGGCAATGGGGGCAATGGCTGCTCAGCAGCAGCAGGGCGTCGGGGGGTGGAGTCATGGTCATGGACTGGCGTGTGCAATACGACAGGGCTAGGCTAGCAGCCTTCCACATCTGGAGCCATGACATGCCCCCAGTCGACCTGTTTTCCCCCCTGCAACTCGGCCCCCATCTCCTGAGAAACCGCTTTGCCATGGCGCCCCTGACCCGTAACCGGGCCAGCCGGGATGGGGTTCCTACACCTCTTCAGGTGGAGTACTACCGACAGCGGGCCGGCGCCGGACTCATCATCACCGAAGCCACCTGCATCTCCCCCGACGCCGTGGGCTATCCCTTCACGCCGGGCATCTGGAACGGCATCCAGGTGGGGGGCTGGGCCGAAGTGACGGCGGCGGTGCATGGCGAAGGCGGCCACATCTTCTGCCAGCTGTGGCACGTGGGCCGCATCTCTCATCCGGACCTGCAACCCGATGGACGCCTGCCCGTGGCGCCCTCACCCGTCCAACCGGCCGGCGCAGCCTTCACCTATGAAGGCATGAAGCCCTTCGTCACCCCTCGTGCCCTGGACACCGGTGAGTTGCCGGGCATCGTGGATGCCTACCGGATCGCCGCCAAGAACGCCCTCGCCGCCGGTTTCGACGGCGTCGAGGTCCATGCCGCCAACGGCTACCTGCTGGACGAGTTCCTCCGTGACGGCACCAACCTGCGCACCGATGCCTATGGTGGCAACGTCGACAACCGGGCCCGCTTGCTGCTGGAGGTGCTGGACGCGGTCTGCGGCGTCTGGGGTGGCAGCCGGATAGCGGTGCGGCTCTCGCCCATCCAACCCTTCAACGACATGCGAGACTCCAACCCCCGCGCCACCTTCAGCCGGGTGGTGGAACTGCTCAACGCCTATGACCTGGCCTACCTCCATGTCACCGAGATGGGCCGGGATGCCCCTGGCGCGGCGGGTCCCTTCTTCGAGCCCCTGGATCTGCGCAATATCTGGAAAGGCATCTACATGGCCAACTCTGGCTACGACAAGGCTCGGGCCAATGCCCTGCTGGCCGAGGGCAAGGCTGATATGGTGGCTTTCGGCGTCCCCTTCATCGCCAATCCGGACCTGCCGGAGCGCTATCGCCGCGACGCCCCCCTCAACCCGGCGGACCCGGCCACCTTCTATGGTGGGGGCGAGAAGGGGTATACCGACTACCCTTGCCTGAACTGAACCATGCGCTTCGAGATCATTCCTGTCACGACCTTCGAGCAGAACTGTTCCCTGGTCTGGTGCGAGGCTACTGGCAGTGCCGCCCTGGTGGATCCGGGTGGCGACGCGGATCTGCTGCTGGCTGCGGTGGATAGCGCCGGCGTCCGGCTGGAAAAACTGCTCCTCACCCATGCCCATTTGGACCATGTGGGCGGTGCCTTGTCCATCGCCAGGCGCCTCAATCTGCCCATCCTCGGTCCCCAGGAGGGCGACGCCTTCTGGCTGGACGCCCTGCCCGATCAGGCACGCATGTTCGGCTTCCCACCAACGGAAACCTTCCACCCGGACCATTGGCTGCACGACGGCGATACGGTGGAAGTGGGAAAATTGCGTTTCCAGGTCATCCACTGTCCAGGCCACACCCCGGGCCACGTGGTGTTCCACGAGCCGGAAAGCCGCCATGCCTTCGTCGGCGACGTGCTGTTCCGGGGCAGCATCGGCCGCACCGATTTTCCCAGGGGCAACCACCAAGCGCTCATCCACGCCATTCGGGAAAAGCTCTTCCCCCTGGGCGACGACGTGGCTTTCGTGCCCGGCCACGGCCCCATGAGCACCTTCGGCCGGGAGCGTCGAAGCAACCCCTACGTGGGGGATCGAGCCTGAGCGGACATCAAAAAAGCCGGAGCAAAGTCCGGCTTTTTTCGGGCTGAGGCCGAATCAGCCGATGGTGGCTTCGGCGGAGTTCTTGTCGCCGGTGTTGTCCACCCAGTTCACCACGACCTTGTCCCCGGCCTTGGCGCCCTTCACCCTGAACGCCAGGTAGGGGTTCTTGCTGATGCCGCCGCCCC
>CAZYEY010000007.1:0-11681 GCA_964646585.1 uncultured Thiobacillus sp. | reverse complement strand
GAGACTGGCGGCCATGTCATCACGCCGCTGCCGGGTGCGACGCCGCTGGTGCCGGGCTCCTGCACCTTGCCCTTCCCCGGCATCATGGCCGCGGTGGTCGATGAAACCGGCAAGGACGTGCCCAACGGCCAGGGTGGCATTTTGGTCATCAAGCGCCCCTGGCCGTCGATGATCCGCACCATCTGGGGCGACCCCGAGCGCTTCAGGAAGAGCTACTTCCCCGAGGACCTGGGTGGCAAGCTCTACCTGGCGGGGGACGGCGCCGTGCGCGACGCCAAGACCGGCTACTTCACCATCATGGGCCGCATCGACGACGTGCTCAACGTCTCCGGCCACCGCATGGGCACCATGGAAATCGAATCTGCCCTGGTCAGCCACCCCTTGGTGGCGGAAGCCGCGGTGGTGGGCAAGCCCCACGACGTCAAGGGCGAAGCCATCGTCGCCTATGTCGTGCTCAAGCGTGCCCGCCCCACTGGCGACGAGGCCAAGCAGATCGTCAACGACCTGCGCAACCATGTGGCCAAGGAAATCGGCCCTATCGCCAAGCCGGACGAGATCCGCTTCGGCGACAACCTGCCCAAGACCCGCTCCGGCAAGATCATGCGCCGCCTGCTGCGCACCCTGGCCAAGGGCGAGGAGATCACCTCCGACGTCTCCACCCTGGAAAACCCCGCCATCCTCGATCAGTTGAAAGAGGTAGTGAAGTAAGCATTGCGTGATGGCCGCTCCCCGAGTGGTGGATAGCGGGGTTTCAGTGAAGGCTAACCTCCTCGCGAATGCGGGTGGGTTAAGCGCGAAGCGCGGCCGGAGCAAAAACCCGGCCATCCTCGATCAGTTGAAATAGGTGGTGAAGTAAGCGGATTCGGCTGATCCCAGGAATGCGGCCTCCGGGCCGCTTTTTCATGCCTACGCTTCGCTCAGGCGGCCATCGGACATGGACTGACAAGCCCCCTTCCTGGAGGCGAGAAGACGTATTGTCCACCCGCCCCGGCGCCAACCGCCCCTCCTCCTGCCTCGCTATCCCTGTCTTGCCTCGGTTCCCGGCAAGGACTACATTGCCGGAAAAATCCAGGGAGTCCGGCATGAACAGCCAGCCAAACGGCAAAATCATCGAACCCAGCCCAGCCTTGAACGCCCGCGTCAGCAAGCGCCTGACTCCGGGGCAAAACGGCACAAAACGCCTACAAACCGTGTACGGGGCCACTCTGGTTTGCGTGCGCTACCGCCAGGATGAACGCAAACGCTACACCACCGTGGAAATCGTCGTAGATGAACACCCCCTTCTGCCGCGCGGGCCCCGGCTTGAAGACTTCATCGCCGTCGCCATCGGCTATCAGGAACGAGAGCTGAGGGCCCAAGCCAAGAAATCCGGTGCACGCTGGGATGCGGACCGTCGCCTCTGGATCATGACCCGGTCCCTGGCAAAGCACTTGGGTATCCAGGACCGGATCCGATCAATTTCCTGACATGGCCGACATGCGCATTTCCATCGATGGATACTGGGTTGCCACATATGGCAACAGAATACACATATGCGGAAACGTTCCCATATATGGAAGTGACGTTTAATTTACGTTGGGCTCTTGGCTTGGCCGTCAACTTTTTCATGAAATGAAGAAGAAGCCGACTACATGAAATAACAGAGGACTTTCTATGTGGATATTCTGGCTCATAGTTGTTGCCGCAATTGTCTATTGGCTATTTCTCAGAAATAAAGGCAGCCATCTGATTTCTAATGCAGCCAAACAACACAAGACCGAACCTGCACACAACCTAGTGATTTCTGTTGAGACAACAAATGGAAAGCAGGGGCGCAGAGAAACAAAGGTTGGTTATCAACACACAGGGGACGGGGGGGTTGTCATAGGGCCAGAACTATCCTTCCCCGTAACGCTTTATGGATTAGACGCCGCGGATGTAGAAAAGTTGGTGACAGCCTTCGAGCACGGCGAAGATTACGAGATTGGCGAATGGTTCAGTCATTTAGTGGCGCAAAAAAATATTCAGTGCAAGGAATTAAACGAATGGGTCGGCATAGCCAAGCCCAAGGTTCGCGATATTGTGAAACAGCGTGTGCTTGCTTCAACAGAATGGGCTCAGGCGAGTGACCTCGACAAAAGAGACTTGTTGGCTGAGATACAGGATATCGCAATAGCGGAATTACCTATTCGACCGGGCGACGCAGATACCGCATGGACACTTCTGATAGAAGAACCTCAGGACTTGACAGTTGACGATGCGCTATTGGAGCGATTCAAGGACAATCCACAGACCTACCAAACTCTGTTGTACGCCATTTCAGCTGGAACGAAAGTACAGGTTGCACCTGCAGGAGATTACCGTCGCAAAGCTTTTGAAGAACTTTATGAGAAAGGCTTTATGCGCCGGGGTCAAGAGATTCCCGTCGAAGATATTCTGGCAAGTATGACTATGAAGCAAATGCAGGAAATCGCGGGTGCTGATGCTCCGAAGAAATTCACCCGCAAAGCTCAGGCAATCGATTTCTTGAAAGATCTAGCAGATATTAAGCAGCGGCTTGAAAAGACAATTTCTTTCCGCGAGTTATTTCAAATCAAACCGATTGACGGTATCAACCTAGATGAACTCGCAAAGGCACATGCGTATTCAAGCCAAGTTGCCAGAGTTTTACTAAGAACGCTGCGGGCTTCTGTTGATAGTCAGCGGCAAAGAGAGTCTCGGCTGGACGAGTATGTGGATGGATGGGAGTTGTTTTCCGAAAATTGTTGCCCAGCGTGTAGGGCACAGCATGGGAAGAGTTGGAAGCGGTTACCCCAAAAGTTACCCCCCTTCCATATTGGTTGCGAAGCAAGAATCTATTCACGGTAAATGGCATGCATACAACTCAGCCCAACAAACGCTTCGAGTGGGACGCTCCGCCAGCAAGCTTCGCTTGCTGTCTACGCGCCCCTCAAGCTGAACGTTGGGCCTATTCAAACATGCGCAAATTTATCCTCTCAGTTTTCTTGGCGACATCGCCCCCCCTTCTTGCGTTCGCTGAAGTTGAGTGCACGGATCGCCCTGAATGTTGGCCGGAAGGAAGTTCTATGCACACAGGGCTTTTGCTAGTCCAGCAACAGGAGCGGACCGAAAAGCTCTTGGCGAGCAAACATGATGAGCTAATTAAGCTCGTCGCGTCTTCCGTCAGCGGTGAAGTTCATGCTGATGAAAGGCTCCTTGCGGCGCTCAAAACTCAGCAGGTAGCGTGGTTGAAATATCGAACCGAAGAGTGCGAGCTAGTCGGCTCTCTAACTGGTGCTGGAGGTACGTGGCCCTCTACCTATGCCAATAAGTGCGAGGTCAATCATACTGAGCAGCGCCTGCGCCGAGTCCGTTCTGCCATTCGTTGCGTCCAGAAAATTCCTTCAGAGAAGCGGCTGTTTGAACAAAACACCTGCCTACAGCAACTTGCGCCACTCACGAACAAATAGGCCCAACCCATCATTCCACCGGACCTTGCGCATAAAGCCGCGCAAGGTCGGTGAATTCAAACGTTATGCATTAATCACACGGAGGAAACATGGGTAGTTTTTCTGTCTGGCACTGGCTGATGGGTGGCCCTCTTCTGCTTCTTGTTATTGCTGTTGGTGTTGTGATCTATCTCGTGATTCGTAAGCGTCCGCAAACATCATCAGAAACCAGCATTCTGGTAACCGCATCAACTGTGGCAACAACACAAACAACAGCCCGCAGCACCACTCAAAAGGTGATATCCATCGCGTATCTAATTGGCGGGGCGTTTGGGGCCATTACTATCCTTCCTCAGCTAAACGGCACATCCCTCGGCCTGCTTGACGCATTTGCTTCCCTTATTATTCTCGCTCAAATCGCTGCTGCCCTTTATGGCGGCTGGCAATTCTGGAACCACAAGCCCATCGGCGCACAAGTACTTTATTGGTTGTCGTGGTCTTGCGTGCCTGTTCTGTCTTTTCCCGTTCTCTCATACTGGTGCGCCATGGGCCTGGCAGTTTTCCCAACCGTTGCACTTGGCTCTGGTCATTTCAGTACCGATTTCAGCTTGCGCTTTGGCTACGCTAGCCAGCTCTGGTTCAACCCCAACGAATCAGGTTTGCTTGTCGGTGCTAACCTTGTAGCGATCGCATTCGTCATCATGCTTAGCAAGGCTTTAAAAACCGCAGGGGTCCCACGCTGGCCCTTGGTTTCACAAAATGCATAACACTGCGCTCCAGGGGATGCGCCGCAAGCGGCGCACCCCTGAGCCTGGACGTTAGGCGTCACCATCCCATGCGCGGCACACGAATCGCGGCGATTCTTGCGGGACTCCTGCTGTTCCAGTTCGTCGTGGGCATCGGCTTCCGTGCCTTCTTGTACGCCGACATGTACATTGCGCCCGATGCGCCGTATGGGATCTCTGATCTCATTGAGTTCGTGCTCGGCTGGGCTCTGCTGGCCACCGCAGTCATCGCCCTCGTCGTCGCAGTCACGCTTGCCACCAAGGGCCCGAAGAGCAATCGGGTAGCCGCAGGTCTACTGGTCGCGCTTCTACTTGTACTTGCCGTTCTCCTCGATCCAGCCCTCACAGCCGCCGCTAAGTGGAGCGCTCGGTCAGAGTCATCGAGTTCCTCGCCAGCGCTCGCTACTGCTGTCATAGCTTCTGAGCCTCTCGCCATTGCACCAGTCCTGGAAGACGAAATTTCAGGGGAAGCTCACCGACAGCAGAGCCGCCCCCAGGCCGGTGCGTGGCCAAGTCCGGCCCGCTACCCCAAGCCTGAGCGGCGGAGGGGTGACCGCTCACGGCGCCCAGCCCGGCCCCGGCAGGTATTCGACGACATCCCCCGGCATGACCGTGGCACCGGCGGGGATCGCCGCAACGCCGTCACACCACACAGCGGAGGAGATGATGGCGGAGTCCTGAGTGGGATAGATGTCCAGGCCGCCCTTGCCATTTCGCCGTGCCCGCACGAAATCCAGACGGTTGCCCTTGTTCAGGTAGCTGAAGTCGGCACGCAGCTTCTGCCGCTCCGGCTCCAGCACGCTCAAACCCTGGCACTTGCGCAGGTATGGGGCCACCAGGAGAAGCAGGTTCGACCAGGCCGACACCGGGTTGCCCGGCAAGCCGATGAAGGCCACCTCCCGAGCTTCGGAGCGGACCATGCCAAAGGCAATGGGCTTACCCGGCTTCGCGGCGATCTTCCAGACATCGATGTGACCTTCGGCCTGGACCGCCGGGGTGACGTGGTCCTCCTCGCCTTCGGACATGCCTCCGCTGGTGACGATGAGGTCTGCTGCCGCCGCCGCCCGACGCAGGGCGTCCCGTGTGGCCTCCCGGGTATCCCGGATGATACCCAGGTCCAGGACTTCGGCGCCCAGGTCCTGGAGAAAGCCAACCATGATGTAACGGTTGGAGTTGTAGATGTGGCCAGGGGGCAGGGGGTTGCCGGGCATGACCAGTTCGCTGCCGGTGAAGAAAATGGCCACCCTGAGACGCCGGTAGACAGGCACCGTGGCAAAGCCCACCGAGGCGGCCAGGCCCATGGCGGCGGCGGAGAAGCGTGAGCCTGCGGCCAGGATGGTCTTGCCCTCCATCAAGTCGGAGCCTCTCTGACGCACGTGCTGCCCCGGGGATGGCAGCGCGTTGATGACCACGAAGTCGCCCTCGGCCGTGCAGTCCTCCTGCATCACCACGGCGTCGGCACCTTCCGGCACCGGGGCGCCGGTGAAAATGCGGGCGGCGCTGCCCGGCGCCAGAGGCGCGGCGACGTCGCCGGCGGCGACCCGCTGGGAGACCGGCAGCCGCGTACCGCATTGGGCGATGTCGGCGGCACGGACCGCGTAGCCGTCCATGGCCGCGTTGGAGAAGGGCGGCACGGTCATGGGAGAGATCAGATCCCTGGCCAGCACCCGGCCGAAGGCCTCAGCCAGATCCAGGGTTTCGGTCTCGGCAACCACGCGGGCGGAGGCCAGGAGCTTGGCCTTGGCGTCGGAAAAAGGAAGGAGAGCCATGGGCAATGCGCTGAGTGATGGAAATGAGTGGGGATGTTACAGGCTGACGGGATCGTCACGCCCGACTATTGCCAAATGAGGAATAGGGAGCGCTACTGGGGCCGTCAGCCCGGTTTCTCCAGCAACAAGTCAATTCATAAGGGCGTCAATAAAGCGCCTTCGTGAGCATTCCTACTGGCTAGAGCGGGCCCGACTCCATCGCGTGGTTTCCAGGGTCGGAAGCTTCGGCACATATCAATGGGGTAGGTCGCTTGCCACCACCCCCTGTGTTCTGCTCTGCGAGCGCCTCTCGATATCTGCGGCCCGCCCGTGGGCGGCCATCGCTACCGGTGCCGGCGCGGTAAGTCAGTCGGCGTAGAGCTTTTCCAGCCGCTCGTGCTTTTCCTGGGCCTCGATGGACAGCTCGGCGGTGGGCCGGGCCAGCAGTCGGGGAATGCCGATGGGATCGCCGGTTTCCAGGCAGTAGCCGTAGGTACCTTCCTCGATGCGGGCGAGGGAGGCGTTGATCTTCTTCAACAACTTGCGTTCCCGGTCGCGCACCCGCTGCTCCAGCAGGTTCTCCTCTTCCACCGTGGCCCGATCGTTGGGATCGGCGAAGACCTCGTTCTCCTTGAGGTGCTCGCCGGTTTCCCGGGCGTTCTCCAGGATCTCGTCCCGCATGGCCTCCAGCTTGGCCTTGAAGAAGGCGAGTTGGGCGTCGTTCATGTAGTCCGCATCGGACATGGCCATGATGTCGGCGTCGGTCAGCGGGGTGCCGACGGATTTCTTGGCGGCCTTGGCGGGTTTGCTGGCGGTGCTGGTTTTGGATTCCGGGGTTTTCATGGGTTGTGCTGCGACTGGGGCGGGCTTTGGCGCGGGCGTCGGTTTCGCGAGTGCCTTATGAGCCGGAGCGGTTTGCCCTGGCTGGGGCTTGGCGACGGTCGGCACGGCCTTGGCCTCGGGTTTGGAAACTGCCACCTTGCCCGCCTGGGCGGACTTGGCGACCGGGGACTTCTTCGCGGTAACGGGTTTCTCCGCAGGTTTCTTTAGGGGTGGCTTGGCGGCAGATTTCGCCACGGCCTGCTCGCCAGGCCCGGGCTTGACCACGCCTTGCTTCGCGGCGGCAGGTTCGGCCGGGGTGGCTTTGGCGATGGCTTTCTTGGCCGGGGCGGCGGGTTTCTTGGCGCTGCTCGATGCGGTCTTGGCCGCCGGTTTCGCTGTTGCCACGATCGACTCCTCCGTCGTTGGAACTGCGCGAGAAAAGTTGGCTGCGGATTATGCCACGTTCATGCCTTGTAAATACCCAGGGGATCATCCGGATCGACGTCTTCCATGAAGGGCCTGTTCCGCTCCCGGTGAGTGATCTGATACATGCAGCCCATCCAGTTGCCGATGACGGCCTCGGCAGTATCGTGCCAGGTGTTGTCCAAGTTCTGCGCCACCAGGGCCTCGGGAAACTCGGGGATCGGCCCGCCCTTCGCCATGGCTGCCTGCAGACGCTCCCGCCATTCCAGCAGGATGGCCTGCTCGTGGGGACGCAGGTAGTGGTCCGGAAAGGGCGGGAACGCAGGCAGTTTTCCCTGGGCGGCGAGCAGGGCATCGCGCTTGTACTCCTTGAGCAGGGAGATGGTGTCGTACTCGGGATGCCCCTGGAAGAACACCATGCGGATGCCGTCACGGCTGGTGGCCAGGTGCACGCCCACCTGCTCGCTCTCCACCAGCACGCGCAGACCGGCGGCTTCGAACTGGGCGCGGGAGACATCGTTCCAGCGGGAATGGGGCACGTCGAAGCGGGTGTTGACGTCGGCCACCAGCGGATGGCGCTTGTCCAGCACGCGGTGCGAGAACACCCCCCAGCGTTTGCTCGGCTGCTTCACCCGCGGCTGCCCATAGCGGAAGTGCATGACCGCGTGGGTGGCCAGGCAGGAGAGCAAGGTGGTGGTGACGTTCTCCCAGGCCCAGTCGATGACCTCGCCCAAGGGCTCCCAGAAGGGTTCCTTGGATAGATCCTCGCCGGTGACGTTGGCGCCGGTGATGATGAGGGCATCGAGCCCTTCCGCCCGGATCTTGTCGAAAGGTTCGTAATAGCGCGCGATGTGCGCCGCCGCCTTCTCGCCGCGGGGCAGTGCGTCCAGGGTGAAGGGATGCACGTAGAACTGGGCGATGGGGTTGCTCTCGCCCACCAGCCGGAAGAACTGACGCTCCGTGGCTTCCAGGGCCGCGTCCGGCATCATGTTGAGCAGGCCGATGTGCAGTTCGCGGATGTCCTGGTGCTCGGCCCGCTCGGCGGGCAGTACGATGGTGGTGCCCGCCGCCTTCAGGCGCTGGAGGGTGGGCAGATCGTTGTGGGCGACGATTGGCATGGAACTCTCCCGTCAAGCCTTTCGGGCGATGGCGGCTTCCACCAGGGCAAGGAAATCCGCCTCGTTTCTCACCTGGGCCACCTCCCGGGAGGTGACGGTGTAGCCGTGGGGTCCGGCGATAGCCTCGTAGCGGGGCACGCGGGAGTGGAACAAGCGGGGGAACACCCAACGGGTGAAGTCGTTGGGCTCCACCTGGGCGATGAAATCCAGTCCCTTTTCCGCCATGTAGATGGGCAGGTGCTCGGCCAGGAACGCGGGCCGGTAGTACAAGGGCTTGGGGTCCGACTGGGCGCGGCGGATCAGGGTTTCCTCCTCCTCCTTGGTGGTGACCTGGATATAGAGGATCAGGGTGTGCTCCGCCAGCAGGTCGATGACCGAATCGTCCTCCAGTTCGCACAGGCTGCCGCCCACGTCGTTGACGAAGTGGTCATAGCCGTAGATCTCCTGGGCCTTGCGGATGAATTCGGGCACATCCTTCATGGCGGCGATCTCCGCTTCCCGATACATGGCTTGGCGCCGGCTGAATTCGGGCAGGGACAATCCCTCGAAATCCGGATTTCCCAGCTTGCCCACGAAGGACAGCACAGGGCCCAGATCTTCGATCTTGATGTTGTTGCGGATGTCGATCCAATCGTTGCGCAGCAATTCCTTGAGGAAAGGCACGGTCATGGCCTGCTGTTTGATGAGGTCCAGGATGGGCTCATCCAGATAACGGGTACCGATGCGGTAGTCGCCGGAGAAATGGAACCAGTCGTGGCGGCGCAGCAGGCCGGAGATATAGGTCTTGCCCACGCCGGACATGCCCAGCAGGGTGATCTTCTTGCGTTCCCAGGCGCGGAAGGATTCAGGAGTGAATTTCATCAGAGGACGCGGTGATTGAAGGTCAAGACCGCAAGTGTGCCCCAGCCCGGGCACGGGGTGAACACGCCACGGACCATTTGAAGATTTCGATTCCTCCATGAACCCCCTTGTCGATGAGAAGCATTCTCATTAATATACGGGTCATGAACACGCCGCGCCTCCAGCCCATGACTGTCGTCCCGCCCCGTCCGGCCATGGCTGAGACGGTACGGGCAATGGATTTGCTGAAGAACCGGCAAGTGTTGGTGATCGAGCATGCTGGCGAGCGATATCAGCTTCGCCTGACCAAGAACGGCAAGCTGATCCTGACCAAATAGCCTGCGTCCACGACGCGACCAGCCAGCCAAAGGGCTTCTCCGCCCCGGTAGCCAGCCAGCGATGACTGACTTTCTGAACCGATGGAGAAGCCCGTGCGTATCACATCGGCGCCCCCGCGCCGCGCCCGGACCCCGCGCCTGTTGGCTCTGCTGGCGGTCCTGGCCTGCCAGTCCGCCTTCGCGGCCGAGCCCCTTTCTGCCGACCTGACGGCCATGGTCCAGCAGCTGCAGGAGCGCCTGACCCGGCTGGAGCAACGCAATGCCGAGCTGGAAAAACGCCTGGCGGAGACTGGCGACGCCAAGGCCATGGCCGCCCGGGTCGAGCATGTGGAAAACGAGGTGCTGGCCCAGCGCAAGCAGCCCATGCCCTTTGCCTCCCTGGAGGGCCTCAGCGCCGGCGCCAGCCTGACCATGGTGGCCCAGCGCGCCCTGAGCGGCACCACCACCGGCCTGGACGAAAGCGACCTTGGCTACCGGGCCGACGTGGAAGTGGAAATGCCCGCCGGCTCCGTCGGCGACGCCAGGGGCAGGCTCTTCGCCCATTTCCGCCTGGGCCAGGGCACCGGCCTCTCCAAGCTGAACCCCACTCTCACCGGGGCCGTGAACTCCACTGCCTTCGAGTTGGGCAACGGCGGTGTCGCCGCCGCCGCCGATTCCGTCGCCCTGCTGGCCCAGGCCTGGTACCAGCTGGACATTCCCATGGGCGGCGGGAGCGGCGACCTGGGCCGCCTGGAAGTCACCGTGGGCAAGATCGACCCCTTCGTCTTCTTCGACCAGAACAACCTGGCGGACGACGAATCCGAGGCCTTCCTCAACAACGTCTTCGTCCACAACCCGCTGCTGGATTCCGGCGGCGATGCCGGCGTGGACGCCTACGGCTTCACCCCGGGCCTGCGGCTCGCTTATTTGAGCGACGTGAACGGCGCCAACCGCTGGGGCGTGTCCCTGGGGGTGTTCGGCTCCGGCCCCGGCGCCAGTTTCGCTACCAGCTTCAGCAAACCCTTCGTCATCGGCCAGGTGGAATACAACGGCAAGGACTGGGCCAACCTGCCCGGAGCCTACCGGCTCTATGCCTGGAGCAACGGCCGCGCCAACGACCTGAGCGGCGGGACCGAGCGTCACGGCGGCTGGGGGCTCTCCCTGGACCAACAGGTGAGCGAACACCTGAGCCTGTTCTCCCGCATCGGCTTCTCCGGCAAGGGCCAGGTGGCCTTCGACCGGGCCCTCACCTGGGGAGCCCAGCTTTCCGGCGCCAGTTGGGGCCGGCAGAAGGATCGCCTGGGACTGGCCCTGGGCCTGCTGAGGACCAGCGACGAATACCAGTTGGCCAACCCGGGCTTCTCCGGCAGCGAAAAGAACGTGGAGCTGTTCTATGCCTGGCAGCTCAACGACCAGATCCACATCGCCCCCAGCCTGCAATGGATCGGCCGTCCCGGCGGCGACCCGGCGGCGAAGGCCGTCTCCGTGGTGGGCGTGCGGGCCAAGGTGACCTACTGAGGAAAGCCCCGGCCATGCAGGACAACGCCAAACCGCCCATGCCCGTCGCACCGAAGGAGAGCAGCCCGCCCCCCACCTACCCCAGCGAGGCCCTGTTCCAGGGCGGCAAGGTGGTGCTGATCCTGCATGGCGGCCGGGAGTACTGGCTACGCATCACCCAGGCCAACAAGCTGATTCTCACCGCGTGAACGCAAGGCCCGGAGCGTCAGCCCAGCCGCGAAAGAAAATGCCATGAACAAGACCCTTCCCTCCCTCGCCCTCGCTACTGATCCCCTGGGCGAAAAAACTCATGGCGGGGCCGACACCCCGCTGGCACCCGATATTTCCCGGGCGGGTCTGCCGATTGCAAATTCCGAGGGGGAAAGCTTGGCGGCGAGGACCGGTTCTTTGGTCCACCATGCCATGGCGCCGGAAATCCGTCTCGAAAACCACTGGACCACCCCGTGACGCCGGCTTATGTCTCCCGCACCAACTGGCGTGGCCTGGCGCTGATCGCGCTGGCCCATGCCGGGGTGCTGTTCGCCCTGCTCAACATCGAGCCCGTGGCCGACGCCGTGGGTCTGCCCCAGCCCCTGATGGTGAGTCTGATTGCGGCAGCCGAACCGGAGCCGCCGAAGGTAGCGCCCAGGCCCCTGCCGCAAAAATCCCAGACCCAGCCCCGGGCCTCGCTCATATACACATC
>CAZYEY010000006.1:0-6642 GCA_964646585.1 uncultured Thiobacillus sp. | reverse complement strand
TTTTTTTTTTTTTAATGGGAGGCGAACCACCGAGAGATCAACAGTGTAGATGGTCGGAAGCGTAAGATGTGTATACGGGACAGTCCATGAACTCCACGCCCACCTCGCTATCCGGGGCTGGCTCGGCCACGGGAATGGGCGCCAGGTCCGGCGCCGGCGGGGCCTCCTTGCCGCCGCGCAGGCCGGCGCGCACGGCCACGGCGTGGCATTTCACCAGGCCGGTGAAGAACTGGTCCCGGATCTCCCGGGGCGTGGACAGGGCCACCAGCCCCTGTTCCAGGCGCTTGAGCAGCCCCGGGAGCAAGGCCACGAGCTTCTTGCGGTCCTCGGCCTGCCGCATGGGCGACACGCTCCAGATCAGGTCGTCCATGGTGGCCAGGGCTTCCCGCCACGCCGCGCCGCCTTCCCCGGTATGGGCCCAATGGAGGGCCAGGAGCCTTTCCCAGTAGTCCAAGAGGAAGGCGCGGATGAAGTCCGGCATCTCCCGGTCGAAAAGATGGCTTTCCACTTCATTGTGGGCGACCACACGGCCCAGTTCGGCCTGCTCCCGTTGGCGGATGAGCTGGGCACTCTGGCCCGTGGCCTCGTCGACGCGGCGCTTCTCGTCGGCCTCGAACTGGAGGAACTCCTCCAGAGCGGAGGAAAAGATGTCCACCTGGTCGTCGAACTGGGAGATCACCCGCTGCACCAGTTCTTCCACCTTGCGGTAGAGGCCGCCGCCATGGCCCTCATCCTCGTTCCAGCCCATGGAGGCGCCTGCCAGGGCGTCCAGGAGGCGACGGGCGGGATGGGTCTTCTGGGAGAAGAAGGTCCGGTCCAGCATGGCCACCTTCAGGACGGGAATCTGCAATCGCCCGATGAGGGCCTTCATGGCATCCGGGATGCGGCGGTCGTCCAGGATGTAGTCGAACACCATGGCGACGATGTCCAGGGTCATGGTGTCCACCTGGCCCAGATTGCCGGCCACGGGGCTGCCGCGAATCTCGCGCAGGATGTTCACCTGGCCGTTGGCCAGGCGGGCGGGATCGAAACCTTCCACGGCTACGCCTTCCACCTGGCCGCGCTGCAAGCGGGTGAGGGATTGCAGCACCGCCGGGGCGATGAGCGACGGCGTGGCGGCCTCGGCGACGGGGCGGCCGGCGCCAGCGGGAAGCAGGCCGGCGGGCAGTTCCCCCGGCAGCGGCGCTGGTGGCATGGCCGTCCCCGCCAGGCCACCGGCGGCAAGGAAGTGGTGCAGCACGGCCAGCAGGTCCTGGGCATCCTGCCCACTGCCCGTGGGCTTGGCCACCGCCTCGGTGGTGGCCGTGGGAGCGGGGACGTTGGGAGCGGGCGGGGTCGCGGGCTTGCGGACGCCGACCCGGATGGTTGGAAGCACGCCCTGATCCACCAGATGGCGGTTGAGCTCCTGGTAGACCTCCCGCACCCGGTGGGAAAAGGTCTTGTTGATGAGGGGCACCAGCACCAACTGGGTTTTCACCGCCAGGCCCTGACCCTTCAGGGTATCCATGACGACGGAGCCGATGACCTCGGGACCGATGGGATTGGCGCCCTGTTCGAGTTCCGGGTCGTCCAGCAACACCCCCATCCGCTTGGCCAGGCCGAAGAGCTCCTCGCCACAGGTGTTGTTGAGGGCGTTCTCGATGGTGCTGGCGGCGAGGGATTCTTCCAGGTCGTCGGGCTCCACGAGGGAGAGCTGGGTGGCGTCCAGGTCCACGCCGCCGGACTGGCGGACGCCGTCACGCCGGCATTCACGTTTGAAGCGCTGATAGAAGTTGCGGCGGAACTCGGTCTCGACCGCCTGGCGCTGCCCCTTGGCGAAATCCAGGGCGGCGTTGTAGATCCGCCGCATCTCGTAGGCGGTCACCCGGTCGGTGAGTTCCAGCAGTTCGGCGGAGGCGCTTTCGAGGGTTTTGTTCAGGGCAGCGGCGAGACGGGAGGCTGCCATCTCGCCACAGGCATTGAGCAGTCCGGCCTTTCCCTGGCCGCCACTGCGGCCCAGGCCAAACTGGCTGAGTTCCACCACATTGTTCCTGCGACTGTCTTGCATGATCCCATCCTCAGGCGGGAGGGCCGTCGGTCCGCATGGGGACCGGGACGGGCCAATCCCCGCGATTGCCCAGACCCGTGGTTCCCCGGCCGGGAGGAAGGAATGCAAGGAAGGGCGGTCCGAGAGCCGCGCTGGTTTCGCCTGGCAATCCCGCCATCCTAGGGTCGCCCCCTTAGACCGGTGATTTTGCGTCCCCGCCTTTCGACGGGTTTGCCCCATTCAGGTCACACCAAACACATGACTATGTGAACGCTTTATCGGACGAATCGGAAGGGGCTTTAGTTCCAGGGGGAAAAACCTCAACGGGCGATGGGTGGTGCAGGCGTGGCAGGCGCGGGCTTGTCGGCTGCCGCGCCCTCCTGTAGGGAGATTTCCTGGGCGACGCCGCCCACCTCGTTGAGGATCAGCACGTTGACCCGGCGGTTGCGGCTGCGGCCGTCGGGCGTGGCGTTGGTGTCCAGGGGGCGGTTGTCGGCGTAGCCGATGGCCACCATGCGTGCCGGGGGCACACCCTGTTCGGCGAACAGGCGCACCACGCTGCCGGCCCGCGCCGAGGACAGCTCCCAGTTGGAGGGAAAGGAGAGGCTCTTGATGGGCACGTTGTCGGTGTGTCCCTCCACCTGGATCGGGTTGTCCACCTGGGAGAGCACCCGGGCCACCGCCGCCAGGGTCTCCATGGACTGGGGCTGGAGGATGGCTTCGCCGCTCTTGAAGAGAACGCTGGCGTTGATTTCCACGGTGACGCCCCGGGGCGACTGGGTGACCCGGACCTGGCCTTCCCGCACCAGGGGTTGCATGACGTCCAGCACATTCTTGGCCACCTTTTTCATGTTTTCTGCCGCCTGCTGGCGCTCCTTGCCCTCGGAATCGGCGCGGGGCTGCTGCTGCATCTTGCCGATGGGCTTGCCGGTACCTTGCAGGATTTCCGGATTGCGGCTGTTCATCTCGATGATCTTTTCCGAACGGGGCGACTCCTTGAAGGCGCTGACCAGAGAGTCCGACATCACCCGGTACTTGCCCTCGTTGATGGAGGAGATGGCGTACATCACCACGAAAAAGGCGAACAGCAGGGTGATGAAATCGGCATAAGAGACCAGCCAGCGTTCCAGGTTCTCGTGTTCCTCGGGCGGCTTCTTGCGCGGCATGGCTGCGGGCCGGACTCAGGACAGGTAGCCCTGCAACTTGGCTTCGATGATGCGCGGATTTTGGCTGCGGCTGGCGCTGGGGGCCATCGGGACTGGCAGGAGGTGAGCCTTCGCCGAAATCCGCGCGGCAGGGTTTCCGGAGATGGATGTCGCGCCGGTCATGATAGGTAGCCCTGCAACTTGGCTTCGATGATGCGCGGATTTTCACCGTTGGCGATGGCTACCAGGCCCTGGATGAAAAGTTCCTTGTCCGCCACCTGGCGGCTCACCCAGTAGCGCAGCTTGCCGGCCACGGGCAGGAAGAACAGGTTGGCGCCCCCGACGCCGTAGCTGGTGGCGACGAAGGCCACGGCGATGCCCGAACCCAGCTTGGAGGGATCGGACAGGTTCTCCATCACATGGATCAACCCCAGTACCGCGCCCAGTATGCCGATGGTGGGCGAGTAACCGCCGGCCGCCGTCCAGATCCTGGCCGCTTCCAGACGGCGCTGCTCGAAGGCCTGCAAGTCCAGTTCTAGGGTTTCCCGCAGGATTTCCGGCTCGGCGCCATCCACCAGCATTTGCAGGCCCCGGCGCTGGAACAGGTCGGCCTGCTGCTCGATGAAGGGCTCCAGGGCCAGCAGGCCGCCGCGCCGCGCCTTCTGGCTCCAGTCCAGGATGGTATCCAGGGTCTCACGGCTGGCGACGCGGGGAGGATGGATCACCCACTTCAGCATGGAGAGGCCCTCCAGGAAGACCTGGTGGCTGCTTTGCAGCATGACCGCGCCCAGGGTGCCGCCGATGACGATGAGGAAAGCGGTGAGCTGAAGCAGGGAGCCGATATGGCCACCCTCCAGGAACTGGCCAACCAGGATTGCGGTGAGGCCGAGGAGGATGCCGATGATGCTGATGATGTCCATGGGCGGACTTCAGCTCATTCGGTGTTGGCCGACCAGTCCCGCAGGCGGCCGCGCAAGCGGGCGATGGCCTGGCTGTGGAGCTGGCAGACCCGGGATTCGGACACGCCGAGGACGGCGCCGATCTCCTTGAAGTTCATGTCCTGTTCGTAATACATGCCCATGAGCTGCTTTTCCCGCTCCGGCAGGATGCCCACTGCCTGGGCCAGCGCCCCCTTGAAGTGGCGGGATGCAAGGATGTCGAAGGGAGCCTGGGTGTGGTTGTCGGCGAAACGCTCGAGGAAGTCGTCCCCGTCCATGTCGTGGAGATCCTCGTAGTAGACCAGTTGGGCGCCCCGGGCATCGCTGAGCAGTTCGAAATAGGCCTTGATGTCCAGGCCCATTTCCTCGGCGATCTCTTGTTCCGAGGGGGGGCGCTTGTGCCGCTGTTGCAGCACGTGGATGGCGTTCTCGATCTGGCGTCCGGCCCGGCGCACGTTGCGGGAGGCCCAGTCGGCGTCGCGCAGCTCATCCAGCATGGCGCCCCGCACCCGTTGGGTGGCGTAGGTTTCGAAATGGGCGCCCTGCTCGTTGTCGAAACGGTCGACGGCGTCCAGCAAGCCCATGAGGCCAGCTTGCACCAGATCATCCACCTCCACGCAGGCGGGCAGGCGGGTCATCATGTGATAGGCGATCCGCTTGACCATGGGGAGATAGGTCTTGACCAGGGCATCCTTATCGTTGACCGGTGCTCCAACGTACATTCTGTACCCTCGCAGTTTCCTGGCCGGCGAATTCCGCCACCATGCGGCTGCGCAACCACATGCGCTGCCAATAACGGGCGAAATCCAGTCTGTTCGCACCCGGAAGGCCCGCGGGTTCTCCCGCGAGCCGGTCCATCCGGTATCCATCCAAGGGCGCCGGCGCGACACCCGCCCGGTCCCGGGGCAGGTGGCCCAGGAACTCCGGAACGATACCCAGGAATCGCTGCGCCGTCTCGCCGAGCGCGTCAAAAAGGGATTGGGCCTGATCCGGCTCGGCGCCGTCCACCAGCACCCACCAGGCACGGCCATTCCAGATGGCATGGGCCTTTTTCATGACGGCGTAGGCGTCCGCCAGCCGGGTTTTGCTGCCGGGCAGGACCAGCACCCGCTCATCGGCGGTGGCGGCCAGGGCCAGATCGGCGGCACGCTGGCCGGCGTTTACCAGCAGCCATTCCGGCAATTCCGCGCGGGCGCTCCAGTCGTCGGTGAGGTCCCGCAAATCCCCTTCGTCCAGGCTCGCCAGAGCTTCCAGGCCATCGGGCGCGGCCAGGAGCACGACGCCATCGCCGGCGGGCTGGGCCAGGTTGATCAGGCTGCCCCGGCCGGCATCGGCCAGGGTATATCGGGTCAGCACGCCGAGCAGGCCGCCTACGTGCTGGGGGGGCTTGGCCTCATCCAGGATGAGTACCCGGCTGCCCCGCCGGCCCAGGCCCCGGGCCAGGGCCACACAGGCCCGGACGGTGCCCCGGCTGTCCGGGCCCAACACGCCCAGGGCACGGAACACCGGTTCGGGGGTGAACAGGCGACGCAGGCCGGTGGCCTGGTCTATGGCTTCAGCCAGCGGCACCCAGCACCCCTTCGACGGGTTCGGGCATGGCCGCGCTTTGCTGGGCGGCCGCCATGAGGATGGGGTAATCGCCCTCGTCCTGGGTGAACGGGGATTCCGCCTGGCCGATGCGGAAGGCGCGGTCGGCCAGATAGGCGGGATTGGCCAGGTGCAGGTCTTCCGGCACCCGCTGGCCGTTGGTGACGTAATGCACCGGCAGCTCGTGGCGGATGGCCACGTCCAGCACCGGGCCATAGGTCAGGGCCTCATCGATCTTGGTCAGGACGCAGCCGATCAGACCCGGACCGCTGTAGGCCCGGGCCACCTCTTCCAGGGTGATGCCCTGGCTGGGCGCGCCCAGCAACAGCAGGCGTTTCACGTCGCGCTCCTCGCCACAGAGCATGGCCACCTGTTCGGCGACGCGCTTGTCGCGTTGGCTCATGCCCACCGTGTCGATGAGCACCAAGTGACGATTGGCGAGATCGGACAAGGTCAGTTCCAGGTCGTTCTCGTCCCGCACCGCGAATACCGGCGTGCCCAGGATGCGGCCGTAGATGCGCAACTGATCCTGGGCGCCGATCCGGTAGGTGTCGGTGGTGACCAGGGCCACCTGCGCGGCGCCATGGCGCAGCACCGCCCGGGCGGCGAGCTTGGCCACGGTGGTGGTCTTTCCCACCCCGGTGGGCCCGACCAGGGCGTAGACGCCGCCTTGCTCGACGATGTCGTTGCTGCCATCGGCCAGCTTGAGATTGTGGGCGATGGCGGACTTGATCCATTTCAGGGCCCGGTTCAGGTCGTCCTCGTCCTTGGGCAGCCGATCCAGCAACTGGCGGGCGAAGGCGGCGGAGAAGCCGGCCGCCAGCAGGCGCTTCATGGCCTCGGCGCGCAAGGGATCGCGCCGGGTCAGATCGTTCCAGGCGAAACCAGCCAGCTGGCCTTCCACCAGGCCGCGCAGCAGGCGGATCTCCCGGGCCAGTTCCTGGAC
>CAZYEY010000005.1:0-4237 GCA_964646585.1 uncultured Thiobacillus sp. | reverse complement strand
TCGATGTGGGGATTCTTGATGCGGGCATAGAGGGAGACGATGGGGGCGTATTCCGCCGTCACCCGCACGCCACCGATGTTGAGGCCGACGAAATGGGGCGCCAGCCAGATCACCGGCTTGCCGGCATGGGCCAGATAGTGCGCGGTGCCTTCCAGTCGGGTGAGCCGCTCCACTTCCGCCAGATCGCCCCACCAGGACACGGTTTCCAGGAACGTGGCCCGGCCCAGCGCGCGGAAATGCGCGCGCAGCAGGCGCCGCCGCTGAGCGTGGGAAAGTTCCGGGAAGCACCGGCGCAGGTTGGTCTCGCCGATGTGACGGCGTTGCCCCGCCAGGAAATAGAGCAGCGCCCCCAGCGCCGCGCCCATGCCGCCCAGGACCCGATGGGGCAGCAGACGCCAGAGCAGCCAGAGCGTGGCGATGCCCAGCCGTCTCATTGGGGCGGCCCCTCTGGCGGGATTTCGTTGCCGCGCACCCGGTGGATGTCGTAGGTCCACAGGTATTGGGCAGGCAGCCGGCGCACCCGGGCCTCCAGCATGCCGTTCACGATGCGCATGGCGCCGGCCGTCTCGGCAGGCAGTTCCGGCAGAGGGTCGATCACCAGACGGTAGCCCCGGCCGAGGGTCAGACGCTCGCAATGGAACAACAGGGGCCGGGCGCCGGAACTTTGGGCCAGTCGGTAGAGCAGGGTGGGCATGTAGGCCCAGCGGCCGAAGAACGGCGCCCACGCCCCCTCGCCCTTGTTGGCCTTCTGGTCCGGCAGCACCCAGGCGGTTTCGTTGCGCTTGAGGGCGGAAATCAGGGCGCGCACGCCCTTCAGGTTGGGCTCCACCACCTGGGCGTGTCCCCGCCGTCGGCCCGCCAGCATCATGTCATGGGCCCAGTCCTGACGGGGGCGGCGGTAGAGGGCGGTGATGGGCAGGCGGCTGGCCATGTAAAGACCGGCCAGTTCCAGGCAGCCCAGATGGGGGCCGAGGACGATGAGCCCCTTGCCCCGGGCGAGGCCGGCTTCCACGTGTTCCCAGCCCCGCACCTCGCGGACCCAGGCGGTGACCGTATCCAGAGGGCGCAGCCAGATGGCCGGCAGTTCCGCCAGGCCCTTGCCCAGTTCCATGCCGACGCGCAGCAACAGCCCGGGAGAATACAGCCCAGCCTGGCGCAGCTTGTCCGCGATGCCCCGCCGGTGTCGCCCGCGCAACAGACTCGAGAGACCCAGCGCGGCGCCGATGAGATGCGCCACCGGCAATGGCAGGCGGGCAAACAGACGCAGCGACAAACCCCTGATATTCAAGCAATCCCTTGGCGGTTGGATGAAGCCCAGCAGTTTGACCGTGCCGGGGGCGGCCCTTAGAATTATCGAGCCGCCGAGTTAATTGCAGCAATGCATCCAGACAAATTGCGGGCGGGATACAAATGCCGCTAAAGCGTCCCGCTCCTTTTCCCCGGAGCCGGTTCGCCGGAATGCCCAGGGGAACAACCAAGGAGCTTTTCATGAGCAAGGACTACTTCTTTACCTCGGAATCCGTTTCTGAAGGCCATCCCGACAAGGTCGCCGACCAGATATCCGACGCTATCCTGGACGCCATCCTCGCCCAGGATCCCACTGCCCGGGTCGCCGCCGAGACCCTGGTGACCACCGGCCTGGTGGTGCTGGCCGGGGAGATCACCACCAGCGCCCAGGTCAACTACGCCAAAGTGGCCCGGGAGACGGTGCGCTCCATCGGCTACGCAGACCCCCACCTGCGCTTCGACGCCGACGGCTGCTCGGTGCATGTCTGCTACGGCCAGCAGAGCGCCGACATCGCCCAAGGCGTGGACCGGGCCTCCGACGACTACCTGAACCAGGGCGCCGGCGACCAGGGCCTCATGTTCGGCTACGCCTGCGACGAGACCCCGTCCCTCATGCCCCTGCCCATCTACCTGTCCCACCGCCTGGTGGAGCGTCAGGCCATGCTGCGCAAGGACGGCCGCCTGCCCTGGCTGCGCCCGGACGCCAAGTCCCAGGTGACCCTGCGCTACGTGGACGGCAAGCCCCACAGCATCGATACCGTGGTGCTCTCCACCCAGCACACCCCGGAAATGGCCGAGGAGATCAACGGCAACAAGCGCATGAAGCAGTCCGCCATCGACGCCATCATCGAGGACATCATCCAGCCGGTGCTGCCCAAGGAACTCATCAAGGGCGACATCAAATATCTGGTGAACCCCACCGGCGTGTTCGAGATCGGTGGCCCCCACGGCGACGCCGGTCTGACCGGGCGCAAGATCATCGTCGATACCTACGGCGGTGCCGCCCCCCACGGTGGCGGCGCCTTCTCCGGCAAGGACCCCTCCAAGGTGGACCGTTCCGCCGCCTACGCCGCCCGCTACGTGGCCAAGAACATCGTTGCCGCCGGCCTGGCCAGCAAGTGCCTGGTGCAGGTGTCCTACGCCATCGGCGTGGCCCAACCCACTTCCATCATGGTGGAGACTTACGGCACCGGCCGGGTCGCCGACGAGAAGCTCACGGAACTGGTGAAGCGCCACTTCGATCTGCGCCCCAAGGGCATCGTGCAGATGCTGAACCTGCTCCGGCCCATCTACCGCAAGACCGCCGCCTACGGCCACTTCGGCCGCGACGAGCCGGAATTCACCTGGGAAAACACGGACAAGGCGTCGGCATTGCGTGACGACGCGGATCTTTGAGGACAGAGCGAAGGCCAAGGGCGCAAAGTGGCGGTTGCGCGGGGGGTAAATCCCTGCGGCGCGTCCACAGCGAATCCGTAGGCGCTGAAGCGCCCGCGGCCTTGCTGTGGCAGACTGCGCACCGTGCTGCCTTATGAACTCCTGATCGGCCTGCGCTATACCCGCGCCAAGCGCCGCAACCACTTCATCTCCTTCATCTCCGTGATTTCCATGGCGGGCATCGCCTTGGGCGTCATGGCGCTGATCGTGGTCCTCTCCGTCATGAACGGCTTCCAAGAGGAACTGCGCGGCCGCATCCTGGGGGTCGCCTCCCACATGGAGATCACCGGTCCGGGTGGGGAACTGGCGGACTGGCCCGGCCTCGCCGCCCAGGTGGCGAAGCACTCCGAGGTGCGCGGCTCGGCCCCCTACGTGAGCGGCCAGGCCCTGCTGGCGGCGGGGAGCGAGACCAAGGGCGCCATGGTGCGCGGCCTGCTCCCGGCGGAGGAGGGCAAGGTGGCCGAATTTGCCAGCCACATGAAGAGCGGTCGCCTGGACCTGCTCGCGCCCGGCGAATTCCGCATCATCCT
The DNA here is from genome assembly GCA_964646585.1 of uncultured Thiobacillus sp. Classification (GTDB taxonomy): domain Bacteria; phylum Pseudomonadota; class Gammaproteobacteria; order Burkholderiales; family Thiobacillaceae; genus PFJX01. The sequence goes on along the minus strand of CAZYEY010000005.1, from coordinate 986 downwards.
GGGCAAGGACCTGGCCCGTTCCCTGGGCGTGTTCCCCGGCGACAAGGTGGCGGTCATCGCCCCCCAGGGGGTGGTGACTCCCGCTGGCATGCTGCCCAGGATCAAACAGTTCACCGTGGTGGGCATCTTTCAGATGGGCATGTTCGAGTACGACGCCGGTCTGGCCCTCATCCATCTGGAGGATGCCCAGAAGCTCTATCGCATGGGCGATGGGATCTCCGGCCTGCGGGTCAAGCTGGCGGATATGGAACGGGCGCCCTGGGTGCTGCGGGAATTGGCGAAAACCCTGTCCGGCGATTACTACCTGTCCGACTGGACCATGAGCCACGCCAACTTTTTCCAGGCGGTGCAGATCGAGAAGCGCATGATGTTCATCATCCTCACCCTCATCGTCGCCGTGGCCGCCTTCAACATCATCTCCACCCTGGTCATGGCGGTGACCGACAAGCAGGCGGACATCGCCATCCTGCGCACCCTGGGGGCGAGCCCCCGCAGCATCATGGCCATCTTCATGGTGCAGGGCAGCCTCATCGGCGTCATCGGCACCTTCGCCGGCGTGGTTTCCGGCGTGCTGCTGGCCCTCAACGTGGAAACCGTGGTGCCCTGGATCGAGAAGGCCGTGGGGATGGACCTGTTTCCCGCCGACGTCTACTACATCTCGGAGTTGCCCTCGAAGCTGAACTGGCCCGACGTCTGGACCATCGGCGGCGTCGCCCTGGTGCTGGCCTTCCTGGCCACCCTCTATCCCAGTTGGCGGGCGGCGAACATCCAGCCGGCGGAGGCCCTGCGCGATGAGTGAGGCGGGCGGGGTGGTCCTCTCCTGCGCGGGATTGCGCAAGAGCTATTGGCAGGGCAAGACCGAGGTGCCGGTGCTGTCCGGCGTGGATTTCGCCCTCTCGGCGGGGGAGCGGGTGACCGTGATGGGGGCGTCCGGCACCGGCAAGAGCACCCTGCTCCACGTCTTGGGGGGTCTGGATCGGCCCGAC
>CAZYEY010000004.1:0-3019 GCA_964646585.1 uncultured Thiobacillus sp. | reverse complement strand
CACTGCATACTCCGTGCACCTAATCACACAGCCTTTCCCGACAGTCGGACCTCCGGTTTGTTTGAGAATCACTTTTTTTTTTTTTCAAGCAGAAGACGGCATACGAGCTCTAGTACGGTTCGTGGGCTCGGAATGGACCTTCGAGCTGCTGGACGCCTACGACCGGGAGATCGGTCGGGTGGCCGCCCATTACGGCCTGGACACCTATCCCAACCAGATCGAGGTCATCACCTCGGAACAGATGATCGACGCCTATTCCTCGGTAGGCATGCCCGTGGGCTACCACCACTGGTCCTATGGCAAGCAGTTCCTCTCCACCCAAAAGAGCTACAAGCGCGGCCAGATGGGCCTGGCCTACGAGATCGTGATCAACTCCAACCCCTGCATCGCCTACCTCATGGAAGAGAACACCATGACCATGCAGGCCCTGGTGATCGCCCATGCCGCCTACGGCCACAACTCCTTCTTCAAGGGCAACTACCTGTTTCGCACCTGGACCGACGCCGAGGGCATCCTGGACTATCTGGTCTTCGCCCGGAACTTCATCGCCGACTGCGAGCGGCGCCACGGCGAGGAGGCGGTGGAAGACCTGTTGGATTCCTGCCATGCCCTCATGAATCACGGGGTGGATCGCTACAAGCGCCCCGCCAAGCTGTCCATGGCCAAGGAACAGGCCCGCCAGGCCGAGCGGGAGGACTACCTGCAATCCCAGGTCAACCTGCTCTGGCGCACCCTGCCCCCCCGGGAGGCGGCGGAGAAGGCCCGCAGAGAGGATCGCTTCCCCCCGGAGCCCCAGGAGAACCTGCTCTACTTCATCGAGAAGAACGCGCCCCGGCTGGCCCCCTGGCAGCGGGAGATCGTGCGCATCGTGCGCAAGATCGCCCAGTACTTCTATCCCCAGCGCCAGACCCAGGTGATGAACGAAGGCTGGGCCACCTTCTGGCACTACACCCTGCTCAACCACCTCTACGAGGAAGGCCGGCTCACCGACGGCTTCATGATGGAGTTCCTGCAAAGCCACACCAACGTGGTCTTCCAGCCCCCCTTCCACAGCCGCATGTACAGCGGCATCAACCCCTACGCCCTGGGCTTCGCCATGTTCACGGACCTGCGCCGCATGTGCGAACACCCCACGGAGGAGGACCGACGCTGGTTCCCGGACATCGTCGGCTCCGACTGGGTGAAGACCCTGGACTTCGCCATGCGCAACTTCAAGGACGAGAGCTTCATCGCCCAATACCTCTCGCCCAAGCTCATCCGCGACTTCAAGCTCTTCGCCGTGGTGGACGACGATCGGGAGGAGAAGCTGGAGATCGCCGCCATCCACGACGATGCCGGCTACCGCCAGGTGCGCCAGCTCCTGGCCGAGCAGTACAACCTGGGCAACCGGGAACCCAACATCCAGGTCTGGAACGTGGACGTCTACGGCGACCGCTCCCTGACCCTGCGTCACTTCATGCACAACCGCCGCCCCCTGGGCGAGAGCACCCCGGAGATGCTGCGCCACATCGCCCGGCTGTGGGGCTACACGGTGAAGATCGAGAGCGTGGACGAGGACGGCCAGGCCCAGACGGTAGGGATCTGCGAAGTCTGAGGCGGCCCTGCCCCGGACAGGCCCCCGGGCGGCAGGGCCCGGTCGCTCCCCCGGGCGGGCAGAGGATCCTTTCCGCCGCTACAATCGGGTATCGACCCCCCCAAACGGAAGCACCATGAGCAACATCGACTATCTGGCCATCACCGCCAGCGGCGAGGACCAGGTGGGCCTGGTCCAGCGTTTCACCAGCCGCATCGCCGAGGCAGGCTGCAACATCGAGGAATCCCGCATGGCGGTGCTGGGCGGCCAGTTCGCCATCCTGATGCTGATCTCCGGACCCTGGAATGCCCTGACCAAGCTGGAAAGCCGCCTGGATGGCGTCGGCCAGGAACTGGGCCTGGCCATCATCCACAAGCGCACCCGGCCGGCGGAGCGCAAGACGCCCCTGGTGCCCTACCGGGTCAACGTGGTGGCCATGGACCACCCGGGCATCGTCCACAGCCTGGCGGATTTCTTCGCCCGCCAGGGCATCAACATCGAGGAACTGGCCACCGAGACCTACCCGGCGCCCCATACCGGCACCCCCATGTTCTCGGTGAACATCACCATCGGCGTGCCCGCCGACATGCACCTGCCCACCCTGCGCGGGGATTTCTTCGACTACTGCGACAACCTGAACCTGGACGCGGTGATGGAGCCGGCCCGGGGCTGAGGCCCGCTCAGTCCACGGGGGACTCCAGCCACTCCAGGGCGATGCCGGGCTCGTCGAAGACCCGCAGCTCGGCATCCACGAACAGACGGTTGAGCCAGGCGATCCATACCATCCACTCATCGCCGGTGACCACCGCGATCCTGCGGAAGTCGTAGCGGTGCTGGCGGGAGAACTTCACCTCCTCCCAGGCCACGTCCAGGGTGTAGTTCACCATGTCGCGCAAATCCAGGAGCAGGTTCACGCCGCCCTGGAACCGGATGTCGTGCTCCACTTCCTGCTCGAAATCCTTGTAATCCGCCAGGGTGAACTCGCCCATGACGGAAACGGAAACCAGGTTGCCTTCGGTCTTGATCGATATCACTTCGCGCTCCTCGCGTTGAGTCTCACCGCCCAGATGCCAGCGGCCACGGTCAGGGCCATGCCGCCCCAGGCCACGGTGGGCATGGCTTCTTGCCAGACGACCACGTCAAGCATACCGCTGAACACCACGGTGCTGTAGGCGAAGCTGGCCACCACCACGGTGTCGCCCCGGCGGTAGGCCCGGGTCATGGCCAGCTGGCCCAGGGTGGCCAGCGCCCCCATGACCAGCAGGGGGAGGACTTCGCCGGCGGACATCGGGTGCCAGCCGGTGACGCTGGTGACCGCCGCGCCGCCCGCCAGGGCCACCGCCGCGAACCAGAATACGGTGCGCCATTCCGGCTCCCTGAGCCGGCCCAGCTGGCGCACGTGGATGTAAGCGAAGGCGGCCATGATCCCGGAGAAGAGGCCCACCA
>CAZYEY010000003.1:0-11847 GCA_964646585.1 uncultured Thiobacillus sp. | reverse complement strand
CTTCAACGGCGCCCCCGCCAGCGGCGGACTGGTGACGGTGGACCCGACCCTGATGGATGAGGAACGCTTGCTGGATGAGTGATTCAGACCAACAATCCCGAGGCCGCCCCGTGTGGTCCCGGGCAGGGTCGCCCGCTCCTGGAGATTGTCTTGATCAACAGAACCCCCCCGATCTGGGCCGGCCTGGCCCTGTCCGTTTGCAGCGCCTCTGCGCTCGCCGTCGATCCTCCCGATGCCGGCGCCGTGCATCGCCTGGAAAGAGCCCAGCTTGAACGCCTGCTGCAGGAACAGCGTTTGCAGAAGCAACCGGTGAAGCCGGATATCGCGGTGCCGGCGCCAACTGCCTTCAGTCCGGCTTCCCAGGTCCGCAACATCCCGGTGAAATCCTTCCAACTGGACGAATCCGCCATCCTGGACAAGGAGGAAATCCAGGCGGTCCTGGCCCCCTATCTGGACAAGACCTTGAGCCTGGCGGATCTGATGGAGGCGGTGGCGGCCCTCAACAAGCGCTACGATGCCAGGAACATGCCTACCGCCCGGGCCCTGCTGCCGCCCCAGGAAATCCGGGATGGCGTGGTGCGAATCCGCCTGGTGGAGGCCCGGGTGGGCGAGCTCCAACTGGGCGAGATGAAGCAGGTGTCGCCGGAGTTCGTGAAGGATCGCCTGAGCCTGGCCAGTGGCGACCTGATGTCGGTGGACAAGCTTGAACACGACCTGATGCGCTTCAACCGCCTCCATGACGTGCAATTGCGTGCCGGGGTGCGGGCGGGCAAGAGCCCGGGGCTCACCGACGTGCAATTGGAAGCGGCGGAGCCGCGTCCTTTCCAGTTTTCCCTGTTCGCCGACAATGCCGGCCGCTACACCGTGGGCGAGAACCGGGTGGGCTTCACCGCCCGGGCTCTGGGCATCTCCGGCCGGGGCGACAGCCTGATGTTCACCGCCATCCACGCCCGGGGCACCGACAGCTATTTCCTGGGTTATTCCACGCCCGTGAACAAGGACGACCTGAAACTGGACATCTCTTACAGCCAGGGCGGCATCAAGGTGGTGGAAGGCAGTTTCGTGCCCCTGGACGTCACCGGCCAATCGAAGGATTTGAGCGTGGGCCTGAGCAAGCCCGTGGTGGTGGAAGGCCAGCGTCTCATGAATGTCTATGGCCGGTTTTCCGCCAAGGAATCCATCAGCGAGTTCGGCGGCGTGACCCAGCAGAACGTGGACCTGGCCGTGCTCACCCTGGGGGTGTCCGGCGAGCGCCAGGAGATGGAATCCGCCTGGAGCTACGATCTCAGCCTCCACCAGGGGCTCCGCGAACTGGGGGGGGAGGCGGATTTCTTCGCCCTGCGGGCGAACGCTGCCTGGCTGCGCCGCCTGGGCAGCCGTTCCCAGCTCATCCTGCGCGGCGGACTGCAACTCTCGCCCACGGAACTGATTCCCTCCGCCGAACAGTTCCAGGTCGGAGGCAGCGCCAGCGTGCGCGGCTATTCCGAGGGGCTGCTGTCCGGCCGCAGCGGTTACGTGCTCAGCGCCGAGTGGCGCTACGCCTTGCAGGATCCCGAGGAATACCTGCTCCAGCATCCGGACGCGCCCCTGTTCACCGGCCTGGTGTTCCTGGACCACGGTGGCGCCTTCCCCTACCGGCCTTCGCCCCTCAAGGACGCCACCGCCAGCGATTTCCTCACCGGCGTGGGCGTGGGTTTGCAGGCGGACTGGAAGAACCGGGTGGTGGCCCGCTTCGCCCTGGGCTGGGCGCTGCGGGAAAACCCGGCGGAGAACGTGCAGCGGGAGCCCCGGCTGCACGCCTCGATTTCCATCAACTGGCCCTGACCTGCCCTTCGCCGGAGTGCCCCGGCGCCTGGCTCCGTCAGCGGGTGGCCAGCAGCCGCGTCAACACGCCCCGATACACCCGGGCGAGCAGGTCCAGTTCTTCCACGCCCACATGCTCGTCGATCTTGTGGATGCTCTCGTTCACCGGGCCGAACTCCACCACTTCCCGGGCGATGTCGGCGATGAAGCGGCCGTCGGAGGTGCCGCCGGTGGTGGAGAGTTCCGGCTCGATGCCGGTGGTGTCCCGGATGGCGGCGGCCAGGGCATCCACCAGCGGGCCCCGGGGCGTCAGGAAGGGCTTGGCGCCGACTTCCCATTCCAGGTCGTAATCCAGGCCGTGTTTGTCCAGAATGGCGTGGACACGGGCTTTCAGGCTCTCCACCGGGCTGGCGGTCCCAAAGCGGAAGTTGAAGACGATGTCGGCATGGCCGGGCACCACGTTGGTGGCGCCGGTGCCGCCGTGCATGTTGGAGACCTGCCAGGTGGTGGGGGGAAAGTATTCGTTGCCCTCGTCCCAGACCGTGGCCGCCAGCTCGGCGATGGCGGGGGCGGCCAGATGGATGGGGTTCTTCCCCAGGTGGGGATAGGCGATGTGGGCCTGGATGCCCTTCACCCGCAGACGGCCGTGGAGGGAGCCCCGGCGGCCGTTCTTCATGGTGTCGCCGAAGCGGGCCACGCAGGTGGGCTCGCCGACGATGCAGGCATCGATGAACTCCTCCCGGGCGGCCAGGCGTTCCACCACCTTCACCGTGCCGTCCACGGCCGGGCCCTCCTCGTCGGAGGTGATGAGCCAGGCGATGGAGCCGGCGTGGTCGGGATGGTGGGCGAGGAAGTCTTCCACGGCGGCCAGGAAGGCGGCGATGGAGCCCTTCATGTCCGCCGCGCCCCGGCCGTAGAGGACACCGTCCTGCTCCCTGGGCTGGAAGGGGTCGCTGCGCCATGGTTCGAGGGGGCCGGTGGGCACCACGTCGGTGTGGCCGGCGAAGCAGACGAGGGGGGAGGCACTGCCCCGACGCGCCCAGAGATTGGTGACTTCGCCGCTGACCAGGGGCTCGATCTCGAAACCAAGGGGCCCGAGTTTGTCCGCAAGCCAGGCCTGGCAGCCGCCATCGTCGGGCGTGACGGAGCGGCGGCGGATGAGCTCGCGGGCGTATTCCAGGGATTTATTTGCCATGGAGCGCTGCCTCGATGGCCTGGATGATTTCGTTCTCCGCTTCCTTCAGCAGCTTTTCCGCAGGGCTGCCGATGGCGATGGCGGTGGGACGGTTGAAGAGGACGGTGGTGACCCCGGCCTTGTGGGTCAGAGTGAGATGCAGGGGGCACAGGCCCAGCAGGCCCGGGTCCAGGTTGCTCACCTGGTTGGCGTACCAGCCGCTGCAGAACACCAGGGCGGTGATGCCTTCAAGCTTGTTGCGGTTGTAATCGCCCCCCCACTTCTTCGCCAGGCCCTTGAGGTTTTCTGAAATGGGCAATTCATCCACCACGGCGAATCCGGCGTGGTCCAGCTTTTGGCTGACGGACTTGACGGCCTTGGGCAGGGGGAGTCTGGCGGATGTCTCGAATACCGCCGGGTTGGCGGCCAGGGCCGACCCGGCGAACAGGGTCCAGAGGAACAGTAAGCGGCGCATACCGTCCTCACTCGCCGAAGAAGGCGCCGTAGTTCTCCTCGCTGAAGCCCACCTGGAACTGGCCGTCCCGGTCCAGGATGGGGCGCTTGATGACGCTGGGGTTCTCCTTCATCACTTCCAGGGCGCTGGCGGCATCGTTTACCCGGGCCTTGACGGCGTCGTCCAGCTTGCGCCAGGTGGGGCCGTTGCGGTTGACCAGAGCCTCCCAGCCCAGCAGCTTCATGAGCTTCTTCATGGTGGCGTCGGGCACCCCCTGCTTCTTGAAGTCGTGGAACTCGTAGGGGATGTCCCGCGCCTCCAGCCAGGCCCGGGCTTTCTTGACGGTGCTGCAATTGGGGATGCCGTAGAGTTTCATGGCAAACTCGCTCGTGACAAAAACGCGCCATTCTAACCATCTCCCATGACTCCCGCCTTCCTGGTTCGTCCTGCCCGCTGGCAAGCAGACGAGGCCGCCATCGCCCGGATTCGGCGGACGGTGTTCATCGCGGAGCAGGGCGTGCCCGATGCCCTGGAATGGGCGGCGTGGGACGGGGATTGCACCTGGTTCGTGGCGGAGGACAGGGCGGGGACCCTCATCGGCATCGGTCGCCTCACCCCTGGTGGCCGCGTCGGCCGCATGGCGGTTCTGCCCGAGTGGCGAGGGCGGGGCGTGGGGTCGGCGTTACTGGCCGCCGCCCTCTCGGAAGCACGCGGGCGAGGGCAGCGGCGGGTGGAACTCTCCGCCCAGTCCCGGGCGGTGCCGTTTTATGAACGGCATGGTTTCCGGGCCATTGGGGACGAATACCTGGATGCCGGCATTCCCCACCGGACCATGACCTTGGAATTGGGAGCAACACCATGAACATCCGCATCGGCCACGGTTTCGACGTGCACGCCTTCGCCGAGGGCCGGCGCCTCGTCATCGGCGGCGTGGACATTCCCCACGATCGGGGCCTGCTGGGCCATTCAGACGCCGACGTGCTCGTCCATGCCATCTGCGATGCCTTGCTGGGGGCGGCGGGCCTGGGGGATATCGGCAGGCACTTCCCGGACAGCGATCCCCGCTACAAGGGCATCGACAGCCGCGAGCTACTGCGCCACGTGGCCGGGTTGCTGGAGGCGATGGGCTGGCGGGTGGGCAACGTGGACGCCACCATCATCGCCCAGGCGCCCCGGATGGCGCCCCACATCCCGGCCATGCGGGAACACCTGGCGGCGGATCTGGGGATTCCCCTGGAGGCCCTCAACGTGAAAGCCACCACCACGGAGAAACTGGGCTTTACCGGCCGGGGTGAGGGCATCGCGGCCGAGTCGGTATGCCTGATCCAGGCGAAGTAGGGCGGATCGCCGGGAAATCCCGGGTCTTCTTCGCTCTTTGGCCTGATCCCGAGGCGCGCAAGCGCCTCCACGCCCTGGGAAAAATGCTGCAAGCCCACCTGGGCGGCCGCCTCGCCCAGGCCGATACCCTGCATCTCACCCTGGTGTTCGTGGGGGAGGTGGACGACGTCCTCCTCGCGCCCATGCAAGAAGCCGCGGCCCGGATCGGCGTGCCCGCCTTCGAGATGGTCTTTGACCGGCTGGATTGCTGGCGCCACAACCACATCGCCCATGTGGGGCTGGCCCAGACGCCCCCCGCTTTGTCCGATCTGGTGGAAGGGTTGTCCGGAGCCTTGAAGGTAGCTGGCATTCCCTTCGATGCGCGACCCTACAAGGCCCACGTGACCCTGTTGCGCAAGGCCGAGTGCGGGAAATTTCGGGGAGAAAATGAAGATCCCGCGCTGGAACCGATACGCTGGTCCACGCGGGATTTCGTGCTGGTCAGATCCAGCCGGCGCCCGGAGGGCGCGCGCTATGAGCAGTTGGCCCGCTGGCCGCTGCCCTGATCGCTACAGAGGCATGTAGCTTTGCAGGTGTCCCGTCAGTTCCTTGACCGGAACACGGGTGTAATCCTTGTCGATGCTTTCCGATAGCTTGCTCCTGACCCGCGCGGGCAGGTGGTGGTTGACGAGCCCCATGAAGGGGGCCGAGGCCACGAGGATGAGCCGGTCGTATGCATTTTTCACCCGGCCGGCTTCCAGTTCCTTGGAAACCTCCTGGGCGAAGCGCTCGGCCTCGTGGTGCTTGGGGTCCGCCGGCTGGCCTACCGCGCCATGTCCCGGACCGCCATAGGCGCCGGATCGGTCGCTCACCAGGTTGGATGTCTTCTCGCGGCTTTCCGGGTGGAGCAGTTCCTTGATGAGTTCCAGCCCGCGTTTGGGGCCGCGATGGGCGAAGAGTTTGGCTTGGCTTGAATTGGCGACCATGACCCATGTGACAGACATAACAATCCCCCGTGATGTATCAAGCGGATGAATGGATTGGTGGAACCTGGATGTCGGGTGGGAACCCGCGTTACGTGTGGTAACGGTTTCAGGCTAGCAGGGGGCGGGCGGGCGTCAAGAATGCTTCAGGAAATTCCTGGCCAGAGCCTGGATGGCCTCGGGTTCGGGCGAGGACAAGGTGAGGGTGGGGGCCTGGAGCGCGCCGGCATAGTTCCGGCCCAGGGAGCGGCCATAGGCAGGGTCGTAGTGAAATGCCAGCAGCTCGGCCACCAGCTCGTCCCATGCACCGGCCCGGGCCTGGGCCTTCCAAGTGTCAATCCGAGCCCGGCCCAGCAGGGGGACCAGGCAGTCCAATTGCCGGTTGAGGGCTTCCGGGTCGGCGAGGAAGTGGGCGTACTCCGCTTTCAGCAGGGCGACCCGGACCGGGATATCCGCCGCCAGATTGACGCACCCGGCGGCGCGCATGCGGGCCAGCAGGTGTTCAGGGGTATGCAGGTTGCCGATCTTCTTGCTTTCCGATTCCACGAACACCGGTCTGGCCGGGTCGAAGCCCCGCAAGGCGTGCCAGACCCGGGTCTCGAACAGTTTCTGGGCCGGCTGGGGCCGGTCCGGATAGGCCCCAAGCACCGAGCCCATGTGAGCGGCCAGATTCTCCAGGTCCAGCACCTGGGCGCCGCATTCCGCCAGGGCTTGGAGGAATCGGCTCTTGCCCACGACGGTGGGGCAGCAGATCACACGAAAATCGAAACGGTCCGGCAGGGTGTCCAGTTCGGCGATGACGTGGCGGCGGAAGGCCTTGTAGCCCCCTTCCAGCTGGCAGGCGTTCCAGCCGATGGCGCGCAGCACCGTGGTGAAAGAGCCGCTGCGGTTGCCGCCCCGCCAACAATAGACCAGGGGGCGGTAGTTGCGCGGCTTGTCGGCCAGCACCGCTTCCAGGTGCCGGGCGATGTTGCGGGAGACCAGGGCGGCGCCGGCCTTCTTGGCCTCGAAGGCGGAGACCTGCTTGTGCAGGGTGCCGATGCGGGCCCGTTCCTCGTCGTCCAGTACGGGCAGGTTGATGGCGCCGGGGATGTGGTCCTCGGCGAATTCGGCGGGGGAGCGGGCGTCGATGATCTCGTCGAAGGCGAAGATCTCCTCGATTCCGACGATGCCCTCCCGGCGCCGGGGCGGGGCGGCCTCCATGCGGCTCATCGGCCCTTGTCCCGCATGAGCCTGGCCTTGTCCCTGGCCCACTCCCTTTCCTTCTCGGTGGCCCGCTTGTCGTGGAGCTTCTTGCCCTTGGCCAGGCCGATTTCCAGCTTGATGCGTCCCTTGGTGTAATGCAGGTTGAGGGGAACCAGGGTGAAGCCTGCCTGCTGCACCTTGCCGATGAGCTTGCGGATCTCCTGGGCGTGCAACAGCAGCTTGCGGGAACGGGTGGGGTCCGGCTTCACATGGGTGGAGGCGGTGGGCAGGGCGCTGATGTGGCAGCCGATGAGCCAGACTTCCTCCTTCTTCACCACCACGTAGGCTTCCTTCAACTGGACCCGGCCGGCGCGGATGGCCTTCACCTCCCAGCCTTCCAGGACGAGGCCGGCTTCGTAGCGTTCCTCGACGAAGTAGTCGTGGAAGGCCTTCTTGTTGTCGATGATGCTCATGGGAGGGGCCGAAGCGATGCGGGGTTTCGTGCTATTTTAACAGGCCCGTCATCAGCATCCCGCCTTCCATGGCCGAAGTCGTCAAATCCGTCCTGGTGCCCTATTCGGCCGAGGAAATGTTCGTGCTGGTGGATGCCGTGGAGGACTACCCCCAGTTCCTGCCCTGGTGCGGCGGCACCGAAGTACACCTGCGGGATGAGGAAATCACCGAGGCCACCATTCATATCCGCTACCTCCAGGTGCAGCAGCATTTCAGCACCCGCAACAGCAAGCGCTTCCCCGAGGAGATGAATATCCGCCTGAAAAGCGGCCCCTTCCGCAAGCTGGAGGGTTTCTGGCGCTTCAAGCCCTTGGCGGAGACGGCCTGCAAGATCGAGCTGATGATGAGTTACGAATTTTCCAGCGGCCTGCTGGAGAAGGTTCTCGGTCCGGTATTCGGAATGATCACCAATAGTCTGGTGGACGCCTTCGTGCACCGGGCGGAAAAGGTGTATGGCGAACGATGAGCGCTCAGATCCAGGTGGAAATCGTCTATGCCCGGCCCGGACGGCAGAAGGTGGTTCGCGTCGGGGTAAGGGAAGGGGCCAGCGTGCGCGAGGCCATTGAGCAATCCGGCCTGCTGGCGGAGTTTCCGGAAATCGATCTGGAAAAGAACAAGCTGGGCATCTGGAACAAGCTGGCCAAAGCAGATGCGAGCCTGCGGGAAGGGGATCGGGTGGAAATCTACCGTCCCCTGATCGCCGATCCCAAGGAGGTGCGCCGGCAGCGGGCCGCCGAGGGCAAGGTCATGAAAAAGGGTGGGGGAGAGGCTGGCGGGCCAGAATGATCCGGCCGGCGGCGAACTTACTTCTGCTCGGTGCTGGGGTAGGACAACTGGGCAAGCCCGGCCTGGGCCTGGGAAGAAGCATAGGCGGACTGCTTGAGCACGGTGGCGCTGTCGCCGACCTTGGCGGCTTCCTGTGCCTGCTTCAAGGCAGTCTCGGCAGTGGTCCAGAGCGCGAATTTGGACCTGGCCATCCTCACGTCGGCCTCGGCCTGGGCAAGGGCCATCCGGGCCTCTTCGCTGATGCCGGATTTGACCGGCTCCCCGGGCGCCTGGGCCGCCTTGGTCGGGGCCTGGCTGCACGCGCCCAGGGTCAGGGCGAACAGGCCGGCGCCGGCAAGGCTCAGGAACGGGAAGTTCATGGAAGGTCTCCTCTCCATCGTGGAATCGGGCAAGCCGCCGAATTGGGCGGCTGGACCATAATTCCGGCCTGGAGGCGCCGTCAATGGCTTACCCCGATGGTGATAGGGAATCGGTAAATCGGAACCCTGTCTTGGGCGGCCAACGAGGCGCCGGTATAATGCGGTTTTGCGCGTAAAGGTTCCGTATGCGTATCCTTCAGAAAGCCCTCACCTTCGACGACGTCCTGCTCGTCCCCGCCTTCTCCGAAATCCTGCCCCGCGACGTCTCCCTAGCCACCCAGCTGACCCGCAAGATCCGGCTGAACATGCCGGTCCTTTCCGCCGCCATGGACACGGTGACCGAGGCGCGCATGGCCATCGCTCTGGCCCAGGAGGGGGGGCTGGGCATCATCCACAAGAATTTCGACATCGCCCAGCAAGCTTCCCGGGTGGCCCGGGTCAAGCGGCATGAGGCTGGCGTGGTGAAAGACCCGGTGACCGTTTCCCCGGCCATGACCGTGCGCGACGTGCTGGAGATCACCCGTCAGCGCAAGATTTCCGGCCTGCCGGTGGTGGACGAGGCGGGCAGGGTGGTGGGCATCGTCACCAACCGGGATCTGCGCTTCGAGACCAACCTGGACCAGTCCGTCGCCAACATCATGACCCCCCGGGAGCGCCTGGTAACCGTGAAGGAGGGGGCCAGCCGGGAGGAGGCCATGCACCTGATGCATCGCCACCGCCTGGAACGGGTGCTGGTGGTGAACGACGCCTTCGAACTGCGCGGTCTGGTGACTGTGAAGGACATCGACAAGTCCAGTACTTATCCCAATGCCTGCAAGGATGAACAAGGGCGCCTGCGGGCTGGCGCCGCGGTGGGCGTGGGCGGAGATACCGAGGAGCGCGTCGCCGCATTGGTGGAGGCGGGGGTGGACGTCATCGTCGTCGATACCGCCCATGGCCATTCCAATGGCGTGCTCAAGAGGGTCGAGTGGGTCAAGCAGAAGTACCCCCAGGTGCAGGTGATCGGCGGCAACATCGCCACTGCCGATGCCGCCCGGGCCCTGGTGGACCACGGCGCCGACTGCGTCAAGGTGGGCATCGGCCCCGGCTCCATCTGCACCACCCGCATCGTGGCCGGCGTCGGCGTGCCCCAGATCACCGCCGTGCAGAACGTGGCCGCCGCCCTGGAGGGCACTGGCGTGCCCCTGATCGCCGACGGCGGCATCCGTTATTCCGGCGACATCGCCAAGGCCATCGCGGCCGGCGCCCACTGCGTCATGCTGGGCGGCCTGCTGGCCGGCACCGATGAGGCGCCGGGCGAGATCGAGCTCTACCAGGGGCGCTCCTTCAAGTCCTATCGGGGCATGGGCTCCCTGGGCGCCATGCAGAAAGGCTCCAAGGACCGCTATTTCCAGGACAACGAGGCCAACGCCGACAAGCTGGTGCCCGAGGGCATCGAAGGGCGCGTCCCCTACAAAGGCAGTGCCCTGGCGGTGTTGCACCAGCTCATGGGCGGTTTGCGCTCCTCCATGGGCTACCTGGGTTCCCCCAACATCGAGCACTTCCATGCCCATGCCTGCTTCGTGGAAATCACTGCCGCCGGCATGAAGGAGTCCCACGTCCACGACGTGCAGATCACCAAGGAAGCGCCGAACTACCACGTTTGATCGCCGCACCAGAGAGGAGGGCGGGTGTGCGTACCTTCCCTCCTTTTTTCTTTGAGCCGCCGCCATGCACCAGAAAATCCTCATCCTCGACTTCGGTTCCCAGTACACCCAGCTCATCGCCCGCCGGGTGCGGGAGCACAACGTCTATTGCGAACTGCATCCCCATGACGTCTCCGATGCCTTCATCCGCGACTTCAAACCGGCCGGGATCATCCTCTCGGGCGGACCCGCTTCCGTGTACGAGGACGAGACGCCCCGGGCTCCCGACGCGGTGTGGAACATCGGCGTACCGGTGCTGGGCATCTGCTATGGCATGCAGACCATGGCGGCCCAACTGGGCGGCAAGGTGGAAAACTCGGCCAAGCGGGAATTCGGTTATGCAGAAATCCGCGCCCATGGCCACACCCCCTTGCTGAGGGACATCCAGGATCGGGTGGAAGACTCGGGGGCGGCCTGGCTGGATGTGTGGATGAGCCACGGCGACAAGGTCACCGAGCTGCCCCCGGGCTTCAAGGTCATCTGCGAGAACGCCTCCACCCCCATCGCCGGCATGGCGGACGTCTCCCGCAACTTCTATGCTCTCCAGTTCCACCCGGAAGTCACCCACACGCTCCAGGGCAAGGCCATCCTGTCCCGCTTCGTCCATGACATCTGCGGCTGCGGCACCGACTGGAACATGCCGGACTACATCGAAGAGGCCATCGGCAGGATCCGCTCCGAAGTGGGGTCGGACGAAGTCATCCTGGGCCTCTCCGGCGGCGTCGATTCTTCCGTGGCGGCGGCCCTGATCCACCGGGCCATCGGCGACCAGCTCACCTGCGTGTTCGTGGACACGGGCCTGCTGCGCCTGAACGAGGCGGAGCAAGTGATGGAGACCTTCGCGAAAAACCTGGGGGTGAAGGTCATCCACGTGGACGCCTCGGCGCAGTTCATGGCCAAGCTGGCCGGCGTTTCCGACCCTGAGCGGAAGCGCAAGATCATCGGCGGCGAGTTCGTGGCCGTGTTCCAGGCCGAATCCGCCAAGCTCAAGAACGCCAAGTGGCTGGCCCAGGGCACCATCTATCCGGACGTGATCGAATCCGCCGGGGCCAAGACCAAGAAGGCCCACGCTATCAAGTCCCACCACAACGTGGGCGGCCTGCCGGAGGACATGCACCTCAAGCTGCTGGAACCCCTGCGGGAACTGTTCAAGGACGAGGTGCGGGAACTGGGCGTGGCTTTGGGGCTGCCCCACGACATGGTCTACCGCCACCCCTTTCCCGGCCCCGGTCTGGGGGTGCGCATCCTGGGCGAGGTGAAGAAGGAATACGCCGATCTGCTCCGTCTTGCAGATCACATTTTCATTGAAGAACTTCGTGCAAGTGGCTGGTATGAAAAGACTTCCCAAGCCTTTGCTGTCTTCCTGCCGGTGAAGGCCGTGGGGGTGATGGGCGATGGCCGCACCTATGATTACGTCATTGCCCTGCGGGCCGTGCAGACCCAGGACTTCATGACCGCCCACTGGGCAGAACTGCCCTATAGCCTGCTGGCCAAGGTCTCCAACCGCATCATCAACGAGATCCGGGGCATCAACCGCGTGGTCTACGACGTCACCGGCAAACCCCCCGGCACCATCGAGTGGGAGTGA
>CAZYEY010000002.1:0-6374 GCA_964646585.1 uncultured Thiobacillus sp. | reverse complement strand
GGACGCCTGGGAGAAGTGGCCGATGCTGAAGCAGGTCATGAACATGAGCCCATCGGTGGTCCGCTCCCCAGCCTGCCAGGAGGTGGTGTGGGAGGGCAGGGACGTGGACCTTTCCCGCCTGCCCATCCAGACCTGCTGGCCTGGCGATGTGGCGCCGCTGCTGACCTGGGGCCTGGTGGTGACCCGGGGGCCCCACAAGCCCCGGCAAAACCTGGGCATCTACCGACAGCAGGTCCTGCTTGACGCCCCTCATCCCAACAAGCTCATCATGCGCTGGCTCGCCCATCGGGGTGGCGCCCTGGACTTCCGGGAGTTCCAGGCGGCCAACCCGGGCCAGCCCTTCCCCGTGTGCGTGGCCATCGGCGCCGACCCGGCCACCATCCTGGGGGCGGTGACCCCGGTGCCCGACAGCCTCTCGGAATACCAGTTCGCCGGCCTGCTGCGGGGCGCCAAGACGGAAGTAGCCAAGGCCCTGGGTTCGGACCTGCAAGTGCCGGCCAGCGCGGAAATCGTTCTGGAAGGCGCCATCCATCCGGGCGAGACGGCCCTGGAAGGGCCGTTTGGCGATCACACCGGCTATTACAACGAGCAGGAAACCTTCCCCGTGTTCACGGTGGAGCGCATCACCCTGCGCCGTGGCGCCATCTACCACTCCACCTACACCGGCAAGCCGCCGGACGAGCCTGCGATCCTGGGCGTGGCGCTGAACGAGGTCTTCGTGCCCCTGCTGCAAAAGCAGTTTCCCGAGATCGTCGATTTTTACCTGCCACCCGAGGGCTGTTCCTACCGCATGGCAGTGGTGAGCATGAAGAAGCAGTACCCGGGCCACGCCAAGCGGGTGATGTTCGGCATCTGGTCGTTTCTGCGCCAGTTCATGTACACCAAGTTCATCATCGTCACCGACGACGACGTGGACGTGCGCGACTGGAAGGAAGTGATGTGGGCGCTCACCACCCGGGTCGATCCGGCGCGGGACACATTGTTGGTGGAAAATACGCCCATCGACTATCTGGACTTCGCCAGCCCGGTGTCCGGCCTGGGGTCCAAGATGGGCATCGACGCCACCAACAAATGGCCGGGCGAGACCCAGCGGGAGTGGGGCACGCCCATCCGCATGAGCGAGGAAGTGAAGCGCCGCGTCGATGCCCTCTGGCCCGAACTCGGACTGTGAGACCGCCATGGAATACGACTACCGCCAATTCGTCCCCCTCAACAGCCTCTCCGAGGAGGCCTTCAAGCGCGCCGTGGGCGATTCCAGCCAGATCCGGCTGCATCAGGGCGAGAAGCTGTTCCAGCGTGGCGACGACGACGACCACACCTATTACCTGCTGCGCGGCGAGATGGCGCTGAAGGCCGAAGACGGCTCGGCGCCCCTGGTCATCCGTTCCGGCTCCGACGCTGCACGTCATCCCCTGGCCCGCCTGAAGCCCCGCCTCTACACCGGCATGGCCCGCTCCGAATGCCTGATCGCGCGCTTTTCCGATCTGGCCCTGGACGGCGTGGTGGCCCAGGACCAGGCCACTTCCTACGAAGTCACCGAGTACGAAGGCGAAGACCCTTCCTGGATGTTCGAACTGCTGCGCAACCCCGCGTTTTCCCAGGTGCCGCCGGCCAACCTGCACATCCTCTTCGGCCGCTTCGAACCCATCGAGGTGAAATCCGGCCAGGTCATCATCCGCCAGGGTGATGCCGGCGACTACTACTACCTCATCCGGGAAGGCAGCGCCCAGGTCAGCCGCGCCGTGAGTCCGGACAAGCACATCAACCTGGCCCGCATCGACGCAGGCCAGGGCTTCGGCGAGGAAGCCCTGATCTCCGGCGACCCCCGCAACGCCAGCGTCACCATGATCACAGACGGCAAGCTCATGCGTCTGGCCGCCGCTGACTTCCGCGCCCAATTGCAGGCCCCCTTGGTACAGGAGGTCAACGTGGCGGAGGCGGCTGCCCTGGTGCGGGACAAGGGCGCCCAGCTCATCGATGTGCGCCTGGAGGACGAGTTCAAGCTGGGCAGCCTGCGGGGCGCCATCAACATCCCCCTCTACCTGCTGCGCATCAGGGCCAACACCCTGGGCAAGGAGCGCATCTACATCCTCTATTGCCAGACCGGCCAGCGCGCCGGCACCGCCGCCTTCCTCATGGCCCAGCGCGGTTTCGATGTACGCGTCCTCAAGGGCGGCCTGTCCGCCCTGCCCCAGGCCAACTGAGGGTCGGGACACCGACCCAGCTCGCGATCGATGGCATTTTTCCAGGCTGGCGGCCCAAGCTATACTTGATTACAATACTCAAGTATTAACCAACGGAGAAACGCGATGTCCCTGGAACTGTTCGAAGCGGCGCGGGCCGGCGACGATGCCCTGGCCCGCGCCCTGCTGGCGGCCGGCGCCAAGGCCGACTGGGCTGGAGAGGAAGGCGAGACCCCCTTGATGGCAGCGGCCAAGGGCGGGCATCTGGAGGTGGTGAGAACCTTGCTGGCGGCGGGCGCCAATGTGAACGCCACCGATGCCAACGGCTGGACCGCCCTGTTCAAGGCCGCCTACAACCACGAACTGGATTGTGGCTTCGCGCCGGTGGTCCAGGCCCTGCTGGCAGCGGGCGCCGACGCCAATGCACGCATCTTCTACGGCCTGACCCCCCTCATGCTGGCGGCTGGCGCCGGCGAGGCCGCCGTCTGCGAAGTGCTGCTCAACGCCGGCGCCGACGTGAAGGCCACCAATGATGGCGGCCGCACTGCCCTGGCCATGGCCAAGGAGCGTTTCTTCGTGGACGTCATCAACCTGCTCCACGAAGCCGAGGGCTACGTCATGGAAACCGAGGGAGGGGGCAGTTGCGCCAGCTCAAGGCGCGGGCCGCCCGAGGAGGCAAAGGTGGTCAACTTCATGAAGCGGCCCCTGCATTGATCAGACCGTCCCCATATGAAAAGGGCCGCGTCAGCGGCCCTTTTCATTGGTGGAGCGCGTTTCAGCGCATGAAATCCCAACCTTCCCCGGCAGGGGCGCTGCTGGGGCCGATGCGCCTTTCCTTCTGGGGGGCAGGCTTGGGCGGCGGCGCCGGAGAAGGCGGTGGCGGGTCCGGCTTGTCCACCTGGGGTGGCGGCGGCGCCGGTTCCGGTTCTTCCACCACCGGCCGGGCGGGCACCACGGGCGACGCCTTGGGCTTGACGGGGACGGGCGCTGGCGCCGGCGCCGGCTTGGCCGGCGAAGCCTTGGGCGCCACTTTGGCAGCGGGAGCAGCGGGGGTGGCCGGCGCCTGTGGGACAGCCACCGGCGCGCCAGGTGGCGGCATGGGCGCCGCCCTGGGTGCCTCGCCCATCCGGGGCGCGGTCGTTTCCGCCTCGAAGGCGGCGACGGACTCCGCCCAGGTGGGCTCGGGCCGCTCGCTGCCCAGGACCAGCCCCCGCAGGGCGGGTTCCATGTCCTTCACGATCTGGACGGCAATGGCGCTGGTGAAATGGAAATCGGCGGCACCTTCGCCGGGCACGAATACCGTCATGACGCCGAAGAAGCGGTTGCCGAGATAGAAGGCGAAGGTGGCGGTACGGTTCATGACCTTGGATTCCAGCACCTGGCCGCTGGCGGAATAGACCTCGAAACGGTGGTCGCCGGTGCCGGTCTTGCCGCCGATGGGCAGGGTGGTGCCATCTCCCAGGGAGAAGGCGCCACGCAGGCGCCGGGCGGTGCCCTCTTCCACCACGTTGCGCAGGGCCTTCTTCACCACCTGGGAAACTTCGCTCTGGAAGATGCGGGTGGCCTCGGGGCGCTGGCGCGCGAGGATGGTGTGGTAGGGGGTGCCGGCGGCGAATTCCAGGCGGGTCAGGGTAATGGGTGGCAGTTTGACGCCATCGTTGAGGATCACCCCCATGAGTTCGGCCAGGGCGGCCGGTCGGTCGGCGGAAGAGCCGATGGCGGTGGCATAGGAAGGCACCAGGCTGCCGAAGGGATAGCCCAGCTTGCGCCAACGCTTGTGGATTTCCTGGAAGGCCTCGATCTCCAGCAGGGAGAGAATGCGGATATCCTGGGCGTTCTTGTGGCTGGTCTTGATGAGCCAGTCGTAAACCTCCACCCGCTCCTGCTCGCTGGCTTTGGTGATCTCCTTCCAGCCTGCGCCGGGATGGGAACGGAGGTAGGCCACCAGCCACAGTTCCAGGGGGTGGATCTGGGCGATGTAGCCCCGGTCGGACAGGTTGAACTTCTCCGGACCGTAGGTTTCGTGGAGGAACTGGTAGTCGCCTTCGTCCAGGCTGGCCGGGTTGTTCAGCCGGGGCTTGATGAAGGCGGCCAGGGCGGCGGCGTCGGCCTTGGGCTCCAGGTAGCGGAACACGGCGGCCAGGCGCTTGGGGTTGGCGGTAAGGTGGTTGAGCAGGGCCGCCGTGGCCTCTTCGGGCTTCAGGCCCTTGTATTTTTTCAGGAAGCGGGCCAGATAGGCTTTACCCTCCCGGTCGGCGAACTGCTTCAGATACTTCTCCCGGCGCGGGTCGTCCGGGTCGGACAGAATGCGGGCGGCGCCCTCCGGATCCCGGTACATGAAGTGGCGGACGATGTCGCGCATGAGCCGGATGAATGGCAGGTTCACCGAATTGCGCGTGGCCTCCCACATATCCATGACCTTGTGGTCGTCTTCCTTGTGGAAGTTGGCGAATTTGTGCACGCCGCCGCCAGTGAAGAAGGACTCCCCTGGATTGGCCGAGTAGGGCCGCGACATGGCAGCCTCCAGCATGGTGGTCAGGGCCCTGTCTTGGTTGTTGGCCAGGTACTGGATGACCCACTGGGACAAGATGTCCTTGTCCGACACCTTCAACTTCAGCAGTTCCTGCCGGGACAGGCCGGCATATTGCTCCCGCAGTTCCGCCACCAGTTGCAGGTAGGTGATGAGGGTGCGCAGCTTGGCCGAGGACCCCATGTCCAGCTTGGCGCCCTTGTTGATGTCGAAGGGCTGGTTCAGGTTGTCCGCCTGGACCCGCAACAGGGCGCCGTCCTCGGTGTTCTCGTAGAGGGTGAAGCTGTAGATGGGCTTGGTCAGGTCGTTGTCGGGCTCCAGCAGGTAATGGCCGTAGAGCCCGGCGGCCTCCACCACCACCGGGTCCGACAGGCGCCGCAGGAACGCGGACACGGCGCGCTGGGTGGGGGCGTGCAAGGTGGCGCTGGCGCGCAGGTCCAGACGGTCCAGGTCGTAGAGGCGGGGCACGTCGAGACGGCTGGAGAGCTCCACCCGCAGGGCGTTGGCCGCCTTGTTCTCGACGAACTCGCCCTTGCCGTTCCTGCCGTTGGTGTGGAAAACGATCTTTTCCCGGGTGGCCGCGTCCCGAAGGGCGGGGGTGATGACCTTGGCGTCCGCCAGCAGGCGCAGGTAGACGTTGGCGTGCTCGTTCAGGTGTTCCCGCCCGGACAGCAGGTAATAGGAAGGCTTGCGCTGGGAGATGAGCAGGCCCAGCACATGCTTGTAGGCCCGGGCGGCTTCCGGCGTCACCCGGGGGGCGCGCAGCAACTCGTTGACCTGGTCGAAATCCAGACCGAACCAGGCGTACAGGCCATCGCCTACGCCATTGACCTCGCCGAAGCCGGGCGCCGCCGCCAGGGGCACGGTATTCAGGTAGTCCAGCACGATGCGGCGCCGGGTGTCCCGGGTGTCCTCCCCGTCCAGATAGGCCCGCAGGGAGGCGGAGGCCATCTGCCCCAGCTTGTCCGTGGCAGTCATGGTGAGGCCGTCCGGGGAATGACGGTATTTCTCGATCTGGGTGGCCAGGGTGGACCCCCCCGGCACGTTGCGGGAGGGATCGACGGCCTGGAGCATCTTCTCCAGCACCGCCTGGGCCAGCCGGTCCCATTCCACCGCCGGGTTGCGCTGGGGATGGTTGGGGTCCAGCAGTTCCCGGTTCTCGATGAACAACAGGGTGTTGGCCACCACCGCCGGCACGCTGTTGAAGTCCGGGTAGGCATGGCGGGGGTGTTTCATGGCATAGAGGGTGTCGCCCCGGCAGTCCAGGATGTCCAGGCCCGCCACGGACTTTTCCGCATAGGGCATGAACAGGCCGAAGTCGTCGATGCGGGCCATGTCCGGGGAGACACGGGCCTGCTGGGTCACCTCGAAGCCCTGGGCCTTGAGCCGCTTGATGTATTCGGGCAGGCCCACGTAGCCCAGGCGGATGTCATAGGGGCCGGCCTTGGGCGTGCGGAATTCCTCGTTCTCGCCCGCCTCCAACTGGAAGGTGAGGCGCTTGCCGTAGCCCGCCAGCACCATGGCCTGGAAGGGGGAGGCGATGAGCTCGTAGGCGGCGATGAGGGCCCCCACCAGCACCATGACGCCCACCATGACCCAGAACCAGGGGCCGAACTGTCTGGGTTTCCGGGGCGGCAGGGCCGCCGGTGGTGGGGTGGGAA
>CAZYEY010000001.1:0-8895 GCA_964646585.1 uncultured Thiobacillus sp. | reverse complement strand
GCCAGTCGCTGGGGGGGGACAGCCTGGGGGGCCGGCGTGGGCAGGCGGGTGCGGAGCTGGACGGCCAGGATCAGCCCGCGCATGAATTGAGGTTCAGCAATACCGGCGTATCGCCGGCCAGGATGGACACCTGGAAATGGGCCGCCGCCGGCAGCGCGACCCGGTAGGCATGGACGGGATCCAGGCCCACCAGGTCCATGAGCAGGGCGCGCATGACCCCGGCGTGGGTCACCAGCAGGCGGTGGCCACCGCTGGCGTCGGCCAGCCAGTCCTCCCAACCCCGGCGCACCCGCCCGCGCAGATCGACGATGGACTCTCCCGCCGGGGGCGGCACCTCGCCGGCGCTGGCACGGAACAATTCATGCCGGGCGGGATCGAGCATGGCGGCTTCCCCGGGCGTCATGCCTTCCCAATGGCCGAAGCGCATCTCCGCCATGGCATCCAGGATCTCCAGCGGGCATTTCCAGGATTGGGCATAGACGGTGGCGAAACCCAGGCAACGCCTCAGGGGAGAGCTGGCGATACGATCGTAGGCCGGACGCGCCAGGCAGTCGGCGATGCTGCGTGCCCGGTCGGCTCCCGCTTCGGTCATGGGATCGTCCAGGGTGCCCCGGTAGACGTGGGCGCGTCCCGCCACCTCGCCGTGGCGCAACACGGTTACCAGCGTAGGCTCAGGCACCTTTGCCGACCCCTGCTTCGGCGAAAGTGGCCATGCCCCCATGCAAGGCGCAAGCCAGGCGCAACAGGGGGAAAGCCACGGCGGCGCCGCTACCCTCCCCCAGACGCAGATCCATGTCCAGCAGGGGACGGGCTGCCAGCGCCGCCAGCAGCCGGGCATGGCCCGGTTCCGCCGAACGGTGGGCGAACAGCAGCCAGTCCCGGACCGAGGGGTTCAGGCGACAGGCGGCCAGGGCCGCCGCCGTGGCGATGAAGCCATCCACCAGGGCCGGCAGGCCGGCCTGGGCGCAAGCGATGTAAGCGCCTGCCAACCCGGCCAGCTCGAAGCCGCCCACGCATTGCAAAGCGCGATGGGCAAAGGCAGCCCCCGCGTCCTGACCGGTCCGCAGGCCATGGAGCGCCAGGGCCCGGTCGATGACCGCCGCCTTGCGGCCTACTCCCGTCGGATCGAGTCCGGTGCCGGGTCCGGCCAGTTCCGCCCCGGCCAGGCCCAGGAGGGCGCAGCCCAGAGCCGCCGCGACGGTGCTGTTGCCGATGCCCATCTCGCCGCCGATGAACAGATCGGCCCCCGAGCTGAGCGCCCGCACTGCCGCCCGGCGACCGGCCGCCAAGGCATGGTCGAGCTGACCCGGGGTCATGGCGGCCTCCCGGGCGAAATTTCCGGTGCCCCGGGCGGGCTTGTCCGCGATGACGCCGGGCGGAGGTTCGGCCACCAGGGTGCCGGCATCCACCACTTCCAGCCGGGCGCCGATCTCCCGGGCCAACACGGCGACGGCGGCGCCGCCGGCGACGAAGTTCGAAAGCATCTGTCCGGTCACCGCCTGGGGATAGGCCGCGACTCCCTCCGCGACGACCCCGTGGTCGCCGGCAAAGACGGTGATCCAGGGATGGCGCAGGTCCGGCTTTTCCCGGGCCTGCATGGCCGCCAGGAGAGTCGCCATCGCCTCCAGCCGGCCCAGGCTGCCCGGCGGCTTGGTGAGCTGATCCTGGCGGTCTCGTGCGGCCTCTCCGGCTGCGGCATCGAGGGCCTTGGCATCGGCGCGCCACCAGGGGGTCATGGCTTCCGGCCTTTCAGGTAGAGAGGCAGCCCCGCCGCCACCAGCACCACGGCGTCGGCAATCCTGGCGATGGCCTGGTTGAGCATGCCGGCTTCATCCACGAAGCGGCGAGACAACTCGCCCAGGGGCACCACGCCCAGCCCCACTTCGTTGGCCACCAGGACCACTTCGCCGGGCAGGTGTGACAGGCCAGCCAGCAACGCCGCCCGTTCCCGCTGGAAAACATCCTCTCCGGCTTCGAGCAGGTTCAGCAGCCACAAGGTGAGGCAATCCACCACCTGAATGCGCGAGGCCTCGGCGTGCCGGTCCAGGGTAGCGGCCAGGGCCAGGGGTTCTTCCACGGTATGCCAATGGGCCGGGCGCTCGGCCCGGTGGCGGGCGATGCGCCGGGCCATTTCCGCGTCGCCGGCCCGGGCGGTGGCGACCACGGTCACCGCCAGTCCGGAGGATTCGGCCAGGGTTTGGGCATGGTGGCTCTTGCCGGAGCGGGCACCCCCCAGGATCAGGGTCAGCATGGGAAAACAAAGCGGGCGCCCACCCGGGACGCCCGATGGTGTGCCGGAGGCAGGATCAACGGAAGCCGGTCATGCCCGCCCCTCGGCTCCGCGCCAGGGTGGCGACGAGGCCATGGACCAGGGCGGCGGCGCCCAGGTACAGCAGGGTGCTGGCCAGGAAACGGGGCGCGTAATCGACGAAGGTCTGGAGGAACTGGGCCAGGCTGGTTTCGGTGACGCGGCCACCCAACCAATAGAAGCTGCCGTTGGAAAGGACGAAGGCCAGGACCGTCACCGCCAGGGCGATGCCCGCGGGGCGGAACAGGTCAGCGCCACCTGCGTAGAGCCGGCCTGCCCGACGGCCACCCGCCCAGAGAACCAGGTGGGCGATTTGCAGGCCGGCATAGGCCGGGGTCAGGCAGTAACCGGATACCCCCATCCAGCCCACGGCGACCAGGTCGATGGCCACCGCCTCGATCATCAGTCCCAGCAGCCAGGCCGGCGAGAGATAGAAGCCGGCCAGGAAGAACAGGGCCCAGGAGGCGTCCGGCAGGTGCAGGGCGTCGCCGAAGTGGTGGAAGCGCGTGGCCAGCATCACGGCCATGAGGGTGAGGCCGATGAGGGTCTGGGCGCGGGGGGAACAGTGGTGGCAGCTTGGTTGCATCTTCAGTCTCCAGGGAGGGCGCCCCATGACGGGCATGGGACGAGTTTAACGCTTTTCAGAAACTGGCCTTCAGGCCCAGCCGCCAGTTGCGGGTGAAATTCACGGGGTAGATCGAATCATCCTGAATCCACAGGCCGTTGGCGTGGGCGAACAGGTTTTCCACCCCGGCCCACCATTCCAGGTTTCCGGCGCGGTAGCGCACGGCCAGGTCGGTGGACCGGTAGGCCGCCTGCCTCTGGGTGAGGGTGTTGGCGAAATCATTCACCGCGTAGGCCCGGCTCTTCCAGGTGTGCGTGAGATTCACGTTCCAGCCACCGGCCGGCTGCCAGTCCAGGCCCAGGGTGAGCCCATGCCGGGGCACGCCGGGCAGGTTCCTGCCGTTGAACGCCCCACCGCCATCGTTCTCCCGGTCGATGATGGCCCGGGTCCAGGTGTAGTTGACGCGGGCGCTCAGGGTTTCCGTGGCGCGCCAGGCATCCTGCAGTTCCAGGCCGTATTTGTGGGTCTGGTCCAGGTTGGTGTTGGTGAAGGTGCCTGGGTTGTAATAGATCTCGTCGTCCAGGTCGGCCCGGAACAGACTGAGCTTGAAGCGGTTGACCGGGGTGACATGGTTGAGTCCCAGGGTCAGGGTTCGGCTGATGGCGGGGCGGATGAAGCCGTTGAACATCCCGCCAAAGTTGAAGAAGCGGTCGATGTCCGGGGCCTGGAAGGCGCGATCCAGGTTGGCGAACAGGCTGAGCCGTCCGTCCAGGGCATGGTTCACGCCCAGATCCCAGGCGGATAGCCGATGCTCGGCCCGATTGGCGGCGCCGGCGGTGGGCACGTAGGCGTATTCCACCCGCTCCCGGCGCGCGCCGGCGGAGAAGGTGGTCATGCCCAGCCGGTACTGGCTGTGCAGGAACGCGCCGGAATTTTTCTTGTGCGTATCGTTGTCCGCGAAGCCATTGCGATCCCTGCGCACGCCGTCGAAACGTTGGGCCCCTGCGCTGAGGTCCCATGCCCTGCCCCTGTAGGACAGGCTCAACTCATCGCTGGCGTAGTCGTAATCCGCCTTGAAGGGAAACGGCGCGAGGTATTCCGAATGCTTGTCCTCCTGCCCATGGGTCAGGGTGAGCCGCCAGTCCGGCGCCAGACGCACACTGCCGCGCAGGCGCCACAGGTCGGTATCCAGTCGCTGGTGGTTGTAGGTGTTGCCGCCGTTTTGCGCCGGATCGGCCTGGAACTCCGCCAGGGTAAGCGGCCCCGGATAGCGGGTATCGATGCGGCTGCTGGCCAGATCCAGGCCCAGATCGAGGGCATCGCTGGGTCTGCCCTCCAGGGTGCCGCGCCAGGTGCGGTTGCCGGCGGCATCCTTGTGGCCTGTGACATCCGGGTCGGCATAACCATCCCCGTGGTCGTAGGTGGCGCTGACGGACAAGCTCGCGCGTGGCCGCTTCAAACCCGACGTGGCCGTGGCCGCGCGTGCGCCATGGTTTCCCACGCTTCCCGCAAGGCTCACGCCCTCGTGGCTACGGGTCACGATCTGGATGGTGCCGGCGGTGGCGCCGTCGCCGAACAGCACAGCGCCGCTGCCCCGGGTGACCTCGATGCGCTCGATGTCCGCCAGCGGGATGGCGCCGATGAGCTGGGGCATCATGTCGATGTTGTTCAGCCGCATCCCGTCCACGCTGACGACGATGTTCTGACTACCGCTGCCGATGCCATAGCCCCGCATGTCCAGAAGCGGCGTGAAACGGTTGCCATAACTGGGCATGACGTTCACCGAGGTATGCCGCGCCAGGTAGTCGTACAGAGTGGTGGCGCCGGATTTTTCGATCTGATTCCGGGTATGCACCTCGGAGGCATAAGGGGCCAACACGTCAGCTGTGGGGATGCGCGTGGCGGTGACCACGATCTCCCCCAGGGTGGGAATGTCTTGCGCCGAGACAGGCGCGACGATGTGGCCGGCGACGACGGCGGCCAGTAGCTTGCGTTGCATGGAAGGATCCTTTTTCGTTCCCAGCGTCCCCGCAGGGAGAACCACGACAAGCGGGCCGAAAAAGGTGGGAAGACCGAATTCGCTCCAACCGCCCGCCGCGGCCCGCATCTTCTTCAGGCCGGTCTCCGGGCTCGCGCCGAGGGTCGTCAACCCGGGCCGTTCGCCTTCCCGTCCGGGGACAGTGGCATCTGAGCGGCTCTTAGCGCATACCGTTGCGGGGGCAGCACAGGCATGGGCGGAGTACCTCCACCGCACCTGTTTCCCGTTTCACCCACCGGGGTGGGCACCTGAAGCAGATGGATTCTAGGACATCCGCATCCTCCCGGACATCACCATCCGGAGGTATCCCCTCGGATCAACGGGCGAACAGCCCCCCCGCTTCCCGGTCGCGCAAGCCCCCACTCCGAAGCAGGCGATGGATGACCTTGATGTCGTTGAAACCTTCCACGGTGCAGAAGTAGTGGTAGAACAGTTCCCGCTGGTAGCTGGTCTGCTGCCGCTCCTTGATGGCCTCCCACTTGGCGTAGCGATTGCGCGACCATTCGCCGCCGCCCTTGCCGTCGGCGCGGCCGAAGGCGTAGAGCTTGCGTTCGCCGTTCTCGCAGCGCATGCCCTCGAAGCTCACGGTCTCGGCGCCGGCCGGGCTTTTCACTACTACGGTGTAGCGCACCACGCCGTCGGCCCCGGCGCTGACGGAGGGAAAGTCGATGAAGTATTTGTTGCTGGTGGCGGCGCTGACCTCGAATGCCACCAGGTTCTCCGCCTTGGGATAGGGCGGAAGCTGGGCCTGGACCTCCTTCCAAGCCTTGGCATAGTCGTCGAAGTCGGTCTCGAAACTCCGCCCAAGGCCGTAGCTGTCACCCCAGATCCAGGATTCGGGACTATTGGCGCCATGGACGGTGCTGATCAGGAAGAAGGTGGCGAAGGCGAGGATGCGGCGCATGACGGTCTCCGGAACGAGGCCGGCATGATACCGCGCCGGGCCTCAAGCCAGGTCTGCCGCCAGGGAATCCCGGATGGCCCTGGGCAGGGGCGACAGGGTGGCCTGGTATTGGGCATGGGCCACGCCAGCGGAGATGTCGGCGCCATTCTTCACGGCCCGCACCATGTCCGGCGTGAGTTCGAAGCGCATGAAATGCACCGAGGCGGTCTTGTCCGGCGCCGTGCGCTCCAGATCCTCGTTGGCGATGGGGAATACCGGGTCGAAGCCGTCCACCCGCACCCAGATGTCCTTCTCGATGCCCACCAGCCGGGCCAGCGCCGCCCGCCGCTCAGCCTCGTCGGCGTACTCCACCATGAAGGTGGCCTTCCAGTTGGAACCGTCGGGGATGAGGGGGTTGTAGACATCCAGTTCCTCCTGGATGCCCGCCGCCTCGAAGATCTTTTCGATGCGCAGCATCTCCTGGATCTGATATTGCATGGTGAGCCGGTCCTCGAAGTAGAGGGCGGCGTGCTCGCCCAGGGGGACGCGCCGATGCTTCTTGTGCTCGATGACCCGGGCACGGAAGTCCTTGCGGATCTCGGCGTACTTTTCCAGGGTGAACAGGTCTTGGCGGGTGAGCTTGGTCATGGGGGCTTCCTCGCGCAAATTCATAGTCCGTAGGCCTTCCGCAGCAGGGTGATGGGGTGCTCCGGCGTGCTGCCGTCGGCGCGGGCGTGGGCGATGTGGTGGCCCGCCATGGCGCAGTCGCTGCCGTAGTGGTCCGGCTTGGCCTGGTTCACCCGGGCCACCACCGGCTTGACGATCTTCATGGCGAACTCGTGGAACTCCTGTTTTACCGCGTAGGTGCCATCGTGGCCGGAACAGCGCTCGATGAACTCGATCTCCGTGCCGGGTACGAGAGACAGCACTTCTTTCGTCTTGGGGCCGATGTTCTGCACCCGTTGGTGGCAGGCCGCGTGGTAGGCCACCTTGCCCAGACCGGTCTTGAAGTCGGTCTTGAGCCGGCCTTCCTTGTGGCGCAGCATCAGGTATTCGAAGGGGTCGTAGAAAGCGTTCTTCACCTTCAGCACGTCCGGGTCGTCCGGAAACATGAGGGGCAGTTCCTGCTTGAACATGAGCACGCAGGAAGGAATGAGGGCGGTGAGGTCCCAGCCTTCATCCACCAGCTTGGCAAGCATGGGGATGTTGGCCGCCTTGGCCGCCGCCACCGCGTCCAGGTCCCCCAGTTCCAGCTTGGGCATGCCGCAGCAGCGTTCCTTCTCGGCCAGGGTGACTGGGATGCCGTTGTGGGCGAACACGGCGGCCAGATCCTCCCCCGGCCCGGGTTCGTTGCGGTTCATGTAGCAGGTGGCGAACAGGGCGATCTTGCCCCGGGTCTTGCCCGCCGGCTCGCCCGGGGTGTCGGCGGGCAGCCGCTTCAGGCGACCGCGCAGGGGCCGGCCGGAGAACTCGGGCAGCCAGGCTTCTGCATGGATACCGGCCACGGATTCCAGAACCTTTCGCGCCGGGGACAACTTGTTCACCGCATTGACCGTTTGCGCCACCACGGGAATCCCCACCAGGGCGCCCACCGCGTCGGTGCTGGTGAGTACCCGGTCGCGCAGCTTGGCGCCGTGGTTGCGGTAGTGGACCGCCTTGGCGCGCAACATGAGATGGGGGAAATCCAGGTTCCACTCGTGGGGCGGCACGTAGGGGCACTTGGTCATGTAGCACAGGTCGCAGAGATAGCAGTGGTCCACGACCTTCCAATAATCGTCTTTCTTCACGCCGTCCACTTCCATGGATTCGGAGGCGTCCACCAGATCGAACAGGGTGGGGAAGGATTGGCAGAGGGAGACACAGCGGCGGCAGCCGTGGCAGATGTCGAAGACCCGCTCCATCTCCCTGAACAGGGAATCCTCACTGTAGAAATCGGGGTTGCGCCAGTCCAGGGGATGGCGGGTGGGGGCTTCCAGGTTGCCTTCTTTCACGGTCGTGGCCATGGCATTCCTTGCATGGATGACGGATGGCGAAAGGGAGGTGGGGGCCGCAGGGCCCCCCGTCGATCAGGCGCCCAGTTCGTTCAGGGCTTTTTGATAGCGGTTGGCGTGGGAGCGCTCAGCCTTGGCCAGGGTTTCGAACCAGTCCGCGATTTCCTCGAAGCCCTCTTCCCGGGCCGTCTTGGCCATGCCGGGATACATGTCGGTGTATTCGTGGGTCTCCCCGGCCACGGCGGTCTTCAGGTTATCGGCGGTGGCGCCGAAGGGCATGCCGGTGGCGGGGTCGCCACAGGTCTCCAGGTATTCCAGATGGCCGTGGGCATGGCCGGTTTCGCATTCCGCAGTGGAGCGGAACAGGGCAGCCACGTCGTTGTAGCCTTCCACGTCGGCCTTGGCGGCAAAATACAGGTAGCGGCGATTGGCCTGGGATTCGCCGGCGAAGGCGTCTTTCAGGTTTTGCTCGGTCTTGGAGCCTTTCAGTTGCATGGTGTTCTCCTCATATCGGTGCCCGGCTGATTCCCGTGCCGGGGAAACGGGTTATTAGATCAAATCTAAGTGCGTGGGAAATCTATGGTTGACCTACTATTCTTGTCAACCTTAAGACTGTTTCAGATCAGGGGTCAAACCCGGGCAGAGGCGGCCCGCCGGTGCTTCAGGTACTCCAGGATGCCCGGCAGGATGGAAAGGAAGACGATGAGGAGGATGACTACCGTGAGGTTGTTCTTCACGAGGGGCAGGTTGCCGAAGAAGTAGCCAGCCGGCACCAGCAGGCCGACCCACAGCAGGGCACCGAGGATGGAGAAGCCCAGGAAGCGGGGATAGGTGAGGCGGCCAATGCCGCAGACGAAGGGCACGAAGGTCCGCACCACGGGCACGAAGCGGGCGATGATGATGGCCTTGGGGCCGTGCTTCTCCATGAAGGCGTGGGTGCGGTCCAGATTCTCCCGCTTGAGGAAGCGGCTGCCCTCGAACTGGAATACTTTCGGCCCCAGGAAGCGCCCCACCCAGTAGTTGATGTTATCGCCACACAGGGCAGCCACCACCAGGGTGCCGGACAGCAGCCAGGGATCCATGCCCCCCGCCGCCGCCACCGCCCCCGCC